>NZ_JBHUDH010000118.1:18684-36252 GCF_042678005.1 Halolamina salina | reverse complement strand
GGCGGCGGTCTCACACGCCTCGGCGTACTCTCGGGGGACCGACGCCAGTTCGCCCACGGGGCCGTGGACGCCGCGCTTCCCCGCGTTCTTGATCGCCGTGACGGCGCGGGGCCACGACGTGTCGCCGCTGTCGCTCGCCTTGGCCTCGAGTTCGGCGTACTCGTTGCGCAGTTCCCGGAGCTCCTCGTCCACCTCGGAGATGTCGCCGTTGAGCTCCTGCTTACGCTGCTTGAGCTCCTCGACCATCGACGCCGCGGTGGACTCGTTCTTCTCGGCTTTGTCCAGTTCCGAGCGGAGGTTCGACACCCGGGCCCGGAGGTCGGGCAGGGAGTCGCGGACCTCCTGCAGTTCGTCCTCGCGGTCGCTGACGCGGTTCGAGCGCCGCCGGGCCTCGTCGAGCAGGCGGTCCTTCTCGCGCTGCTTCTCGTTTTTCTCCTCGCGCAGCGCCTCCAGCGCCTCCTTCTCGCGTTCGAGTTCGGCCTTGAGCTCGTCGAACGCGGTGTCGACGTTCTCGATCTCTTCTTCGACCTCCTGGAGGTCGCTCTCCTTCGAGACGATGTCGCTTTTGACGTTCGCCTTCTCGACTTTCAGGTCGCGGATCTCGTCTTCGAGCTCCTCGATCTCCTCTTCCTTCCGGTCGATGTCCACGAACGCGCTGCGGCGCTCGGACTCGGCCTCCTCGATGCGCTCCTGGCTTGCCTCGATACGGTCCTCGAGGCGGGCGATCTCGCCCTTTACCTCCTCGATCTCGCTTTTGACCCGGAGCTGCTCGTCCTCGCCGGTGCGCTCGATCTCGGAGTCGAGCTCGTCGAGTTCCGCCTCCAGTCGGGTGAGCTTCCCCTCGGCCTCGTCGAGGGCGGCCTGCTTCTCCTCGAGCTTCGTCTCCGCGTTCTCGATCTTCGCCTCGGTCTGTTCGAGGTCCTCGCGCTTGTCTTCGAGTTCGGCCGCCCGGAGGTAGCCCTCGTATTCCTCGCGCTCCTCGCGGAGTTCCTGGTACTCGAGGGCGGTCTCGCGCTCGTCGGCCAGCTGCTCCAGCCGGGACTCCTTCTCCTCGATCCGGAGTTCGGCCTCGTCGATGCGCTCCTCGACCACCTCCAGCTCCTCCCGGGCGGAGGCCTTCTTCTCGTCGAACTCCGCGACGCCCGCGATCTCGTCGATGATCCCCCGCCGCTGGTAGGGGGTCATGTTGATGATCTCGGTCACGTCGCCCTGCATCACGACGTTGTACCCCTCCGGGGTGATCCCGGCCTGTGCGAGCAGGTCCTGGATGTCCGAGAGGTTCGTCGATCGGCCGTTGAGGTAGTAGTAGGAGTAGTAGTTGTCCTCGGTCTCCTTCACCCGGCGCTTGACGGTGATCTCGTCCACGTCGCCGACGTTCTCGCTGCCGGCGGCGGCGGTCACCTGCGAGCGGCTGAGGGTGCCGTCGGAGTTGTCCAGCACGACCGTCACCGACGCCTCGCGTGGGCCGTCGGTGTTGCTCCCCTCGCCGCCGGGGTTGTAGATCAGGTCAGTGAGCTTCTCCGCGCGGATGCCTCGCGTTCGCGCGAGCCCCAGCGCGAACAACACCCCGTCGATGATGTTTGACTTCCCCGAGCCGTTGGGACCGGTGATGACGGTGAAGTCCTCGTAGAACGGGATGTGGGTCTCACGCCCGAAGCTCTTGAAGTCGTCCAGAACGAGTTCCTGAATGTGCATACGGCCTCAGGCGACGATGATGTCGTCGCCGTCGTCGTCGTCGGATTCCTCCTCCTCCCCCTCGGCGGCGGCCTCGACGGCGTCGTCGTCGCGCTCGGCGACGAACTCGGCGTCGCGGCGCTCCGCACCGCGGGCCTGTGCCTGCTGTTCAGCGGTCGTCCGGCTCTCCGCCTCGCCGTCGTCGGCTTCGAGGGAGTCGGTCGTCTCCTCGAGCTGCCGGACACGCTCTTTGGTTTCCACGAGTTCCTCGGTCAGCCCGTCGACCGCTGCCTGTAGCTCGGCGACCTGCGACTCGAGATCCTCGCCTCGGTTGCTCATGGGCGGATTACCGAGGCCACCTGTATAAAGCCACGGACGGGGATTCGGGAATCGATAAATCACATACCGCTCTATCGAACTCGGTTCGCGTGGGTCACCGCGGTCGATCGCGTGCCTTCTTCGGCGGCGAGGGGGAAGGGCTATGCTGAACGAACGATTAGTCAGTGGCATGGAACGATTCGACGGGCAGGCGGCAGTGGTCACGGGAGCGGCGTCGGGGATCGGCCGTGCCTCGGCGCTGCGGCTGGCCGAGGAGGGCGCCAGTGTCGTCGTCGCGGACATCGACACCGACGGCGGGCGGGAGACGGTCGACCTGATCGAGCGCGCCGGCGGCGAGGCGACGTTCGTCGAGGTCGACGTCTCCGACACCGCCTCGGTCGAGAACATGGTCGACGTGGCGGTCGAGACGTACGGCGGCCTCGACATCGCGCACAACAACGCCGGCATCCTCACTGGGTTCGTCGAGACGACGGGGATCGAGGAGGCCCAGTGGGACCGCATCGTCGACATCAACCTCAAGGGCGTCTGGGCGTGCATGAAGGCGGAACTCCCCGTGATGGTCGAGGACGGCGGCGGCGCCATCGTCAACACCGCGTCGGAGGCCGGGTTGGTCGGGATGGGCGGGCTCTCGAGCTACTCGGCGAGCAAGCACGGCGTCGTCGGCCTGACGAAATCGGTCGCGCTGGAGTACGCCAAACGTGGCGTCCGGGTGAACGCCGTCGCTCCGGGGCCGACGAAGACGAACATCCAGTCCGGCCTGATCGGCGGGCCCGGCGGGTCGTCGCTGTGGGACCGAGTTCGGACGGCCGTCGAACTCGTAAAGACCGCGATCCGGACGCTCCGCGCCGACTACGACACCTCGGCGATGCGGGAGGTACCGATGGACCGGATCGCCGACCCCGAGGAGATCGCCGGCGCGGTCGCGTTCCTCTGCTCGTCGGACGCCTCCTACGTGACGGGGCACACGCTGCCGGTCGACGGCGGGCAGGCGGCCGACTGAGCGACGGCTCGGAGGTTCGAAGAACGCGGAAAGCGTTGGGTGACCAGCAGGCCGCGGTCGCTGGAGTCGCCTACACCAACAGCACCGCCAGCGCCGCCACCAGCACCGCCAGCACCAACAGCAGGCTCCGGTCGATCCCGGCTTTCGTCTCGACGGACTCCCGGCCCGTCGCCCGCGCGATCGCGGCGTCGGGATCCTTCGCTGCCCGGACCGACGCCTTCGCGAACGCGACCGCGGCGTCGTCGACGCGGGCGTACAGTTCGGTGACGCCCACGACCAGGTAGCGCGCACCGTAGAACGTCGCGGGGTTGTAGAGGTTGTCCACGTCGGGCACCCGACCCAGCCCGGAGAGGGGTTTCTTGACGAGCGCGAAGCCGACCAGCCCCAGCACCGCCAGCGCGACGCCCTCGATCAGGTGGGGCACCGTGTACGTGTGGTAGGCGTGGGCGACCACGTCGCCGTCGGTCACGTCGAACGGGAGCAGGCCGAACAGCGCGCCGTCGAAAATCCCGTAGAACACGCACAGCGCCGCGACGAGCACCATCGCGGCCGCCTGCCCGCGGTTGGCGTCCTTCACGCTGCCGTCGTACTCGCCGTGGAAGAACGCGTAGTAGCCGAACTTGATGAACGACATGAACGTCCCGACGCCCCCGAGCAGGAGGAGCAGTTCGAGCGTGTAGAAGTCGCCGAGGTGGATCGGCCCCTTCTCGAAGGCGTAGTGGCTCGCGGAGATCACGATCCCCTTGCTCACGAACCCGTTGAAGCCGGGGAAGCCCGCGATCGACAGCGCCGCCACCGTGAACGCCCCCGCGGTGATCGGCATCTCGCGGGCCAGCCCGCCCAGCTTCTTCAGGCTCTCCTCGCCGGTGCGGTAGATCACGACGCCGGCGGTCATGAACAGCAGCCCCTTGTAGAGGATGTGGTTGAACACGTGGGCGAAGGCGCCGGCCTGTGCCAGCGCGCCGCCGATGCCGACGCCGGCGACCATGTAGCCCACCTGCGACTGGATGTGGTAGGAGAGCAGCCGGCGCATGTCGTTCTGGAACAGCGCCATCGTCGCGCCGAAGACGGCCATCACGCCGCCCATGTACGCGACCGCGACGTTGCCGTCCCCCGGGAACACGCGGTACATCCCGTACACGCCGGTCTTGGTCGTGTACACGCAGAGGAACACGCTCGCCGCGATGTGCGGGCGCGGGTACGTGTCGGGAAGCCACGCGTGCAGGCCCACGAAGCCGACGTTGACGCCGACGCCGAGCGCCGCGAGTACCGGCGCCACCGGGCCGGCAAGCCCCGCCGTCTCGGGACCGCCGGGGACGCTCGCGAACAGGAACGTGCCGGTCTCCGCGAAATGCCAGACGACGGCGCCGAGGAACAGCGTGCCGCCGACGCCGTGGAGCAGGGCGTAGCGGAACCCCGCGCGGACCGCTTTCCCGCCGTAGTGCCACACCAGCAGCGTGCTGGTGACGGCCATCAGCTCCCAGAAGAAGATCAGGGTGAGCCAGTCGCCGCCGAAGACGGCGCCCAGACTGCTCGCGACGTAGGAGAGCGCGAACGCGGTCTGGACGTTCTCGGCGTCGCTGTAGTAGGAGTAGGCGACGCCGACCGCGCCGATGAACGCGAAGATCAGCCCCATCAGCGTCGAGAACGGATCGACGTTGAAGAGCACCGTCTCGAAGCCGAACAGGTCGACGTTCGCGAAGTGGGCGCCGGAGTCGACCAGCCAGACGTACGGGACGACCGCGCCCGTCAGCAGGCCCGCGGCCGCGTGGCCGAGCTTCCGGCCGAGCAGCGGCAGCAGGAGCGCGGCGACGATCACCGGAACGAACGGCGGAACGATCGGCTCCATCAGACGTTCACCCCCGTGGTGGCCGCGACGATCAGCCTGACGATCCGGAGGAACACCGCGGTGTCGGGGACGATGCCGAGCACGACCGAGCCCGTCGCCGCGAACAGGATGGGCCCGAGCATGAACCACGTGGACTCGCCGCCGAACCAGCCGCGGGAGTCCCAGTCGCCGCCGTGGCCGTGGTCGTCGTGCTCTTCGCCGTGCTCGGTCTCGGAGCGACCGCCATCAGTCGCGAGTTCGTCGTCGGCAGCGAACCGCCCGCCGAGCACGTGTTCGAGCAGCGGCTTCCCGTCGCTCTCGCCCTGCGACTCGAAGAAGGCGGCGTAGACGACGGGCCAGAAGTACGCGATGTTGAGAATCCCTGAGACCAGCAGCGCGGCGGTGAACACGAGCTGGCCGCCGGAGACCGTACCGATCAGCAGGAAGTACTTGCTCACGAAGCCGGCGAGCAGGGGGATGCCCGCCATCCCCAGCGACGCGACGCCGAAGGCGGCCATCGTCAGCGGCATCCGCTCGCCGATCCCCGCCATGTCGCTGATGTCGTCGGTGTGGGTCTCGACGTGAATCGCGCCCGCACAGAAGAACAGGGTGAGCTTCATGAACGCGTGGGCAGGGATGTGCAGCAGCCCGCCGACGAGCGCGTACGCTGACGCGCGGCCGGGCGCGAGCGCTGCGCCGACCGCCAGCCCGAGCACGATGTAGGAGAGCTGGCTCACCGTCGAGAACGCCAGCCGGCGTTTGAGGTTGTCCTGCCGGAGCGCGATCACGCTCGCGACGGTGAGCGTGAACGCGGCGACCACAGCGAGGGGGAGGCCCATCCCGATCTCCGCGACGGTCTCGGGGCCGAACACCTCGAGGATCACGCGCGCGATCCCGAACACGCCGGACTTCACGACCGCGACCGCGTGCAGCAGCCCCGAGACGGGCGTCGGCGCGACCATCGCGTCGGGGAGCCAGGAGTGCAGCGGCATCAGCGCCGCCTTCACGCCGAAGCCGAGGATCAGCAGCCCGAACGCCGCGCGGGCGAGCGTCGGATCGCTGCCCGCGAGCGCCTCGATGCCGCCGGGCGCGAACGCGGTCGTCCCGGCGAGCAGGTAGACGAGCACCGAGCCAGCGAGCACGGCGACGCCGCCGCCGAACGTGTAGGTGAGGTACTTCCGGCCGGCCGCGCGGGCCTCGTCGGTCTCGTCGTGGCTGACGAGGGGGTAGGTCGCGACCGTGAGCAGTTCGTAGAACACGAACAGCACGAGCAGGTTCGACGCGAACGCGACGCCGATAGCGGCGGCGACGCTGCCCGCGAAGGCCGCGAAGTAGCGCGTCTGGTCGTGCTCGTCGAGCCCGCGCATGTAGCCGATGCTGTAGAAGCTGGTGACCAGCCACAGCAAGCTGGCGAGCAGGCCGAACAGCACGCCCAGCGCGTCCGCCTGCACCGCGAACTCGACGCCGGGGACGAGCGTGCCGACGGCGCTGACGTACGTGTCGCCCGCGAGCACGCCCGGCACCATGCTGGCGACGATCCCGAGCGCCGACAGCGCCGCGAGCAGCGTCCACGTCTCCCGGACGTTCTGCCGCCCCCGCGAGGCGAGGATCGGGAGGATGGCGACTGCCGGCACGAGCACCGCTGCGAGGGGTCTGAGTGAAGCTATCTCGGTCATGAGAGGAGTGCCTGAACCGTCGGTTCGAGGAGCTGTCCGTACTCGAAGGCGAGCATCCCGAGGGCGATCGCCGCGAAGGCCGCGACGACGACGGTGGCGGTCATGCCGATCGAGGGGCGCGACAGATCCGCGCCGCCGTCGGTCGCCGACGGGGTATCGGCCGTGTCCCCGCTCTCCGAGGAGCGTGGCTCCTCGCTGCTTCCCGAGGAGCGTGGCTCCTCGCTGTCACGGAAGAACATCCGTTCGAGGATCCGCGCGAAGTACGCAAGCGTCAGCAGCGTGCTCGCGAGGATAACGACCGCGAGCGGCCACGCCGACGCCTCGACGGCGCCCAGCGCGACGTACCACTTGCCGACGAAGCCGACCGCCGGCGGCACGCCGACCATCCCCAGCGCGAGCACGCCGAACGCGCCCGCGCCGAGGGGGAGCCGCCCGACCAGCCCCGAGTACTCGTCGACCGTCCGGGCGCCCGTGGCGGTCGCGATCAGGCCGGCGGTCAGGAACAGGCCGCCCTTCATGATCGCGTGGCCCACGAGGTGGATCGTCGCGCCGATCAGCGCCGTCTCGTTCGCGACGGCGACGGCGCCGACGACCAACCCGAACTGCGACATCGAGGAGTAGGCGAGCATCCGCTTGATGTCGGTCTGGGACACCGCGAGCACGCTGCCGACGACGATGCTGACCACCGCGGCGGCGACCAGCAGCGAGCGCGCCGCGGGGTTTGCCTGCAGGAACTCGACGGTGAACACCGTGTAGACGATTCGGATCAGCGCGTAGGCGGCGACCGTCGACACCAGCGCCGAGATCAGCGCGCTCACCGAGTCCGGCGAGCCGGCGTAGGCGTCGGGCTGCCACGCGTGCAGCGGGAACACCGCGACCTTGACGAACAGGCCGACGACCAGCAGCGCGAACGCGGCCTGCACCAGCGTCGCGTCGTAGCCGACTGCCGCGAGCTGCTGGGAGAGGTCGGCCATGTTGAGCGTCCCCGTCGCGATGAAGGCGTAGCCGATCCCGAGCAGGAACAGGCTCGCGCCGACCGTCCCCACGATCAGGTACTTCAGCGCGGCGCGGGCCGAGCGACCGCCCTCGCCGCTGGCGACCAGCGCGTACGCCGCCAGCCCCGTGATCTCGAGGAACACGTACATGTTGAACACGTCGCCGGTGATGCTCATCCCGGTCAGCCCGGCGACGAGCAGGAGGTAGACGGCGTAGAACGCGTTACTCCGCGGGCCGGCCCGCCGCGCGTACGCGAGCACGCCGAAGGAGACCACCGCGACCAGCAGCGCCATCGTCGCCGAGAGGCCGTCGATGTACAGTTCGATGCCGAACGGCGCCTCGAACCCGCCGACGACGTAGCTGACCGTCGAGTCGAACGCCCGCGAAGCGAGTACGCCGGCGCCGACGACCTGCACGGCGGTCGTCACCAGCGCGACCGGCCAGCCCGAGCGTGAACGGGCGAGGCCCGCGAGGAACGCGAACGTCGACCCCAGCAGCGGGAGCGCCACCAGCAGCGCGGGGAGATCACTCATCGAGGCTCACCTCCCGGATCTCGCTCTCGCGGAGCGAGCCGTACTCGTCGTACACCCGGACGATCAGCCCCAGCGCCACCGCGGTGAGGCTGACCCCGACGACGATGGCGGTCAGGATCAGCACGTGCGGCAGCGGGCTGACGTACGGCGGCGACGCCGACAGCAGCGGCGGGCTCGCCCCCGAGACGAACGCCGAGGCGACGAAGAACAGGAAGATCCCCGTCTGGAACACGTTCATCCCGATCACCTTCTTGATGAGGTTGTCGCTGCCGATCAGCACGTACGTCCCGACGCCCATCAGCAGGAAGCCGACGAGGAAGTAGCCCCGCGACGCGAGCAGGTCGATCACGCCGACTCACCCCCGTTGAATCCGGACGCGATGGCGAAGAACAGGCCGGTGACGATGCCCGAGACGATCACGCCGATCCCCAGTTCGACGAACTCGATCCCGTACTTCGTCGCGTGGGGGATGCCGAGGTCGTGGTACACCGAGTACTCGAGGAAGCCGGCGCCGAGCAGCACGCTCCCGATCCCGGTGAACAGGAACGCGAGCATGCCGACGCCGATCAGCGCGACCGGGAGCCTGCTGCCGATCCACTCCCGGGTCGCCTCGATCCCGAACGCGATCCCCAGCATCAGGACGACCGTGCCGACGATGACGCCGCCCTGGAAGCCGCCGCCGGAGGAGTCGGCCCCGTGGAACATCACGAACAGGCCGAACGTGAACACGAACGGCGTCACTACGCGCACGGTGGCCATGATGATCGGGCTGCCGACGTACGGGCCGCTCTGGCCCGTCGGCACCTCCGTGTCGGGCGTTCCGGCGGGCTGTCGATCGCTCATCAGCCGAACACCTCCCTGTCGAGCACGACCAGCAGTCCGACGCCCGCGGAGTACACCACCGCGGCCTCGCCCATCGTGTCGAAGCCGCGGTAGGCCGCGAGCACGGCCGTCACGGCGTTTTTGACTTCGGTCTCCTCGTAGGCGTTGTCGAGGTAGTACTCGGTCACGTCGTCGTCGGACACCGCCGAGTTCGCGTCGCCCACCGCGGGCAGTGCGAACAGCGTCGTCGACAGCACCAACACGAGCGCGACCGCCACGCCGGCGGCCCGGAGGTCGATGCGTTCGAACGTCCGTTCCGTCTCGCGATGTTCCGTCTTCACGATCGTGAGCAGGAACAGCACCGTCATGACGCCGGCACCGACGGCGGCCTCCGTCAGCCCCACGTCGGGCGCACGGAGGAACACCCAGACGATCGCGATGCCGAGGCTGTACGCGCCGAAGGCGACGACCGAACTCAGGACGCTGCGCAGCGCCGCCGTCGCGACCGCGGCGCCGACGACCAGCGCGAGCAGGGCGATCTCGAACGGCGTCATGGCTCCTCCTCCTCGCCGGTCCACGGTTCGATTCCGAGTTCGTTCGCCGCCCGGGTGATGGCGTGGGCTGCAGTGGGGTTAGTGATGAACATGAACAGCAGCAGTAAGACGACTTTCAGCGTGTCGAAGCCGACCCCGTAGGTGACCGCGACCGCGCCCAGCGAGAGCACGGCGCCGAGCGTCTCGCTCTTGGAGGTGCTGTGGGCGCGCGCGTACACGTCAGGCAGTCGGAGCAGCCCGACTGCGGCGACGACAGCGAAGAACGCGCCGCCGACCACGAACACCACCACGGCGATCTCGCGGGGCGTCATAGCACACCTCCACGCTCGACCTGGAACTTCGAGATGGCGATGCTGAGCAGGAAGTTCAGCAGGGCGTAGACGAGCGCGATGTCCAGCGCCCCGGGCTCGCCGATGGCGGCGGCGATCAGCGCGATCACGATCACGACGTTCGAGCCGACGAAGTTGATCGCGATCACGCGGTCGGGCATCGTCGGCCCGGCGATCGCCCGGTAGATCCCCACCAGCGAGACGAGGACGAACACCGTCGCCGCGCCCAGCAGGACCTGTTCGATCATTCGTTCTCCTCCTGCTGTCGGCGCTCGAACGGGCTGGGGATCCGGGCGGCCGCGCGGCCGTAGAACACGAACCGGACCGCCCGTTCGAGCGTCCCCGCGAACAGCGCTTCGCGCGCGCTTCCCGTCAGCGTGTGGATGACCATGTGCTGGCGCTCCACGTCGACGGTCAGCGTGCCGGGCGTGAGCGTGATGCTGTTGGCAAGCGTCGTCACCGGCAGCGCCGACCAGACCGCGGCGTCGAACTCCACCAGCTCGGGGTCGATCGGCAGGTCGGGGTGGAGCACGATGTACGCGATCTCGAAGTTCGCCTTCACGATCTCCCAGAGCAGGAACGGGACGTACAGCGTGAACCGCGCCAGCCGGCCGGCGGTCTGGCTCAGATCGATCGCCGACGTGAGCGAGACGCGCCACAGCGCGACGGCGACGATCCCCGCGCTGATCGTGCCGGTCGCGAGCTCGAAGGGGGCGATCGAGCCCGCGAGCAGGAGGTAGAACGCGAACGACGCCGCGAACAGCGCGAAGAACTGCGTGAGCGTCCCCCGGCGGACCAGCGGCTGGGAGGGCGTCTCGACGTTCCGGGGCGCCTCCTCGACCGCGAGGCCGGCCCGGCGGACTTCCGCCTCCAGCGAGGGCAGCAGCGGCGTCGAGCCGATCGGGTCGTACCGGGGGTCGAACACCGCCAGCCCGAGGTCATGTTCGTTGGCGTAGCGGACGAGCACGTCGGCGTAGTCGTTGGGCGTCGAGAGGTACTCGTGGGTGGCCACGAGCGCCGTCTCGATCGTCACGTCCGCGCCGTCGGCGTCCTCCTCGGCCCACGACGCCACGCGGTCCAGCAGCGTCCGGGCGGCGTCGACCCGCGGCGAGCCAGAGCGGAACGTGATCTTTTCCGGGAGCGGGTAGACGAAGTGGATCGCCGGCGGCGACCCCGCCTCGTCGGCGCGGGCGAGCGCTTCCTCCACGACGTAGGCGACCGTGTTCCGGAGGCTCGCCGACTCGTCGACCGGGACGAGCAACCGTGACTCGGTCACGGCGACCACCCCACGGACGGACGGCCTGCCGGACGAACTGGATCGAGTGGCATCAGTAGTCGCCCGTGGGTTCGACCACGCGCTTTATAGACGTTCTCACTCCGGTCGTGGGCGGCGGCGGCCGGTCCCGGTCCGTCGACACCGGACCGAGGTGCCGCGGGCCGGGGAGACGTAACTGCTTCCGGCTCTCCGATCGCCGCGTGCTCCCGAATATACGGCAATATGTAACTTCGAACAGTTACTCCGAGAAGCGAACGTTTTTCCCCCGCCGGCGTTATGCCGAGTACGATGCAACGACGGAAGTTCCTGCAGGGGGTCGGGCTGGCCGCAATCGCGAGCACCGCCGGCTGTACGCAGGTCACCGGATCCGAGTCCGAGGGCGGGCCGGGCGTGGCGGGGGAGACGCTGACGCTCACTACCACGACGAGCACGTACGACACGGGGTTGCTCGACGCGATCCATCCCGAGTTCGAGGACATGTACGGCGTCACCGTCGACGCCGTCGCACAGGGGACGGGGGCGGCGCTGGAGACCGCCCGCAACGGCGACTCGGACGTGGTGATGGTCCACGCCCGCGGGCTGGAGGACGAGTTCATGCGCAACGGCTACGGGATCAACCGCCGGGATCTGATGTTCAACGACTTCGTGATCGTCGGGCCAGAGAGCGACCCCGCGGGGATTCAGGGGATGGAGTCGGCGACCGAGGCGCTGGCCGCCATCGCCGAGCAGGAGGCGGCGTTCGTCTCCCGCGGCGACAACTCCGGGACGCACACGAAGGAGCTGAACCTCTGGGACGCCGCGGGCGTCGAACCCGGCGGCGACTGGTACCAGGAGATCGGCGCCGGGATGGGCGAGGCGCTCAACAACGCGAACCAGCAGGACGCCTACACGCTCTCGGACCGCGGGACCTTCATCTCCCAGCGCTCGGAGATCGACCTCACGATCCTCGTCCAGGGGCCGATCGAGGGCGGGCCGGAGATCCTCTCGAACCCCTACGGGATCATGGCTGTCAACCCCGGCGTCCACGAGAACGTCAACTACGACCTCGCGATGGCGTACATCGGCTGGATCACCAGCCCCGGCGCCCAGGACGCCATCGCGAACTACGAGATGAACGGGGAACAGCTGTTCTACCCGCGGGCGATCTCGGAGGACCCCGACTTCCAGCAGTACGTTCCGGAAGGTTGGAGTAGCGACTCGTCCAGCGAGTAACCGTGCCGTTCGATCCGGTCGTGCTGCTCCCCCTGCTCGTCGAACTCCCCTTCGAGGACGGGTACGTCCAGAGCATAATCTCCGTCTCGCTGTACGTGAGCTGTACCGCGGTCGCGCTGAGCACGCTGGTCAGCATCCCCGTCGCGCTCCTCATGGGCTTCACCGAGTTCCCGGGCAAGCAGTTCGTGAAGTCGATCATCAACACCGGGATGGGCTTTCCCAGCGTCGTCGTCGGGCTGCTGGTGCTGTTCACCGTCTCGAACCAGGGGCCGCTCGGGCCGCTGGACCTGATCTTCACCAAGGAGGCGATGATCATCTCCCAGTTCGTGCTCGCGACGCCGCCGATCACCGCGATCAGCCTCGCGGCCATCACTGGCGTCGACGAAAACGTCCGCGACGCCGCCCGCGTCCTCGGCGGCACGCGTCTCGACACGGCGCTCGTGGTGATCAAGGAGGCCCGCTACGGCATCGCGACCGCCGTGCTCGCCGGCTTCGGTCGGGCGATCAGCGAGGTCGGGTCGGTGCTGATCGTCGGCGGGAACATCACCAGCGCCGACGGCATCTCCCAGACGCGGACGCTGACGACCGCGATCCAACTGGAGGCCCGACAGGGCCAGTACGACACCGCGCTCGTGCTCGGCGCGGTGCTGGTGGCGCTCGTGCTGCTCGTCAACGCGATCGTCGTCCGACTCGGCGACACGGAGGCGGTGAACCGATGATCCGGCTCGACGGAGTCGCCCACGCCTACGACGAGGAGGCGGTCGTCGACGACGTGTCGCTCTCGATCGAGCAGGGCGAGGTAACCGCCGTTATCGGCCCCTCCGGCGTCGGGAAGACCACGCTGCTACGGGTGCTCTCGCTGTTCCTCGAACCCGACGAGGGGCGTGTCGAACTCGACGGCCAGTCCGTCTGGGACGCCGACGAGGAGGAACGGCTGGCGCTCCGGCGGCGGGTCGGGATGGTGTTTCAGGAGGCCAGCCTGTTCGACGCCACGGTCGCCCGGAACGTCGAGTACGGGCTGCGGGTCCGGCGGGACTGGGACGACCGCATCCGCCGGCAGTTCCGGTCGCTCGTCGGGTCGCCCGAGCCGCCCGAGGCCGTGACGGACGCGCTCGATATCGTCGGGTTGGACCACAAGCTCGACCAGCCGGCGGGGTCGCTCTCGGGCGGCGAGGCCCAGCGCGTCTCCTTCGCACGGGCGCTCGCGTACGAACCCGACTACCTCCTGCTCGACGAGCCGACCTCCGACCTCGACCCGCGGAACACGGGGCTGATCGAGGCGGCGATCGGCGAGGCCCGCGACCGCGGCATCGGCGTCGTGATCGCGACCCACGACATGCACCAGGCCGAGCGCGTCGCCGACCGCGTCGGCGTGCTGCTCGGCGACGGGTTCACCGAGATCGGCCCCACCGAGCGGATCTTCGAGGACCCCAGCGACGAGCGCACCCGGAAGTTCATCTCCGGGGAGCTGGTGTACTGAGCGGATCGGAGGGCGGGCCGACGGGCGTTCCTGCCGTCCCGACACGCTTAACCACGAACCACGGGAACCGAGAACCAATGAGTCAGGCGCTCGCGGACCGGGAGCTCGCGGCCGTCATCGGGCTGGAGGTCCACGTCCAACTGGAGACCGACACGAAGATCTTCTGTAGCTGCTCGACCGACGCCGCCGACGACGAGGAGCCGAACAGCCGCACCTGCCCCGTCTGTCTGGGGCTGCCGGGCGCGCTGCCCGTGCTCAACGAGGCCGCCGTCGAGTCGGCGGTCAAGATCGGGAAGGCGCTCGACGCCGACATCCCCGAGGAGACCACGTTCCACCGGAAGAACTACTTCTACCCCGACCTGCCGAAGGGGTTCCAGCTCACCCAGTACGACGCGCCGATCTGTGCCGACGGCGAACTCGAAGTGCGCGTCGAGGGCGAGCGCCGCACCATCGGCGTCCGGCGCGCCCACCTCGAGGAGGACCCCGGCAGCATCCAGCACGAGGGCGGCAACATCGACACCGCCGACTACACCCTCGTCAACTACAACCGCGCGGGCACGCCGCTGATGGAGATCGTCACGCGGCCGGACTTCCGCTCGCCCGCCGAGACCCGCGAGTTCCTCGCGAAACTGGAGGAGGTGCTCGAGTACCTCGGCGTGTTCGACGCCAACCGCGACGGCAGCCTGCGCGTCGACGCCAACATCTCGCTGGTCCCCGCCGACGCGATCAGCGAGGACGGCGAACTCGACGAGGACGCACGGGACGAGGCCAACCGCACGGAGGTCAAGAACATCTCCAGCCACAAGGGCGCCGAGCAGGCGCTGGCCTACGAGATCACTCGGCAGAAAAACGCCGTCAAGCGCGGCCGCGAGGTCGAACAGGAGACCCGCCACTGGGACGAGAGCCGCGGCGTCACCGTCTCGATGCGCTCGAAGGAGGAGGAGAAGGACTACCGCTACTTCCGCGAGGCCGACCTACCCCCCCTCCAAGTCTCCGACTGGAAGGAGCGCATCCCGATCCCCGAACTGCCCGACGACCGCCGCGAGCGCTTCCGCGAGGAGTACGGGCTGAGCGAGGAGGCCGCCTCGAAGCTCACCTCGCGGAAGTCGGTCGCGGACCTGTACGAGCAGCTCGCCGAGGAGTTCGAGCCCGACCTCGCGGCGACGTGGGTCGCGGACAACCTCCTCGGCGAACTGAACTACCGCGACATGGCCGTCGCCGACGTGACCGACCGCCTCGACGAGATCGAGCACGTGATCCGCCTCGTCGCGGAGGACGAGCTCACCGCGAAGAACGCCGAGGAGGTCGTGCTCCGCCGGATGCTCGACGAGGGCGAGCACCCCGACGAGATCATCGAAGCGGAAGACCTCGGGAAGGCCAGCGGCGGCGAGGTCGAGCAGGCCGTCGCGGAGGCGATCGAGGAGAACCCCGGCGCCATCGAGGACTACGAGTCCGGCGACGAGGGGGCGCTGAACTTCCTCGTCGGGCAGGTGATGGGGAAGACCGGCGGCTCGGCCGACCCCGGGCAGGTGAATCAGCTACTGCGGGAGCGCCTCGAGTAGCTCAGCTCCGGAGTAGCAGCCACCCGCCCGCGGCGACCGAGACAGCTTCGAACAGCCGTTCAGTGCCGGGGTTCGCCGGGTACGACCGCTGTTGGGACTCCTCGAAGACGACGTAGTACTCGCCGTCGACCACGAGCACCTCGTTCGCGTCCTCGATCGGCTCGTCGGTCGTGACCGATCCTGTCTCGATCGCGGTTCTCGCCGGCTCGGAGACCTCCTCGTGTGCCACGTCCGCCAGCGCCGTCGCCGGATCGACGCGCTCGACGCCGAGTTCGACCGTCACCCCGACGGACTCGTTGGCGTCGACGAACGTCGTCGAGCGTCGGTAGATCTCGTCGGCGAGCATCACGTACTCGTCGTCCCCGGTCCGGGTGAGTTCGCCGGCCGCCGCCGGGTCGGAGACGTCGACGATGCTGGGGTTCACCCCCGTGACGTTGCCGTCGATGGCGCCGCCGTCGTAGAAGCACCGCCGGGTGAACTCGAACGAGCGGTCGAAGCAGTCGATCCCCTCGACGTCGTGGACGTGGCTGCCGTCCGGAGTATCGACCGCCAGTTTCCCGTTCTGGGTCGAGAGCTCGGCCGTCTCGTAGCGGTAGTCCGGCCCCGTCACGTCGAGCGGCGGGGCCCAGATCGGCACCGCGATCAGCAGGACGGCGACCGCGACCGTGAGTTCGCGTCGTGTTGGAGGGCGCATGGGGGGAGCCAGCGCCGGACGACGGAAAAATCCGGTCCCGGCCTAATCGTCGCCGGCCGCGACGTTCGGCCCGGTGTCGACGACGCCCTCCTGCCAGCGGCCGAGGTTGAACCACGCGGCGCCGATGACGAACGTGATCACGCCCGAGAACGCCATCGCCCACCAGAGCCCGGCGGCGTCCCACGCGAGGTAGTACGCCAGCAGCCACGCGACCGGGATGCGGAACAGCCAGCGCGAGGCCAGCGAGAGCGCCATCGCCTGCGCGGTCTGCCCGGCGCCGCGGAAGCCGCCCTGGATCACCATCAGCCCGCCCATGAACGCCCAGAACGGCGCGATGATCCGGAGCAGGACGACCCCGGCGTCGATCACGGGCTGCTCGTCGATGAACAGCCCGACCGCCGTCGCCGGGTAGACGAACGCCAGCGCCCCGGCGGCGAACAGGAACACCATCGTCGCCGCGGTCGCCTTCCACGTCACCTCCTCGGCGCGCTCGGGCGTGTCGGCGCCGAGGTTCTGCCCGACGCCCGTGGCGGTCGCCTGCCCGACCGCGCCGGAGACGGTCCACGAGACGGACATCAGCCGGATTCCGATCCCGTAGGCGGCGGTCGCGATCGGCCCGAACCGGGCGACCAGCGCGGCGAAGAAGACGGCCGCAAAGGAGCGCGCGAGCCCGACGCCGGTGCCGGGCGCGCCGATGCGGACCAGATCCGTGAGCACCTCGCGATCGGGTTTCAGGTCCGGAAGGCGGAGTCGGACGCCCCAGCCGCCGTGGAGCAGGACGCCGAGCCCCACCAGCGCGGCGAGCACCCGGGAGATCAGCGTCGCGATCCCCGCCCCCCGCACACCCATCGCGGGGAAGGTGATCGTGCCGACGATCGGCGCGCCCTCGACGAGCGTCCAGCCGAGAATCAGGAACGGGTCGAGGATCACGTTCACGCCCGCAGAGAGGACTACCAGCCACATCGCCGTCCGCACGTCCCCCGCGGCGCGCAGGACCGCGCGGAACGCGAAGAAGAGGAAGGTGAAGGGAATCGCTGCGAGGATCGGTTCGAGGTAGTCCATCGAGTAGGTGAACACCTGCCCCTGCGCGCCGATGAGGCTCACGAGCGGGTAGCGGATCGTGAAGCCGATCGCCGCCAGCGCGAGGCCGACGGCGACGGTCAGCAGCACGGTCTGCCCGACCGCGTGGTCGGCTTTCCGGCGCTCGTCGGCGCCGACGTACTGCGACACCAGCGCGACCGCGGCGGCGGTGATCCCCATCGCGACCGAGACGAACATCCACGAGGTGGGGAACATCAGCGACACCGCCGCCACCGCCTCCGCGTTGACGCGCCCGACCCAGAACATGTCCGCGAGGTTGTAGAGAGTCTGGACGAGGTTGCCGAGCACCAGCGGCCACGAGAGCGCGAACAGTTTGGGCGTGATCGCGCCGGTGGTCATGTCGACGCGGGCGTCGTCGCTCACGGGGGTGCGGTGGGTTCCGGGGGGCGATAAATCCCGCCGTTGCGGTCGAACTGGTGGGGTTCTCTCGTTCCGAATCCGGCTGTGCGGTGGCGCGAAGCGGGCGCGGCCCTGTGCCGCGCCTCAGCGCGA
>NZ_JBHUDH010000118.1:0-18671 GCF_042678005.1 Halolamina salina | reverse complement strand
CGGGTGGGACTGAAAGGGGCTGCCCGCTCGGCGAAGCACGGCGACGCAAGCACCGCAGCGAAGCGAGGAGCGCAGCGAGTCGCGCGAGCCGAGCGGGCAGGGGCTTTCACGGTGTTGCTGACCCTGTTCATCGCACTGTCTCTGAGACAATCTCGTACGAATCCCGGCACACACAGCCCGCTCCCGAACCCCTTTCTCCCACCCCTCACCACACGTCCCCGTGAGCTACCCCATCGCCCGCTACCTCGGCATCGACAGCACCGACACGCCCACCTTCACCGTAAACGACACACTCGCGTATCTCGCCGACACCACCGGCACACCGCAGGTCTACCGCCTCGACGAACCCGACAGCTACCCCGAGCGCCTGACCGCCCACGACGAGCGCGTCTCGTTCGTCGACGCCTCCCCCACCCGGGCGGAACTGATGTTCGGGATGGACGAGGGGAGCAACGAGCGCGACCAGCTCTACCGCTACGACCTCGCGACCGGCGAGGAGCACCAACTCACCGACCAGCCCGAGGCCAAACACCTCTGGGGCGGGTGGGGACCCGACGGCGAGCAGTTCGCGTTCGCCGCCAATCGGCGGCAGGGCGACACGTTCGACGTGTACGTACAGGGCCGCGACGCGGAATCGGCCGACCTCGTCTGGGAGGGGCCGGGCGGTTTCGTCGGCGTTGCGGCGTGGCACCCCGACGGCGACGCGCTCGTCCTGCAGGAGTCGAACTCCAGCGCGGATCAGGTGCTCTACTGGCTGGACATCGACGGCGGCGACGCCGAACGCCTGACCGACGCCGACGAGGCGGCGCGCTACCACCACGTCGCGTTCGGCCCCGACGGCGACCTGTACGCGGTGACCGACTACGGGGCGGAAACGGCGTACGTCGGCCGGATCGACCCCGCGGAGCGCGGCGATCGAGGGGTCGAGAGCGTCGAAACGGTCGAGCCGGGTCACGACGACTGGAACGTCGATTCGCTCCAGATCGACGCCGACAGCGGCCGGGCGGCGTACACCGTCAACGTCGACGGCTACTCGGAGACGTACCTCGGCGCGCTCTCAGACGACGGGAGCGAGATCGTCGATACCACCCAGCCGGACGTCCCTGAGGGCGTCGTCGCCGGCGTGGAACTCGGTCCCGACGGCGAGCTCGCGGAGATCGAGTTCAGCGCCGACGATCACCCGCACTCGGTGTACGTGGCCGGGACAGAATCCGGCGACACCGAGCGCTGGACGGCTCCGGGCACGCTCGGGATTCCGGAGGATCGGTTCCTGCGCTCCGAAACCATCCGCTACGAGACGTTCGACGGGCGGGAGATCCCCGCCTACTGGACGCTCCCCGAAGGCGTGAGCGAGGACGGCAGCGACGGACAGGTGCCGGTGATGGTCGACATCCACGGCGGCCCGGAACACCAGCGCCGGCCGTGGTTCTACCCGACGAAGCAGTACTTCCTGAATCAGGGGTACGCGGTGCTGGAGCCGAACGTCCGCGGCTCCTCGGGCTACGGGAAGACGTACACCCACCTCGACGATCAGGAGAAGCGCCTCGACTCGGTGAAAGACATCGAGTACGCGGTGAACTGGCTGGAGCGCCAGCCCGCGGCGGACACCGACCGCCTGATCGCCTACGGGCGCTCCTACGGCGGCTTCATGGTGCTCTCGGCGATCACGCAGTACCCCAATCTCTGGGCCGCCGCGGTGGATTTCGTCGGCATCGCGGACTTCCAGACGTTCCTCGAGAACACCGGCGAGTGGCGGCGCGAGCACCGCGCCGCGGAGTACGGGAGTCTGGACGATCCCGAACTGCTGGAGCGCATCTCGCCGATCCACGACGTGGACGAGATCCAGTGTCCGCTCTTTATCCAGCACGGCGCGAACGACCCGCGCGTGCCCGTGAGCGAGGCCGAGCAGATCGCTGAAGCCGTCGAGGCGCGGGGGATTCCGGTGGAGACGTGCATCTTCGAGGACGAGGGCCACCACACGACCGATCGGGAGAACCTGATCGAGGAGTTCGAACGGATTTCGGCGTTCTTGGAGGAGCACGTCTAAGTCGGTGGCTTTTCGAAGGAAGTGAGGAGATCCGACCGTACCGCGACCCCGAACAGCGACAGCGGCTCGATCGTTGACCACTTGCGACCGCACCGCCCCGCACAGCCCACGAGCCTCCCCAACCGATTCGCTCGTTCGCTCCGTTCGCTCGCTCGTCCCTCGCGCTCGGTCGGCGCACGGAGGCGCCGACGCTTCGCGCCACCGCACAGCCAAGCGGGAAACGGACGTGTCGGGACTGTTCTACTGTCGATCTACCACCCGGCGTCGATATCGCTTTTGAGCGCTTCGAGAATCTCCTCGGTCCCGTGGTCGATCACCTCGGCGACCGCCTCGGGGTCGGCGTTGGTCGGATCGCCCAGCCCGCCGAGGTCGGTCACGCGGTCGAAGTAGCCGTAGCTGGCCGTCTCGGGCATCTCTTTGGCGTTCTGTGGCTCCTTCTTCCCCTCCTTCACCAGATCCGGGCGGTAGTGCTCGATCACGCTGGTCTCGTGGTCGCCGGCGTGGCCCCAGCCCTCGCCGAACACCTCCTGCAGGCGCTCGCGGGCGAAGTCCGTCCAGTGGACGAAGTGAGTCGGGAGGTCGTACTCCCGGACGAGCCGGTCGGCCGCGTTCGATAGCGGCTCGCGGTTGCCGCCGTGGCAGTTGACGATCACGAACCGCTCGACGCCGTGGCGGGCGAGGCTGGCGCCGATCTCGACGATCGCGTCCTCGTAGGTCAGCGGGTCGAGCGTGATCGTCCCGGGGAAGTTCATGTGGTGCTCGCTCATCCCGTAGGGCATCGTCGGCAGGCGGACGAACTGCAGGTCGTGTTCGTCGGCCGCGTCGATCAGCTCCTCGGTCAGGTGCTCGGCGCGGAGCGTGTCCACCGAGACGGGCAGGTGGACCGAGTGCTGTTCGACGCTCCCCGTCCCCAGGAGCGCGGCGTCGGCGTCGGCGAAGGCGTCCTCGGCGTCCTCCCACGTCATCGTCGTCAGGTCGTCGTCGGTCTCGGGCATACGTGGCCGTGGGGCGGGCCGGGGCAAAGAGCTACGGGGACGGGCGACCCGCCCGCACCTTCTTCGGGCCGGGCGCCCGAGCGGCGGTATGTCCATCGACGCCGACACCGAACGCGAGATCGCCCGGCTCTGTCGCCGGGTCGTCCGCGAGGAGAACCTCCCCGGACTGAGCGTCGCGGTCACCGACGCCGACGACACCCTGTTCGCCGAGGGGTTCGGCTCCCGCGACCTCGCGGGGAACCGCCCCGCGACCCCCGAAACGCTGTACGGGATCGCCTCCTGTACCAAGTCGTTCGCCGGCGTCGCACTGCTGCAACTGGCCGAGAGCGGGATCTGTAACCTCGACGACCCCGTCTCCGCGTACACTCCGGTCGAGTTCGAGGAGCCGGAGCCGACGCTACACCACCTGCTGACGCACTCATCGGGGCTACCCTCGCTCGGCGTGAGCGAGACGCTGCTCGCCCGGCGGCTGCGGCTCCCGGATCCGAACGTGCCGCTGGGCGATATCGAGGACTTCTACGCCCACGTCGACGGCGCCGACGCCGAGCGAACCGACCCGCCGGGCGAACGCTTCGCCTACTGCAACACGGGCTACGCGCTGCTGGGCGAGACGGTCGAGTCGCTGACGGGCAAGCCGTTCGAGGAGTACGTCGCCGAGCACGTGTTCGAGCCGCTAGGGATGGAGCGCTCGACGTTCGACGACCACGAGTTCTCGATGGCCGACGACCACATGACCCAATACCGGCAGACCGAGGACGGGCTGATGGCGTCGTCGCTCCCGACCCGCGACATCGGCGCCGCGACGGGCGGCATCCTCACCTCGGTCTCGGAGATGGCGCAGTACCTCCGCCTCCACCTGAACGGCGGGGCGGCCGCGGGCGAGCGCCTGCTCGACGCGGAGACGCTCGCGCGAGCACACGAAGGGTACATCGACGTGCCGGGCACCTCTCCCGGCCGCGAGGGGCCGGACCGCCAGTACGGCTACGGCTGGTTCCGGGACGAAGGGTTCCTCGGTGATCGAACGCTGCTCGGCCACTCGGGATCGATCACCGTCTCCTCGGCGTATCAGGGGTTCCTCCCCGACGAGGGGGTCGGCGTCGCGCTGGCCGCGAACACCTCGCCGGCGTTCCCGCTGGGCGTCGTCGGCGAGGGCGTGCTCGCGACGGTGCTGGACGAGGATCCGGCGGAATCCGTGCCGTTCTTCCGCCTGCGCCGGCGCCACCGGCGACTCGCCGGGGAGTACAGCGCGTACGAGGGGGTGATGGGCGCGACCGTCGAGCGCGACGGCGCCACGCTCCGCGTGGACTTCGACCACCCGCTGAAGGACGGCGAGGCGGTACTGTTCCCGGCCGAGCCGGACGAATCCGACAGCCGGGACGCCGACGCAGTGTACCAGTACGAGACCGTCGATTCGGCGGGCCGGCGCGAACCGGTGGAGTTCCGAGTCGAGGACGGCGAGGCGTCACTACTGATCGACCGGTGGCGGCTGCGAGAAGCGCGCTGATTCGCGACCGGAACGCAGTTCTGTATCGTAGTATCCGATTTATCGGTTCGACACCTCGATCCGGTGCCACCCGGTGAAACGCACGAGAACAGTCCGAACACGTGGACTATCGGCCGAACTACTCCGTCGATTCCACGATCACGTCGCCGACCATCCCCATCCGCTCGTGGGGCTCGCAGACGTAGTGGTACTCGCCGGGCACCTCGAAGGTGAACTCGTAGGTGTGGCCCGTGTTGTGGATATCCGGCTCGCCGCCCCAGTCGGCGTCGGCGGGCTGGTCCCTGACGACGACGTTGTGGTTGGCCGATCGCCAGCGCCACTGGACCCGGGTGCCGGCCTCGATCCGGAGCGGTTCGTCCGTCCCCGGAGTGAAGACGGTGTCCCCGCTGGGACCGACCTCGACGACCGGGCCGTCGAAGCTGCTGGTCGGGGTCGCGTCGTCGCCGGAACAGCCGGCGAGTGCCGTCGCCGACGCGATCGCTGCGGTGCCACGGCGGAGGAACGCACGGCGTGAGCGTCGCATACGCGAGCGTGAGCGCGCGCGAGGAACATGTCTTCCGATCCCGGAGCGCGAAACGTTTAGGCCGGGGAGCAGTGTACTGCCGGTAGCGAATGGAACTCATCGTCACCGAGAAGGACAACGCGGCCCGTCGCATCGCGGAGATCCTCAGCGACGGCACCGCCGACGCCGAGCGGGTCAACGGCGTCAACGTCTACGGCTGGGGGGGCACGCGGGTGATCGGCCTCTCGGGCCACGTCGTCGGCGTCGACTTCCCGCCGGAGTACGACGACTGGCGGGACGTCGAGCCACACGAACTCATCGACGCGCCGATCGACACCGAACCCACGCAGGAGGCGATCGTCGCCGCGCTCCGGCGGCTCTCCCGCGACGCCGACCGCGTGATCATCGCGACCGACTACGACCGCGAGGGCGAACTCATCGGGAAGGAGGCGTTCGACATCGTCCGCGACGTCGACGAGTCGGTACCCATCGAGCGCGCGCGGTTCTCCTCCATCACCGAGAACGAGGTGCAGGAGGCGTTCGCGAACACGGGCGAACTCGACTTCGACCTCGCGGCCGCGGGCGAGGCGCGCCAGACCGTCGATCTGGTGTGGGGCGCCGCGCTCACTCGGTTCCTCTCGCTCTCTGCGGGCCAGCTCGGCGAGGACTTCATCTCCGTCGGCCGAGTGCAGGGGCCGACGCTGAAGCTGCTGGTCGACCGGGAGCGCGAGATCCAGGCGTTCGACCCCGACGACTACTGGGAGCTCTTCGCTGATCTCACGAAGGACGGCGGCTCCGGCTTCGAGGCGCAGTACTTCTACCTCGACGAGGACGGCAACGAGGCCCGCCGGATCTGGGACGAGGCCGCCGCCGAGACCGCCCACGAGGCGCTCGCCTCCGCCGACGGCGCCGCCGTCGAGGAGGTGAACCGACGGACCCGGACCGACGAGCCGCCGGCGCCGTTCAACACCACGCAGTTCATCCGTGCGGCGAGCTCGCTGGGCTACTCCGCCCAGCGCGCGATGAGCATCGCTGAGGACCTCTACACCGCCGGCTACATCACCTACCCGCGGACGGACAACACCGTCTACCCGGACGATCTGGACCCCGAGGAGCTGCTGGAGGCGTTCCGGGAGACGTTCTTCGGCGACAGCGTCGAGGAGCTGCTCGAACAGGACGAGATCTCGCCGACCGAGGGCGACGAGGAGACGACCGACCACCCGCCGATCCACCCGACCGGCGAGATGCCGACGGATCTGGACGACGACGAGTGGGAGGTGTACGAACTGGTCGTGCGACGCTTCTTCGCGACCTGTGCGCCCGCGGCGACGTGGGAGCACCTGCGCGTCGTCGCCGGCGTCGAGGGCGAGGTGTCGCTGCCCGCCGGCGGCGAGCGCGGCCTCTCGCTGAAGGCAAACGGGAAGCGCCTGCTCGAGGAGGGGTACCACTCAGTGTATCCCTACTCCTCGGCCGACGAGACCGTAGTGCCGGACGTGGCGACCGGCGAGGAGTTGGCGGTCAGCGACGTGCATCTCGACGCGAAGCAGACCCAGCCGCCGCGGCGCTACGGCCAGTCGCGGCTGATCGAGACGATGGAGGATCTCGGGATCGGCACCAAGTCCACCCGCCACAACACCATCGAGAAGCTGTACGACCGCAACTACGTGGAGGGCGACCCGCCCCGCCCCACGCAGTTGGCCCACGCGGTCGTCGAGGCCGCCGAGGAGTACGCCGACCACATCGTCAGCGAGGAGATGACCGCGCAGTTGGAGGCGGACATGCGCGCCATCGCCGCCGGCGAGAAGGGGTTCGACGAGGTGACCGAGGAGTCCCGCGAGATGCTGGAGGCGGTGTTCGAGGAGCTACGGGAGTCCCGCGAGGAGGTCGGGGACCACCTGCGGAAGTCGATGAAGGCCGACAAGATCCTCGGCCCGTGTCCGGAGTGCGGCGAGGACCTGCTCGTCCGGAAATCCCGCTACGGCAGCTACTTCGTCGGCTGTGACGGCTACCCCGACTGCGAGTACACGCTCCCGCTCCCGTCGACCGGCAAGCCGCTGATCCTCGACGAGGAGTGCGAAGAACACGGCCTGAACCGCGTGAAGATGCTCGCCGGACGGAAGACGTTCGTCCACGGCTGCCCGCTCTGCAAGGCCGAGGAGGCCGACGCCGAGGCGGACCGGGTCATCGGCGCCTGTCCGGAGTGTGGCGAGGAGCACGGCGGCGAACTCGCGATCAAGCAACTGCGTTCGGGCTCGCGACTGGTGGGCTGTACGCGCTACCCGGACTGTGACTACTCGCTGCCGCTGCCCCGCCGCGGCGAGATCGAGGTCACCGACGAGGAGTGCGAGGAGCACCACCTCCCGCACCTCGTGGTCCACGGCGACGACGACGAACCGTGGGAACTGGGCTGTCCGATCTGTAACTACCGGGAGTTCCAGGCCCGCGAGGCCGACTCCGAACTGGAGACCGTCGAGGGGATCGGCGAGAAGACCGCCGAGAAGCTCGAAGAAGCCGGCGTCGAGGACGTCGAGGGGCTGAAGGAAGCGGACCCGGACGAACTGGCGTCGAGCGTCGACGGCGTGAGTGCGGGGTCAGTGCGGGACTGGCAGGCGAAGGCGGATTAACTCCGAGCTTTTACTCGTCGGGTGGGCTTCGCCCACCACTCCTCGCAAAAGCTCGACCAAAAGAGCCCTCACTCGCTTCGCTCGTTCGCGAACAGCGTCGGTGTCCACGAAGGACTAGCAGTTCAACCGCAGCGCACCGCTACTCTCCCACGCTCTCCTCGACGATCTCGATCTCCTCGTCGGTCAGCCCGTACAGTTCGTACACGATCTCGTCGATCAGGTCGTCGGTGCGCTGGATCTTCGCGTCCAGTTCGTCGGCGCGCTCCTTCGTCTCGCGGTACCGTTCCAGTCCGTCAGCCACGTCGTCGACACGCGGGAGGGTGAGCGCGCGCAGGCGATCCACCAGCGAGTTCGTTTTCGTCGCCGTCTCGCGGAAGCCCGCGAAGCCGCCAGCCTCGTCGACGGCGACGGGGACGAACGCCGCGATCAGGTCGGCCTCGGTTTCGGTGAGGTCGGTGATCCGCAGCGCCGGCAGGAGATCGGTCTCGGTGTACCCCCACTGGTCGGTCTCGTGGGCGTCCTCGTCCTCGGGCTTGTACCGCGCAGTGAGGCGGATCTCCACCGTCGACGACGACTCGCGGACGACCTCGCAGTCGCCGACCCGGAGGTTCGGCTTCTGTTCTGCTGTTTGTTGGAGGATGGAGTCGGCGGCGTTCTCCGGGGGTTGGGTGAGGCCGATATCGGCGAGGGTCTGGCCGTCGTCGTAGGAACCGAGGTGATCAAGGAGATTGAGGTTGAGACTGTCCAGACGTGAATTTGCTTTGAGAATATTACTAGCAGCAGCAGATAGTAATTCGTCGGCAGTATGATTTTCATCTCCGAGACCATTCAGGGAGGATGATGGCTCAATAGAAGGATTCTGAGCCAGTTCTTCACTCGATGGGATGCCAAACGGGTACAGATAATCTCTTTTGAAAGTAAAGTAGCCACCTCGGAGTGCATACCCCGTCCTAGAGATGAAGAACCAGAGGAGATTACTATTTAGAAGTGCCAGCAGAGTTTCCTCCTCGATATCGACATTATCCCTCAGCAGAACACCATATACCTTGGTTTTATGATAAGTACTGTCACGATCCAGTGTGAAGTTCCCACCGTATCCAATTTCAGGAGTGAGGATTTTTTCTTGTTCGAATTTTGTTAGATTCTTGGGATAGACGTAGTCATACCACCTCTCGTGATCCATCTTTCCACCCTCCCTGCTTCGGAGCTTCTCCTCATGCTGCTTGAGATATTCATATGTGTTTGGGTAATTAGAAGCAAGTTCGGAACTGGAGATGAATTCTGCTGATGCGTCACCTTGGTCACCCCGAATTCGATAGGGGAATATGACCCGCCTATCGGTGCTAATTGATGCGTATCTATCCACATCTTCTCCTTTAAGGAATGGCTTTAGAATCTCCGACTCAAGTCGATACACCTCCCCATCTTCCTGGCTACGTACTAACTCATATTCCCCATCACTTCCTTCAGAGTTCATTAAGTAGACACTATCAGCGCTAGTCTGAAGACCAACATATACCTCAGCGATATCCTCCAGAGTCAAAGATTGTGCTTCAATAGAGTCCAGAACTTCAGTCTCCTGCTTCGAATTAAATACCCAAGATGATTCGTCATAGTCAGAAATTCCACGGAATTTATCTTGGTCTACGTTAAGGAGCTGGTCGGGAGAGAGCCGGGCATATTGAAAACTCTCTGTGGGAGTTTTTGAGAGAACCAAGATACAGGTATACACGGAAGCGCCGTCAAATACCTGCTCATGACCGAACGATACAATCTTTCTGAGAGAGTCATCCCCAGAGATGAACTGTCGAAGTCCCTTACCAGAGTTATTTCTGAAGAACTTGTGTGGCTGAATGAAACCTGCATATCCATCCCCTAGTAGCTGATACGATTTCTCAGTAAAGCAAACATACAGGTCGAAATTTCCAGTAGGGGACACATATTTATCAGAAATGTATGTAGCGAGGCGGGGAGAATTCGAACGTATATTCTGGATTCGCACATACGGTGGATTCCCGACAACCGCATCGAACCCAGCCCCGTCCTTTCGCTCCCCATCCATCCCAAAGAACACCTCAGGGAACTCCAGTTCCCAGTGGAAGAACTGCTCCTCCTCGGCCATCGCCTGCGCCGTCGTGTACCAGTCTTCGCTCTCGATCTCGGCCCAGTCGTCGGTGTCGTCGATGGCGTTCGCCATCTCCTTGTACGCGCCGTCGGGCACGTCGAGGTCGAAGCGCTCGGCGGTGTGGACGTTCGCCATCGCGAACAGGCGCTTGTAGAGGTCGTCTTCCCGGATCTCCTCGTAGAGATCCTCCATCCGCTTGGCCTGATCGACGGTGCGGTTCTCGATGTCCAGCAGGTCCTCCACGAGCTCCATCACGTGCTCCAGCGCCTGCCTGCGCGTGCGGCTGAAGTCGTCGAACAGGGTTGCCTGCTCCGTCCCGCTGGGTTCGTCCGTCCCGAGCACTTCCGAGATGTCGCTGCCGACGAGGGAGTTTCCGGACTTCAGGTGGTGGTCGAGGAACGCCAGCGGCTCGTCCGGGGCGAGCGTTTCCAGCCACATCGAGAGTTTCGCCAACTCCGTCGCCATCCCGTTGACGTCGACGCCGTAGATGCACTCCCGCGAGATGGTGCGCCTGATGTGCTTCTCGTCCCGGCCCTGCTCCTCCTGCTCGCGAACGACCTCCATCACCTGCTCGGTCAGGTAGCCCGTCGCCTTCGTGAGGAAGTGGCCCGACCCCATCGCGGGATCGAGGATTCGCAGGTCCTGCACGGCGCCGTAGAACCGCCCGAAGTACGCTTGGTCCGTCGGATCGAGGCCGTCCTCCCGAAGGTCCTCGCGAATCTCCTCCAGTAGCGGGTCGATCGTCTCCTCGACGATGTAGCTCACCACGTAGTCCGGCGTGTAGTACGCGCCCGTGGCCTTCCGCTCGCCCTCGTCGTTGACGACGTACAGTTCACCCTCGTCGACGGTTTCGACCGTATCGTCGTCGACCTCCGTCGCCGGCTTCCAGACCTGTCCGCCGTCGGCGCCGACCGCCGCGTAGTCTTCCGGCGCGATGCGGAACTCGTGTTCCAGCAGTCCCTCGTAGATCGTCCCGAGGTGGCGCGTATCGAGGTCGGCGTAGTCCGCCAGCGCGAACGATCCGTCCGCCGTCTCTGTCGTGCCGAGGCGATAGATCACCTCCGCGATGTAGCGGTCCGCGACCGCGTTCTCGGCGAGGAACTGGTGCTGCTCGCGGTCGAACAGGCCGCCGTTGTACGCCGAGATCCCCAGCGACTCCTCCCCGGCGTCGACGAGGCGGAACAGGTCCTGAAGCTGGGACCAGATGGTGCGGGAGTGCTCGCTGTAGTCGTCGAAGCTGTCTCCGCTCTCGATGCGGTCGTGAACGTCCAGCCGAATCTCGTCGAGGCTGAAGTTCTCCCGGAACTCCGCCCGGTCTTCGGGATCGTCGGGATCGATCAGATTGCGTGACTCGGCGTACAGCACGAACATCAGCCGGTAGAGCAGGACCAGCGACTGCTCTTTCAGCTCCGCCAGCGCCGCCTCGTCGTCCGGGTCGATGTCGAGATCGTTCGTCTCGACGAACCCCTCCCCGAGCACCCGCAGCGCGGTGAACACGTTGTCCTGCAGGTCCTCCCCGAGCTCCTGTGCGGCCGTCTCGCTCTCCGACCAGACCGTTTCGAGGAACGTACTCCCGCCGACCTCCCGGAACGCCTCGGGGCGGAAGAAGAGGTAGAAGTACTTGAACTCCTGCAGGTCCCCGGACTCCAGTATCTCCGGGAGGTCGACCTCGTAGTACGTCTCGGTCGCGTAGTCCTTCGTCCCGTAGAGCCGCCACTTCTTTCCGTCGGTCAGAATCCCCCACTGGAGCGACTCGGGCGTGTGTTCGAGGTAGTACTTCACCTGGTGGGACGCGTCGCGATACGATCGCTGTTCGCTGAACCGTTGGGTGAAGTCGGTGTCCCACTGCTTCGCTTCGAGCAGCGCGGCCGCACGCCCGAACGCGCCCGAGAGCTGCCCGTCCTGCTTCATCGACATCGCCTCCCGCCGGTCCGCGGCGTCGGGGTAGAGCACGCGGTCGATGTACCCGCCGGTGTCGGGTAGCGAGGTCTCCTGAATCGTGTCGTACCCCAGCGCGTCGAGAACCGGGTCGATCCACGACCCCAGCAGCGTGTCCTCGTTGTAGCCCGCGAGGAGTTCCCCTTCACCCTCCCAGAGCTCCCGGAGCTCCTCGAACACCGCCTCCGCCTCGTCGTCGCAGTCCCATTCCTCCAGATCGTCGACGCGCTCCTGCAGGTAGTAGCCCGAGAAGAGGTCCGAATTACGGTAGGGCGTGCTACCGAGCGTCGATTGGCTCATAGCTACGACTCCTTCCGAGGTGACAAGAAACTACGGGAGACGCCACCGGAGCCGTCACGCGGTTGCCCGGCACGAGCGAGCGTACGGGGGAGCCGCGACCGTCGCCGGGAGGGAACCACGGTCCGCGCCCTTTTTAGCCGGGGACCGAACATCGGACTCTATGACCGGCCCGTGGGCAGAGTGGGACCACGTTCTGAAGGTGGACCCCGACAAGGAACTGGTGGCAGGCGAGACGTTCGACGACGTCGCCGCGACGGGCACCGACGCGCTCGAGATCGGCGGGACGATGGACGTGACCAGCGAGAAGATGCAGCGGGTCGTCGACGCCTGCGCGGCCCACGACGTGCCGATCTACCAGGAACCCTCCAACCCCGGCGTCGTGATCGACCACGACGCGCTCGACGGCTACCTCGTCCCCACCGTCCTGAACGCCGGCGACCCGTTCTGGATCACCGGCGCGCACAAGGAGTGGGCCCGGATCGACGACGACCTCGACTGGGCCAACACCCACACCGAGGCGTACGTCGTCCTCAACCCCGACGCCTCCGTCGCCGAGTACACCGACGCCGACTGCGACCTGACCGCCGCGGACGTGGCGGCCTACGCAGGCGTCGCCGAGCGGATGTTCGGGCAGGAGATCGTCTACCTCGAGTACTCCGGCACGTACGGCGACCCCGAAACCGTCGCCGCCGCGGCCGACGAACTCGACGACGCGACGCTGTTCTACGGCGGCGGCATCCGCGACTACGAGAGCGCCCGCGAGATGGGCGAACACGCCGACACGGTCGTCGTCGGCGACCTGCTCCACGACGAGGGCGTCGACGCGGTGGCCGAGACCGTCGACGGCGCGAAGGACGCCTAAACCGTCCAGTCCTGCACCAAGAGCCGGTCGCGCTCGCCGTCGAACGCGACGTACAACTCCCCGGGGTAGGGCTCCGGGAGCGGGGTCGCACCGTCCAGCCGATCACGCAGCGCCGCCAGCGCGTCCGACTGGGGCTTGCACTCGTCGTAGACGTCGTCGCCGCGTGCGTCCCGGAGGATCTCTCGCTGGGAATCGGGAACGTCGCGCAGGTCGAGGAGGTACTCCTCGGCGAGGTGGGCCCGGAACGCCGCCTCGTCCTCGGCGACGTGCTCGACGGTGATCTCGTACGTCCGCCGCCGGATCGTCCGGGTCTGCTCGCCCGGGATCTCGACGCGGACAGCCCGGTTCTCCCACTCGACCCACGTCGTGTTCCCGATCAGCACCGAGCCGTCGCCGCCGTCGGGGTACGGGACCGAGTGGTTCCGGACGGTGAACTTCTTGATCGGCGCCCCCGCTTCCGGCCGGTCGGGGACCGCCATCCGGAACGCCCGCTGGTCGTTCGCGGGCAGCTCCGCGAACGGCACGAGCACAGCGTCGGTGGGGGTCTGTCCCGACCGCCACTTCGCGGAGAGCTCGAACGCCGGGACGTCGGTGGTGTCGACCTGCTCGCTGTAGGCCCGGTAGAACGCGCCGTCGTGGCGGACGAGCGTCGGCTCCTGAAACGGCGACGGCTCGTAGGTGCTCAGCCGTGTGCCGTCGTTCTCGACGGCGTCGGCGGCGGCGTCCTGCTGGCGGTCGACCAGCCAGCCGTCGAGTTCGGCGACCGGGTCGAACGACCGAACGTCGACGGTGACGCCCGAGCTACACGCCCTGCCGGCCATCCCGAGACAGCCGCCGGTCAGGAGCGAGGCCGCCAGCGCCAACGCGCCGCGTCGGTGGAGGGGCATAGCGGGGAACGAAGCGCCCCCGACATACTTCTTTCGTCAGCGTCGGGCACGGCCGCTCGGCCAGTTCCGCCCCCGAAACGCGGTGTTTAAAGACGCCCCGAGCGAACGCTCGTCCATGCAGGACCGAACCTACGCGGCGGACGTGGACGCCGGCGAGTCGGCCACGGTGGCCGGCTGGGTCCACGAGATCCGCGACCTGGGCGGCATCGCGTTCCTCATCCTCCGGGACAAGAGCGGCAAGCTCCAGATCAAGCTGGAGAAAGACGAGATGGACGACGAGCTGGTCGAGACCGGGCTGAACGTCCACCGCGAGTCGGTGCTCAAAGTCGCCGGCGACGTGAAGGAGGAGCCGCGCGCGCCGACCGGCTTCGAGCTCGTGCCCGAGTCGATCGAGGTCGTCGCCGAGGCCGACCCCGAGCTCCCGCTCGATCCCTCCGGGAAGGTCGACGCCGAGCTCCCGACCCGACTCGACAACCGCACGCTCGACCTTCGCAAGCCGGAGGTCAAGGCGATCTTCGAGATCCGCGCGGAGGTCATGCGCGCCGCCCGCGAGACGTTCCGCGACCTGAACGCCACCGAGATCAACACGCCGAAGATCGTCGCCACCGGGACGGAGGGCGGCACGGAGCTGTTCCCGATCACCTACTTCGGCGAGGAGGCCTTCATGAACCAGAGCCCCCAGCTGTTCAAGCAGCTGATGGCCGGCTCCGGCCTCGAGACGGTGTTCGAGATCGGCCCGATCTTCCGCGCCGAGGAGCACAACACGCCGCGACACCTCAACGAGGCGACCTCCATCGACTTCGAGTCGGCGTTCGCCGACCACCACGAGGCGATGGACGCCGCCGAGGAGATCGTCGTCTCCGTCTACGAGGCCGTCGCGGAGAACTGCGCGGAGCAGCTCGACCTGCTCGGCTACGACGACTTCGACGTGCCGGAGGGTGACTTCCCCCGCCTGAGCTACGAGGAGGCGATCGAGCGCATCAACGCCACCGGCGAGCTCGACGAGCAGCTCGTGTTCGGCGACGACCTCTCGACGGAGGCAGAGCGCGCGCTCGGCGAGGACGTGGGGACGTTCTACTTCATCACCGGCTGGCCCAGCGAGATCAAGCCGTTCTACATCAAGGATCAGGACGACGACGACTCGCTCTCGACGGGGTTCGACATGATGCACCCCCGGATGGAGCTCGTCTCGGGCGGGCAGCGCGAGCACCGCTACGAGAAGCTGGTCGAAGGGTTCGAACAGCAGGGGCTGGACCCCGAGCAGTTCGAGTACTACACCAAGATGTTCAAGTACGGCATGCCGCCCCACGCCGGCTGGGGGATGGGCGGCGAGCGGCTCGTGATGACGATGCTCGGACTGGAGAACATCCGCGAGGCCGTGCTGTTCCCGCGAGATCGCCAGCGCCTCTCGCCCTGAGAGGCGCCCGCGGCGAGCGGGAGCCAGAGAGACGAGCGGAGCGAGTCTTCTCGTGTTCCCGCGAGATCGTCAGCGTCTGAGTCCGTAGGACGAAGACCTGACGAGACGCGAGACGGAGTCTCGCGGAATCGCCAGCGCCTGAGCCCCGAAGGGCGAACGGCGAAACGCCTCCTCACTGATTTTCTGCGAACGTCGCAACCGAACCGCGAAAACGGGTCGCCAACTACTCCGTGTCGGCGGCGTCCACGTCGGTATCGGCGATCTCCTCGTCGACCTCGCCCGTGTCGTCCTCGTAGTACTCCTCGGTCACCGTCACCCGGGCGCGCTTGATGCGCGTGGTGTCGACCTCCTCCACCCGGATGCGGATGCCGTCGTACTCGATCGTCTCGCCCTCCTCGACCAGCCGGCCGGCGCGGTTGAAGATGAAGCCGGCAAGCGTCTCGAACTCCTCGCCTTCGGGGAGGTCGACGCCGAGTTCCTCGTTCACCTCGTCGATGTTGACCTCGCCGCGGATCAGCGCGGTGTCGTCGTCGACAAACTCGATGGCCTGCTCCTCGTCGCCCTCGAGGATGTCGCCGACGATCTCCTCGACCATGTCCTCCATCGTGAGCAGCCCCTCGGTGGTGCCGAACTCGTCGATGACGATCACCATCCGGAGGCGGTTGTCCTGCATCTCCTCGAGCAGCTCGTCGACGTTCTTCGACTCGGGGACGTGTAGCGTCGCCTGAACGAGATCCTCGAGCACCGGGTCGCCCTCGCCGTAGTGGGCCGCTCGCACCAGATCGCGGATGTTCACGACGCCGATGATGTTGTCGAGGTTCCCCTCGTAGACGGGGATGCGCTCGTGGTCGGACTGGATGCACTCCTCGATCGCCTCCTCGACGGTGGCGTCTTTCGGCACCGCGGTCATGTCCAGCCGCGGGGTCATCACCTCCTTGGCGATCGTCTGGTTGAACCGGAAGATGCGCTGGAGCATCTCCCGTTCCTCCTCGTCGATGACCCCCTCGCGCTCCCCGGTCTGGATCATGTTCTGGATCTCGTCACGGGTGACGTAGGAGTCCTCGATCGCCGAGCCGCCGCCGGTGACGCGGTTGATCACCTGCGTCAGGTAGTCGAAGACGACGATCAGCGGGAGCAGCAGCCGCTCGGCCCACTTCAGCGGACGGGCGATCCGCAGCGACCACGACTCGGTGTTCTCGACGGCGTAGGACTTCGGAGCGCTCTCGCCGAACAGCAGCACGACCGTCGTGATCCCGAACGTCGCCGCCAGCACCGCCTGCCCCTCCGAGAGGTAGAAGCCGAACAGCCACGTCGCGATCGAGGACATCGCGACGTTGGCGATGTTGTTGCCGACGAGGATCGTCACCAGCAGCCGGTGGGGGTCGGCGAGGAGGTCCTGCACCAAGTTCGCGCCGGGGACCCCCTCCTCGACGAGCGAGTCGACGCGGTGGCTCTCCAGCCCGAACATCGCGATCTCCGAGGAGGAGAAGAAGGCGGAGAACCCGATGAGGACGACCAGCATGGCGACGCCGAACACCGTCTTGGCCTCCTGTCCGAACGCCGGTAGCTGCAGAACGCCCCTGCTAAGGGCGAAGGTGACCGTGGGAAGCAAGCCCATTTCCCGTCGTGATTATTGGGCATCCGGATTAAGCGTTCCCCTCCCGTGTGAGACCCGCCGGTTTCCGGCCCGCTCGGGGGCGTGCCACCAGTGCCGTCGCCGACGACTTTAGGCGCCGGGCGTCCGTAGCGTGAGCCATGTCCGAGGACCCACCGATCACGCTCTACCGGCTCCAGGCCTGCCCGTTCTGCGAGCGGGTCGTCCGCAAACTGGACGAGTACGGCCTCGACTACCAGTCGCGGTTCGTCGAGCCGATGCACTCCGACCGGGACGTTGTCAAGCGCATCAGCGGCAAGCGCTCGGTGCCCGCCATCGTCGACGAGAACACCGGACTCACCATGTCCGAGTCGGGCAACATCGTCGAGTACCTCGAGAAGACCTACGGGGGTGAGGCCTGATGGCGATGGGACTGGACTTCGAAGTCGTCGACCTGCCCGACGCCGACCACCCCGAGGTCGGCGACGAGGCACCCGACTTCACCCGCCCGCTGGTGAACGAGGAGTTCTGGGAGGACCGCTCGCTCGCCTCGCTCGTCGACGACGGTCCCGTGCTGCTGGTCGCCCACCCGATGGACGGCGCGTTCCCCGCCACCTACGTCTGGAACGAGATCGACGACCGCGGGTGGACCGACGAGGTCGACGTGGTCGGACTCTCGATCTCCTCGCCGTACGAGCACAGGGACCTGCTCGCCGAGCGCGGCGAGGAGGCACGGCTGTTCTCCGACCCCGACGCTGGCGTCGCCGAGGCGTACGGCATCGAGCACGACCTCGACGGGATGACCGGGATCACCGAGCACCGCCCCGCCGTCTTCCTGATCGACGGCGACCGAACGATCGAGTACGCGTGGGTCGCCGAGACGTGGCCGGACTTCCCCGACTACGACGAGGTCGAGGCCGCGATCGAGTCGCTGTAGGCTGTATCGCTCGCTTTTTTCCCGCCGCCCCCGGAGTCGGGGTATGCGCGACGACCTCGTTCAGGCCACCAGCATGCTCGCGATGGGCGAGCTGGCGGTCTACCCGACCGACACCGTCTACGGGCTGGGCGCCGACGCCATCGCCGCCGACGCCGTCGAGCGCGTCTACGACCTCAAGGGCCGCTCGCGGGACGACCCGCTCTCGATGGCGGTGCCCGACGTGGAGGAGGCGCTCGAACACGTCACCGCGACCGAGCGCGAGGAGGCGTTCATGCGCGAGTTCCTCCCCGGCCCGGTCACGGTCGTCCTCGAGCGGCAGGACCACGTGCCGGACGCGCTGACCGCCGGGCGGGACCGCGTCGGGATCCGCATTCCGGACCACGACCTCGCGCTCGACCTGCTCTCCGAGTTCGCGCCGATCACGGCCACCAGCGCGAACCGCAGCGGCGCGGCCAACGCGACCCATCCCGACGAACTCGACGACGCGATCCGTGAGGGCGTCGGTGCCGTCGTCGACGGGGGCGAGCTCCCGGGCGGCGAGAGCACGGTCGTCGACCCCGGGAACGACGAGATCCACCGCCGCGGCCGGGGGGCCGACGAGGTCGAGCAGTGGCTGGCCGAGCACTGAGCGACCCCATCGGCGCTCAAAGCCCCAACAGCGACCGGAGCGACCGACTCTTCACCCCACACGTCTCCCGGTACTCACACGACTCGCACTTCGCGTCATCGTCGAGCCGCGGCGGCGGCCCGTCGAGCGTCTCCACCGTCCGGAGCAGCTCCCGGTAGCGGGCCTTCTTCCGGGTGGTGAGCCGGACGGTCCGAACCACGCCCGCGGCGGGGTACTCCACGACGGCGCGCGGAACCGCGCGTTCGCGCTCCCACGCGAGCGCCTTCGCCAGCGCGACCGCACGGACCGACTGTGGCTCCCAGACGCCCGCG
>NZ_JBHUDH010000117.1:12750-13634 GCF_042678005.1 Halolamina salina | reverse complement strand
CTCGGCGGCGTGCTCGTCGACCGCGGGTTCGAGGTGGATCTCGACGATCCGGACCACGAACTGCGGGCGCTGTTCTCCGCCGAGGACGGGCTGGCAGACCCGGACAGCGACGCCGCGGCCGCCGAGCAGGGGCAGATTCCCGCCAACGAAGGGGTCTGCGTGCTCGGCTGGCTCGACTGCGAGTCCGAGCGCGACTTCGGCGAGCGCCAGCCCACGGATCGGCCGTTCTTCCAGCCCGGGAGCATGGCACCGATGGACGCCCGGGCGCTCGCGAACATCGCCGGCGCGGCGTCGGGGCGGCGGATTCTGGACCCCATGTGCGGCACGGGCGGGCTGTTGATCGAGGCCGGCCTCGTCGGCGCCGATCTGGTGGGAACCGACGCGCAGTGGAAGATGGTCCGCGGGACGGCGAAGAACCTCGACGCGCTGGTCGAGGGCGTCGATTCGGCGGTCGCCCGGGCGGACGCGACCGCGCTCCCGCTGCGGGAGGGCGCCGTCGACGGCGTGGCGTTCGACGCGCCGTACGGCCGGCAGTCGAAGATCGCGACGCATCGCTTGGAGGACCTCGTGGCGGGGGCGCTATCGGAGGCGGCGCGGGTGAGCACGGCCGATGCGACCTGCGTGCTGATGGCCGATCGTGACTGGCGCGAGGCGGTTTCGGCGACGGCGTGGCGGGTCACGGATCGCTTCGAGCGACGGGTCCATCGCTCGCTGACTCGGCACGTCCACGTTCTGGAGAAGCGGCCGGACGATCGATAGCGAGGAGTCCGTTTTCGGGCTGCTCGGACAGTGACTGCGACAGAAGGTCGATCGCCGGTAGGTGAGACAGCGACCGCAACAGCATCTCGTTCGTAGACCACTTGTGACCGCAGTGCGCCGGACAC
>NZ_JBHUDH010000117.1:10693-12719 GCF_042678005.1 Halolamina salina | reverse complement strand
TCCGTGCGCGAACGAGCGCGCGAGGGACGAGTGACTGAGCGACAGCGAAGGAACGAGTCGGCTGGGGAGGTCTGTGGGCTGTGCGGGGCGGTGCGGTCACAAGTGGCCAAGCTCACTCCGCGGTCCTGTTCGGAGTTGGGACACCGAGATACGCGGTACGCCCACCGTCGAAAACAGCGAACTCCGTGGTCCTGTTCGCAACCCCACCTCGACAAGCGACTAAACAGAGAAGCCAAACAGCCTATTCCCCGGTATCCACCGCAACCACCGTCTCCCCCGCCGTCACGTCCTCGCCCTCCTTCACACGCAAATCCGCGAACTCCACCCGTTCGGGCAGCAGCACGTCGACGCGGCTGCCGAAACTGATGTGGCCGACCTTCTCCCCCCGCTCGACCGACTCGCCCTCCTCGACGTACGGGTGAATCCGGCGGGCGAACCAGCCCGCGATCAGCGAGAGTTCGTACTCCCCGCAGTCGATCTCGACGCGCTCGTTCCGCTCGGACTCCTTGGAGAACGCCGGCTTGTTCGCTCCGGCGCGGTGGGTGACCGACTCGACGGCGCCGTCGGCGGGCGCTCGGTTCACGTGCACGTCGGTGACGTTCATGAACACGCCCACGCGGATGCGGCCCTCCTCCTCGCGGATCACCGAGACGCTGCCGTCGGCGGGCGCGACGAACCCCGACTCGGGCGGTTCGCGCTCGGGGTCGCGGTGAAACAGGATCGCCGCCACCCCCAGTGCGGCCAGCGTGAGGCCGATCGGCCCCGACAGCGGCGTCAGCACGATGCCGGCGAAAAGCGGCGGGAGCCCGTACCGGAGTGCGCCGGGTGCAAGCGACGGGCCGGGAAGCTCCATCAGGCCTCCCCCCGCAGGTGATTACGGCCCGCGGCCCACGAACTCAGCAGGTGGGTGAGGTGGATCGTGTCGTCGCTCCCCTCGATCAGGTCGGCGTCGGCCTCGCCCGCGAGCCGGTAGAGCCGCGCGAGTTTCTCGCCGGAGTACTCGCTGCGGGCGACCCGCAGCAGCTCCTGTAACAGTTCCTCGCCGTCGTACCCCTCGTCGAGCAGGTCGTCGACGGTCGAGCGCGCCGTCGAGAAGTCGCCCTCCGCGGCCGCAGAGAGCGCCGACGCGAGTTCGTCGTCGTGGCCCACCTCGTCCAGCACCTCGTAGGCCGCCTGCATCGTCACCTCCTCGTGCTGGGCGGCGGCCGTCTGGGCGCCGAGCACGGCTTTCCGCAGGTCGCCGTCGGCGTAGCCCGCGACGAACTCCAGCCCGTCGTCGTCGTACTCGACGTCCTCGGCGTCGAGGATCTCGGCGAGCACGCTCTCGATCTCGTCGTGGCTCGGCGCCCTGACGGGGACCGGGAAACACCGCGAGCGGATCGGCGCGATCAGCTTCGAGGGCTGGCGGGTGGCGATCACGAACTGCGTGGTGCGGTGGTGCTGCTCCATCACCCGACGCAGCGCCTGCTGGAAGTCCTCGCGGATCGCCTCGGCGTTGTCCAGCAGGACCGTCTTGAACTCCCCCGAGACCGGCGCGTAGCTCGCGGATTCTTTGAGCACGCGGTTGATCATGTCTCGCTTTGCCATCCGGCTCCGCCCTTCGAGGAACTGCGCGAACCGGGGGTCCTCGCGGATCTCCTTCTTCGTCCGGTCGAAGAAGTCCGCGACGTTGATCTCCACGAGGTCGTTCTCGTAGTCCTCGTGCGCCTCGCGGGCCAGCGCCCGGACGGCGGCGGTCTTGCCGGCGCCCGGCGGCCCCTGCACGACGAGGTTCATCGGCTCGTCGACGGCTCGCTCGAGGCGCTCGCGGGCCTCCGCCTGCGGCAGGTCCGCGATCGCGGGCGCGTGGCGCTCGGTCCAGAGCGGCTCGTCCATCGGCTCGGGATAGCCCGTCGGGGGGTAAGAACTCCCCGGTCCGGGCGACACTTTTGCCGTCGCTATCGACGAGAACGCTCGAAGAAGTGCAAAACCGCGCGGTCGCAGTAGTTAGAAGACGGGGCCGGCGAGGGCGGACGACTCGGTGCCG
>NZ_JBHUDH010000117.1:8244-10639 GCF_042678005.1 Halolamina salina | reverse complement strand
TCAGCCCGGTCGTCACGCCCTGCAGCGCCTCCATCTCGCAGCCGGTCTTCCCGGTCGTCTCGACGGCGACCTCGAGTTCACCCTCGGCCTCGCCGCGTTCGGCCGCGAGTTCGAGTTCCTCGGCGTCGGTGGGCACGGCCACGACGATGGTGCCGTTCTCGCCCGTCTCGCCGATCTCCTCGCCGTTTGCGGTCACGACGGCGCCGGTGACGGCGCTGCCGTTCTGGGTGACCGTCACGGTCACGTTCTCGCCGGCGGTCGCGTTGCCGTCGAGGGAGAGTTCGAGGGGCTGTTCTGCCTCGTCGTCGTCAGTCTCGTTCTCCTCGGCCTCCTCAGGTCGGTCGTCTTTCTCCTCGATCTCGACCTGGTCGCCCGTGCCGGACTCGCCCACGACCGGCTTGAGGATGTACTTCCCGGAGTTGCCCGCCTTGAACACGGTGATGTCGAACACGAAGTCGACCGCCTCGCCGTTACCGACGGTGAACTCCTTCTTGAGCTGGAGCTTGTTGCTCGGCAGCTTCACGTTCGTCGAGGTGCCGTCGTTCAGCGTGCCGTTGATCGCGGCGATGTGGACGAACGTCTTGTCGTAGGTGCCGTTCTGGACCGCGAGGGTCCCGAGCTTCGAGGCGTTTGCGCCCTGAAGCTCGGTCAGATCGACGGTGACGTTGTTCACGTCCTTCTCGACCCACGCGCTCTCGTTCTCGCCGCCGTCGTCGACACGGTGGACGCCGACCTTCTCGATGGTGACGTTGAGGTGGTCGAAGTCGGCGATGGCGTTGCGCTCGTCGCTGACGTAGAAGTCGAGGCTCGCGCTCGTCTCGGTCGTCGCTGTCGCCGTCTCCGTCGTCGCCTCCGTCTCGGCCTCCTCGTCCTCGTCCTCGTCGTCACGGTCGCCCTGCTTCGCGGCGGGGCGCTCCTCGATCTCCTGATCGGGGCCGGACTCGCTCGCGACCGGCTGGATGTTGTAGCTGCCCGACTGGCCGCGCTTCACGACGGTGATGTCGAACACGAAGTCGATCTCCTCGCCGTTACCGACGGTGAACTCCTCGTTGAGGTGGAGCTTGCTGCTCGGCAGCTTCACGTTGGTCGAGGAGCCGTCCGTCAGCGTGCCGTTCACGTCGCTGATGTGGACGAACACCTTGTCGTAGGTGCCGTTGGGCGCGTCGATCTGCCCGACGACCGTGGCGTTGTTGCCCTGTAGCTCGGTCAGGTCGACGGTGACGTTGTCGACGTCCTGCGTGACCCAGCCGTCGTCCTCGGCGTCGATCTCCTCGGTCTCGGAGACCTCAGTCTCTGAAACCTCGGTTTCCGACTCCTCGGCGTCGCCCTCGGAGTCGTCGACGCGGTGGGCCGCGATCTGAGTCACCGTGACGTTGAGGTGCTCGAAGTCGTCTATCGCGTTGTTCTGGTCGCTGATGTACATGTTGACCGTCCCCTCCCCACTACCGTCGCTCCCGCCCGGAGCGACGCCGGAGCCACACCCCGCGAGGAGGAGCATGGCCGCGGCGAGAACCGTCGCTACAGTCTGGCGTTTCATCGTGCTCCACCCTACTCGCTCGAGCGGGATAACCCCCAGTAGCGTTTCAGCCGGATGGGGGCCGTTTCAGTCGAATAAAGCCCGCGAGACCGGCGGGAACCGGCCGGCTGAGGCGTTCGCCGAGTCGACAGCGGTAAACCGCCGCCCGAACCACCCACAGCCATGACTCTCCGGACGACGTTCCTCGGCACCAGCGGGGCGGTGCCGACGACGCGGCGGGCCCCGAGCGCGGTGATGGTGAACCGCGAGGGCGAACGGTTCCTCTTCGACTGCGGCGAGGGGACCCAGCGGCAGATGATGCGGTTCAACACCGGGTTCGACGTGGAGCACGTGCTGCTCACGCATCTCCACGGCGACCACATCCTCGGGCTGCCCGGTCTGCTCCAGACGTGGGACTTCCAGGACCGCACGGGCGCACTGGCGATCCACGCCCCGCCCGGCTCGCGCCGGCAGATACGTGACCTGATCGGCGCCGGCGGGCACGACACCGGGTTCCCGGTCCGGATCCACGAGGTCGCGCCCGGCAACGTCGCCATCGACGGCGACGCGTTCGAGATCCGCGCGTTCGAGACCGAACACCGCACCACTTCGCAGGGGTACGCGCTGATCGAGGACGACCGGAAGGGGCGGTTCATGCGCGAGAAAGCCGAGGAAGAACTGGATATCCCGCCCGGCCCGGCCTACGGCAAGCTTCACGAGGGGGAGACGGTCGAACTCGACGACGGCCGCGTCATCGAGCCTGAGCAGGTCGTCGGCGACCCCCGACCCGGCCGCTCGCTGGTGTACACCGGCGACACTCGGCCCGTCGAGTCGACCGTCGAAGTCGCCGACGAGCCGGACCTGCTGATCCACGACGCG
>NZ_JBHUDH010000117.1:0-8201 GCF_042678005.1 Halolamina salina | reverse complement strand
CAACGAGGCGGTCGACCAGCGCACCATCTCCGAGAGCGACTTCCGGCGCGCCCGCGAGGCCATCCGCGAGGCCGGCGAGATCGCCCAGCGCGCCGGCGCGAAGCGGCTGGCGCTGACCCACATCTCCTCGCGGTATCCGGGTGACGCCTCGGGCCACGAACGCGAGGCCGGCGCGTCGTTCGACGGGGACTGTTTCGTCGCCGAGGACGGGCGGACGATCGAGATCCCGTTCCCCGATGGGGAGTAGGCACGGCGGACGAACAGCCACCCCGGCGTCGGATATTTAGCCGGCAAGCGCCAACCGCGGCTGTGAACGCCCCGAGCCCCACCGACGGGCCGGTGTTCGGCGTCGACATCCAGAGCGGCGACGTCCGCGGCGACGCGCCGACCTACGCCCTCGTGATCCTCCGCCCCGACGACGGCGACGAGGGGGAGGCCGGCGTCGAGCGCGACGCCGTCTCGCGCCGGAAGCTCCGCCGCCTGATCGAGGAGGCGGAGCCGACCCGGCTGGCCGTCGACAACATGTACGAACTCGCGGCCGACAAGAACGCCCTCGTGGGCTTTCTCCGGTCGCTCCCCGCCGGCACCGATCTCGTGCAGGTGACGGGCGCGAACCGCCCCGAACCGCTCTCGCGGGTCGCCCAGCGCTACGGCGTCCCCTACGCGAAGAAGCCGATGAAGGAGGCCGAGGCGGCCGCGCGGCTGGCCCACCGTAACGTCGGCCAGCGCGTGACCGCCTTCGGCGACACGACCACCGTCAAGGTCTCCCGCGGCCGCTCGGCTGGCGGCGGCGGGGGGTGGAGCGATGACCGCTTCACCCGCCGGATCCACGGCAACGTCCGGAAGGCCGCCCGCGAGGTGGAGTCCGATCTCGACGACGCGAACCTCGAGTACGAGAAGGAGGTGACCGAGAAGTACGGCGGCCTCTCGAACGCGGTCTTCACCGTCGAGGCCCGCCCCGAGGACATCCCCGTCTCGAACACGCGGAACGGCGACGTGCGGATCGAGATCGAGCGCGAGCGCCGCGACGGCATCGAGTTCGAACCGCTCGTGAAGCGGCGGGACCACGTGGTCGTCGGGATCGACCCCGGCACGACCACCGCCGCGGCCGTGGTGGGGCTTGACGGCACCGTCCACGACCTCTTCTCCTCGCGGACGAGCGACACCGCCGAACTCACCGAGTGGCTGATCGAGCGCGGCCGGCCGATGCTCGTGGCAGCGGACGTGACGCCGATGCCCGAGACCGTCGAGAAGTTCCGCCGGAGCTTCGACGCGGCGGGCTGGACGCCCGAGTCCGACCTGCCGGTCGACGAGAAGCTCCACCGTACCCGCGATCACGCCTACGAGAACGACCACGAGCGGGACGCGCTCGCGGCGGCGCTGTTCGGCGTCGACGACCACGCCGACCAGTTCGAGCGCATCGCCGCGAAGGTGCCCCCGAAGCTCGACCGCGAGGCGGTGATCGCCCGGGTCGTCTCCGGCGAGGAGTCCGTGGAAGCGGTCGTCCGGGAGCTGACCGACGACGGCGCCGACGAGGAAGACGAGCAGGAACACGAGGAGCGCGAACTCACCGAGGAGGAGCGGCGCATCCGCGACCTCGAAGCGCAGGTGGGCCGGCTCAAGGAGCACACCGAGGAGCTTGAAGAAGAGCTCGAGGAGAAGGAAAACGAGATCAGAGAGTACGAGCGCGAGCTCAGCGACGCCCGCAAGAAAGAACGGCGCGAGGCTCGCGAGCGCCGCGAGGTGAACCGGCTCGAACGCCGCGCCGAGCGCCTCGAACGCGAGCGCGACGAGGCGATCGCGGAGAACGAGGAGCTTCACGAGAAGCTCGCCCGGCTGAAGACGCTCTGGAAGCTGGACCACTCGGACTTCAGCGACGTGGCAGGCGACCGCGACCTCGTCGCGGTGAAGACGATCCCGCAGTTCACCCGCGACGCGATCGACCGCGCCGACGACGCGTTCGGCCTCGCGGCCGGCGACGTGATCTACCTCCGGGACGCAAGCGGCGCCGGCACGTCGACGGCCGAGCGGCTCGCCGAGACCGAGCCACGGCTGGTGCTCAAAAACGGAAACCTCTCGGAGGAGGCCGACGCGGTGCTGTTCGACCACGAGATCCCCGTGGCGCCGGCCGACCCCGTGACGATACAGGAGGTGGACGAACTGGCCGTGGCCCGCGAAAGCGAGGTCGAAGAGGCGATCGACGACTGGGAGGACCGCGCCGAGGAGCGTCGGCGCGAGCAGACCGAGAGCATGATGGATCGCGTGATCTCCGAGCACCGCGCCGACGAGCGGCTGGGTGGGGAAGGCGCGTAGGCGTCACCGTTCGCCTCGTTCACACAGTTCCAGAAAGCCTAACCCCGCTCCCGGGGCAGTTCGGGTATGGACGCACACGACCTGATCACCCGCAACGCCGCGGAGGTCGTCACCGAGGACGAGGTCGAGGAGCTGGCAGCCGATCCCGAAGGGAAGCGCGCCTACGTCGGCTACGAGCCCTCCGGCGTGCTCCACATCGGGCACATGCTGGGCGCGAACAAGCTGATCGACCTGCAGGAGGCGGGGATGGAGGTCGTGATCCTGCTCGCGGACGTCCACGCCTACCTCAACGGAAAGGGGACGTTCGCAGAGATCCGTGACACCGCCGAGCGGATGCAGGAGCAGTTCGTCGCCTACGGGCTCGACGAGGAGAAGACCGAGTTCCGACTGGGCTCGGAGTTCCAGTTCGACGAGGAGTACGTGCTCGACCTCCACGCGCTCGAACTGGAGACGACGCTCTCCCGCGCCGAGCGAGCGATGAGCGAGATCGGCTCCGGCGACTCCGTGACCGTCTCGCAGGCGGTGTACCCGCTGATGCAGGCGCTGGACATCGAGTACCTCGACATCGACCTCGCTGTCGGCGGAATGGAGCAGCGGAAAGTGCACATGCTCGCCCGCGACACGCTGCCCAGCGTCGACTACGAGTCACCGACCTGCCTGCACACGCCGCTGATCTCCGAACTCTCCACGGGAATCGGGAAGATGTCCAGCAGTTCGGGCGTCACCATCTCCATGGAGGACTCCACGGAGGACATCGAGGAGAAGGTCAACGGCGCGTTCTGCCCGGCGGGCGAGGTCGACCCGGACCCGACCGACGACGGCGAGGAGCGCAACAACCCCGTGTTGGAAATCTTCGAGTACCACGTGTTCCCGCGGTTCGACGAGGTGGTCGTCGAGCGCCCAGAGGAGTACGGCGGCGATCTGGAGTACGACAGCTACGAGGAGCTGGAGGCCGACTTCGCGTCGGGCGAACTCCACCCCGCCGACGCCAAGCCGACGCTGGCGCGCTACCTCGACGAACTGATCGAGCCGGGGCGGGCGAAGCTCCGAGAGCAGCGTAACTGACGCCGCTTTCTCGCCTTAGACCATTCCGAACTGCCGCATCACGTTCCCGACGAGCGCGCGGACCACCAGCCCCAGCCCCGCGAGGACGAACGCGAGGCCGGCGGCGACGATCGGCGCCCGCCACGCGACGAGTGCGATCCCGGCGAGGACGAGGAGGATACCGGCGATACCGCCGACACCGAGTCGGTCGTACATACGTAACGCTGCGAAGGGTGCGGTGAAAACGCCGGCGGTCCTGCGTTTCACGACGAGCAGCGCGAGGAGGGAAACGTGGGTCCACGGAGACGAGCACAGCGAGTCTCCGGCGGTCCGGAATCCCACAGCGCTTAACCACCCCAGCGTCCAAGCCGGTGCTGATGAGCAACGACGACCTCCCCGAGGGGATCCGGGCCCCCGAGGACGACGAGCTGTTCGCCGAGGTAGTCGAGATGCTCGGCGCGAATCGGGTGACAGTCCGGTGTGCCGACGGGGAAGAACGCACCGCCCGCATCCCCGGCCGGATGCGCAAGCGCGACTGGATCCGCGAGGGCGACCTCGTGCTCGTGAGTCCGTGGGACTGGCAGGACGAGAAGGCCGACATCGAACACCGCTACGAGAACCGCGAGGCCGAACAGCTCCGCGAGGGCGGGTACGTCACGGAAACAGACATCTGAGACGCGCCGAGATCGACTTCCACGACCGCGGCATGGCCTCCGCCGTCGCGCGACGGAGCGCGCGACAGGTCGCTCACCGCGGTCGGCTCGGACCACCCTTTTACGCCACGACGCCCAAGTTCGAGTGAATGAGCGAGGACTACGGCTTCGTCGACGAGGAGATGGCGGAGCCCGGCGACGAGTTCGAGGAGATCGAGGTCGCCGATACCGAGGCGGACAGCACCGCCCGACGGCAGGACCGGGAGTTCGACGAGTTCCGGAAGCGGCTGAAGAACGTCGAACGTCTCAAAGTCGAGCAGGGCGCCTTCGACGACGCCACGCTGGGCGCGCTGTACAAGCTGGTGCAGGACGGCCACGTCGGCGCCTTCGGCGGCCCGCTGTCGACCGGCAAGGAGGCCAACGTCTACGAGGCACGCGGCGAGGCCGGCGACGTAGCGGTCAAGATCTACCGGATCAACGCCTCCGACTTCCGACAGATGCGGGAGTATCTCGAAGGCGACCCCCGCTTCGAGGGGCTGGAGGACAACAAGAAGGAGACCGTCCTCGCCTGGACGCGCAAGGAGTTCGCGAACCTCAAGCGCGCCGAGAAGGCGGGCGTGCGCGTCCCCGAACCGATCGCCGTCCAGCGGAACGTACTCGTGATGGAGCTGGTCGGGCAGGCCGACGAGCGCCGCGCACCCCGACTGGCCGAGGTCGACGTGGAGAACCCCCAGCAGGCCTACGAGGTCGTGCGGGAGTACATGCGCCGGCTCCACTCGGCCGGCCTCGTCCACGGCGACCTCTCGGAGTACAACATGATCGTCCACGAGGGGGAGCTGGTGATAATCGACATGGGGCAGGCGGTCACCGTCCACCACCCCAACGCCGGCGAGTTCCTCGAACGGGACTGTGAGAACGTCGCCGCCTTCTTCTCGCGGCAGGGGCTGGACGTGACGGGCGACGAACTCGAGGCGTACGTCACCGAGGCCGACGCGGATCCGGCGGGCGAGCCCGACGGAGCCGCGTGAACGACCGACGAGGAACGCTTACAACCCTCCAGCGGCTAAACCGCTTCATGCAACACGTAACGGTCCCACAGGACCGCATCGGCGTCCTCATCGGCTCCGGGGGCGAGACGATGCGGGAGATCGAGGAACGCGCCGGCGTTCGCCTCGACATCGACTCCGAGGACGGGTCGGTGGGCATCGAGACGGTCGGCGACCCCATCGACGCGATGGCCGCGCCCGACATCGTGAAAGCGATCGGCCGCGGGTTCAAGCCCGAGACGGCGCTGGGGCTGCTGGAGAGCGACCTGCGACGGCTCGACCTGATCGACCTCACCGAACAGACGCGCAACGACAACGACCTGCAGCGACAGAAGGGCCGACTCATCGGCGAGGACGGCCGGACCCGGGAGCTGATGGAACAGCTCACCGGCGCGAACGTGGTGATCTACGGCTCGACGCTGGGGATCATCGGCGAGCCCGAGGAGATCGACGCCGTCCGACGCGCGGCCGGGATGATCCTCGACGGCGCGCCCCACGGCGCCGTCTACTCGTTCCTCGAGCGCAAGCACAACGAGATGCAGCAGGGCTGGAACGTCCGCGAGCAGACGTAGCCCGACGAGCACGCCGCCGACCGCCGGACCGGAGCCACGGAACCGCGTGTCGACCGCCGGCGCGGAACCCGCGACGACGTTCGTACCGCGTTCGACCGTCACCCGCGAGCGATGCCGTCGGGGCGACTAACAACTATTAACCCCCTCCGGCCGGAATACTCCCCCAAGAATGGCCGAGGACGTCAAACCGACCCGGAAGAACCTCATGGCGATCGAGGACCGCATCGAACTCTCCGAGCGGGGCCACGACACGCTCGAGCAGAAGCGTGACGGCCTCATCATGGAGTTCATGGACATCCTGGATCAGGCTCAGGACATTCGGAGCGACCTCGAGACCGACTACCAGACCGCCCAGCAGAAGCTCGACATGACGCGGGCGATGGAGGGCGACGTGGCCGTCCGCGGCGCCGCCGCCGCCCTGAAGGAGCACCCCGAGATCACGACCCAGTCGAAGAACATCATGGGCGTCGTGGTGCCCCAGATCGAGGCCTCGAAGGTCCGGAAGCCGATCGACGAGCGTGGGTACGGGCTGATCGGCTCCTCGGCGCGCATCGACGAGACCGCCGAGGCGTACGAGGAGCTCATCGACTCGATCATCCTCGCGGCCGAGGTCGAGACCGCGATGAAGAAGATGCTCGAGGAGATCGAGACCACCAAGCGCCGCGTGAACGCCCTGGAGTTCAAGCTCCTGCCCGAACTGTACGAGAACCAGGAGTACATCGAGCAGAAGCTCGAGGAGCAGGAGCGCGAGGAGATCTTCCGGCTCAAGAAGATCAAGGCCAAGAAGGAAGAGGAGGAGGACGCCGCCCGCGAGGCCGAGGAGGCCGCGGCCGAACAGCCCGCGACCGCCGACTGAGCCGTGTCCTGTCCGGCGTGTGGCGCCCCGGTCGTCGCTTTCACCGTCCCGACGGACCTCCGGGAGCACGCGCCGGCGGCCGAGAGCGCGATCTGTTCTGTCTGTCTGCGGACCCTCGCCGCCAGCGATGCCGGGGTCGACGACGCCCCTGCTCCGGAAGAGGCCGACTTCTCGGTGATCCACGAGTCGTTCCCGACTGGGGAAGGCGCCGTCGCGTTCGCGCTCGCGCTGGGGAAGCTCGATTCGCTCGCGCTGGAGCGCGCGGCGATCGAGGAACTGTGTGAGGCTGCCGAACGGGCCGGCGTCGACGTTCGGCTGGCGCTGGAACGGTTAGCGGCGGCCGACGAACTCGATCCGCCGTTCGATATCGGCCGCCGGAGCCAGCAGTTGGCGTCGTTCCGGTAAGTCGCGGTCTCCTTCTGCCGGGGAAAATCAGACTGCTCCGCAGATCGCTGTATAGAGCCGATCTATACGTACGTGAACCACTCCTCGTGGTCGTCGGTGCGGCGCTCGACCAGATCGAAGAACGCGCTCTGGAGCTCCTCGGTCACCGGGCCGCGGCCGCCGTCGCCGATCTCGACGTTGTCCACCTGCCGGATCGGGGTGACCTCGGCGGCCGAGCCGGTGAAGAACAGCTCGTCGGCGGTGTGGAGCTCGCCGCGGGAGATGCTGACGTTGTCGTGGACCTCGTAGCCGCGCTCCTCGGCCAGCGTGATCACCGTGTCGCGGGTGATGCCGTCGAGGATCGACTCGCTCAGCCCCGGCGTGAAGATCTCGCCGTCCCGGACGAGGAAGATGTTCTCACCCGGCCCCTCGGCGACGTTGCCCTCCTTGTTCAGGACGATCGCCTCCTCGTAGCCGTGGCGGCGGGCCTCCTCGCCGGCCAGCATGCTGTTGACGTACAGTCCCGTGGTCTTCGCGTTGGTCGGGATCTGGCTGGAGGCGTGCTTGCGCCACGAGGACACCTTCACCTCGATCCCGTTCTCCAGCGCCTCCTCGCCGAGGTAGGCGCCCCACGGCCACGCGGCGATCGTCACGTCGGTCGGGCAGTCGCCGGGCGAGACGCCCAGCGAGTCGTAGCCGTAGTACGCGAGCGGGCGGACGTACGCCGAGTCGAGGTCGTTGCGCCGGATCACTTCCAGCGTCGCCTCGGTGAGCTCCTCGCGGGAGAAGTTTATCTCCATGTCGTACGGCTTCGCGGAGTTGTAGAACCGGTCGAGGTGCTCCTCCCAGCGGAAGATCGCGGTGCCGTTTTCGGTGTCGTAGGCGCGGACGCCCTCGAAGATGCCCGTGCCGTAGTGCATCGCGTGGGTGAGCACGTGGACCTGTGCGTCCTCCCAGTCGACGTACTCCCCGTTCATCCAGATCGTCCCGTCCTGCTCCATCTCCTCGAAGGCGCTCATACCCGCGTATGGGGACGGCGGGGTCTTAAAATCGTCAGAAACGCCGGCCTCAGTCGAGCCGCGTCAGCAGGTCCCGCCCCTCGACGTACGTCAGCCCCTCGCGCTCGGCGTAGGCGCGCGCGTCGGCGGGGGTGCGCGCAGCCCCGGTTTCGCCGTCGAGCATTTCACACACCACCACGGCCGGCTCCCGGTCGGCCGCCGCGGCGAGCGCGAGGCCGAGTTCGGTGTGGCCCTGTCGGTCCACGAGCAGGTTCGGCGCGCCCCGGAGCAGCGTGACGTGGCCGGGCGAGCGGAACGCCTCCGCGAAGTCGTCG
>NZ_JBHUDH010000116.1:19590-23397 GCF_042678005.1 Halolamina salina | reverse complement strand
GAATTGGGCCACTCGATTCCGGCCGGTTCGGCGGGCGTACAGCCGCGGCCGGCACAGCCCGCGAAGCCGAGCGCCGTGCCGGCGCCGATCGTGGCGAGCAGATCGCGTCGGGAGGGCATTCGTCCGAGAGTGGGCGCGGACGCACTTGGCCGCTGTGGCGCGGGAGCGTTTTCCGTCGGGGCGCCCAACCCCGGCCCATGCCCACCGTCGTCGCGTTCGAGACCGAGGGAGGCGCCGTGCTCGCGGCCGACCGACTGGTCGTCGACAACGACACCGTCAGCAGCAAGCACGCCGACCGGATCGCCGAGTTCGGCGACTGCGGCGCGGCGGCCGTCGCCGACCCGGGCGAGTTCCGGCGCGAGCTCGACGGGAAACGCCGGGCGTACGAAAGCGACCACGGCGAGAACCCCGGGATCGAGCCGTTCACCCGGATGGCGACCGGAATCGCCGAGGCAGTTGGAACCGACGCCGCCGTGGCCGCGCGGGACGGCGAGGGTCACGCGCAGGTCCGGGCGGTGTACGCCGACGGGAGCGTCATCGACGACTCGCCGGTCGCGCTCGGGACGGGCGCGGAGCTGGCGTTCGGCCGGCTGGAGGCCGGCGTGCCGAGCGACCTCGACGAGGCGGAGACGTTCGCGCGGGAGGTTATCGAGGGCGTCGCCCAACGCGACACCCGCACGGGCGAGGACGCGGACGCCTGGACGCTCACGAGCGAGTGACGCGCGGCGAAAAGTAATTAGCTGTTTGAAACGAGTGACGGGTATGAGTGACGAAAGGATCGAGCAATCACTGAGCCGGCGGAGCGCGATCAAAGCCGGCGTCGCCGTCGGTCTCGGGGGCGCGCTCGCCGGCTGTTCGACGCCGGGCAGCGGCGGCGGCGACGAGATACGGCTGACCGAGAGCTTCGAGGACGGCCTCGGCGGCTGGGAGACGGCCGCCCACATCGGCCCGGAGGAGGAGCTGTCGGATTTCGAGTGGGCCATCGAGCGCTCGCAGGAGCAGGCCAGCGAGGGCGACTGGAGCCTCTCGGTGGTCACCGAGGGCGACCACGACGACGGGACGGCGTGGGCGACCACGGAGCTCTCGCCGGGCGACGCCGAGGCGTTCGAAGTGAGCTTCGACGCCTGGAGCGAGTCTGAGTCGTTCAACATCCTCCGCAACGTGGTCTCGTATCTCGGCCCCGAGGCGCCGACCGAGGAGGGCGACTTCCCCGATCCGGGGGTAAGCTCCTCGGACGTCGACGGCGCGCCCTACGGCGGCCTGCGCGAACCGCTCCACCTCGCGGCGGGCTGGCGCGAGTACAGCTACACGTGGGAGCCGGACTCCGTGCCGGAGACGCTGTACTTCTCGATCGGCGTGAGCGTCGTCTGGGAGGCCGACGCCACCCACTACGTCGACGACGTGCGGGTCGTCCGGCTGTAGGGGACAAAACACACCTTACTGGGGCGGAAACTGCGATCCATGCGTCTCACGCGGCGACGGGTCCTCGCTTCCGCCCTCCTCGCGGGGCTGAGTGGCTGTGCCGGGAGTGAGGACCGGCGGAGCCAGACGCCGACGATGACCGAACGCGGGTACGAGGAGCGCGTCGACGACCCCGAGAGCGTGACCGTTCGACACGCCGGGGGAGAGCCGGCAGTCCGGTCGACGCTGGTCAGCCCGACGATGGAGTGGGACAGCGAACGGTGGCTCGTCGGGTCGCGCGACGAACTTGAGGCGCTCTACTTCTCGGCGGACGCGACCGGCGTCGACGCCGCCGAGGCGTTCCTCGCCGGGACTGACCTTTCGGCCGAATCGGTGCTCGTCCACCAGTATCGAGTCGACGAATGTGTCGACTGGGAACTGCAGCGACTCCAGTGGCGCGAGGCCGAGCAGGGACCAGCCGGCAGCGTCGCCGTCGAACTCCGGTACGAGTCGACGGAGCGAGGGTCGGACTGCGAGCGCGGTGACGACGAGGACGTCGCCGCGACGTTCGTCCGCATCCCGGCGACGTTCGAGCGGGTCACGAGGTTCGGCAGTTGGGTGTCGTAGCGGCCACGGCGACCCGTTCGGACGGACAAGCGTTTATGGGTCGGCCGCCAACGGTGGGGTAAGATGGTACTCGACAATCTCGGGAGCTCCCTCCGGGGCACGATGGACACGCTCCGCGGGAAGTCCCGCCTGGACGAGGAGGACGTCCAGGAGATCGTGAAGGAGATCCAGCGCTCGCTGCTGCAGGCCGACGTCGAGGTCGACCTGGTGATGGATCTCTCCTCGAACATCGAGGAGCGCGCGCTCAACGAGGAGCCGCCCGGCGGCACCTCCGCGCGGGACCACATCCTCAAGATCGTCTACGAGGAGATGGTCGACGTCGTCGGCGACTCCACCGAGATCCCGCTTGAGCCCCAGACGATCATGCTCTCGGGGCTGCAGGGGTCGGGGAAGACGACGACCGCCGCCAAGATCGCGTGGTGGTTCTCGAAGAAGGGGCTGCGCCCGGCGGTCATCCAGACCGACACGTTCCGGCCCGGCTCCTACCAGCAGGCCAAGCAGATGGCCGAGAACGCGGAGGTGCAGTTCTACGGCGACCCCGACGCCGAGGACCCCGTGAAGATCGCCCGCGACGGCCTCGAAGCCACCAGCGACGCCGACGTGCACATCGTCGACACCGCGGGTCGGCACGCGCTGGAGTCCGAGCTGATCGACGAGATCGAGGAGATCGAGCGTGAAGTGAACCCCGACCGGAACCTCCTGGTGCTCGACGCCGCCATCGGGCAGGGCGCCAAGGAACAGGCCCGGGAGTTCGACGACGCCATCGGCGTCGACGGCGTCGCGATCACCAAGCTCGACGGGACCGCGAAAGGTGGCGGGGCGCTCACCGCGGTCAACGAGACCGACTCCTCCATCGCGTTCCTCGGCACCGGCGAGACGGTCCAGGACATCGAGCGCTTCGAGCCGGACGGCTTCATCTCCCGGCTGCTCGGGATGGGCGACCTCAAACAGCTCTCCGAGCGCGTCGAGCGCGCGATGCAGGAGACCGGCGACGAGGACGAGGACTGGGAGCCCGAGGACATGCTGGAGGGGAGCTTCACCCTGAAGGACATGCAGCGGCAGATGGACGCGATGAACAAGATGGGGCCGCTCGATCAAGTGATGGACATGATCCCCGGGATGGGCGGCGGGATGATGGACCAGCTCCCCGACGACGCGATGGACGTGACCCAGGACCGGATGCGCAACTTCGAGGTCATCATGGACTCGATGACCGAAGAGGAGCTCGAGGACCCCCGCTCCATCGGCGCCCAGCAGGTCAAACGCATCGCCCGCGGCTCGGGCACCGACGAGGAGACGGTGCAGGAGCTGCTCCAGCAACACAAGATGATGGACAAGACCCTGAACCAGTTCCAGGGGATGGGCGACGGCGACATGCAGCGGATGATGAAGAAGATGCAGGGCGGCGACGGCGGCGGCCTCGGCGGCATGGGGCCGTTCTGAGGCCGGTCGTCGATACCGAACCGCGTTCGCCGCATCCGCGCGCTTTTTGCCCGCGGCCGGGGTAGCCCGCCCCGATGGAGCTTCGCCGCCTCGCGCGCTACGACGCGCTCGTTCTCACCACGCTCTTGTGGTTCATGGCGAAGTTCGTGCGCTACCTGTTCCCGCCGCTTTTCGACCCGTTTCAGGTCGCCTTCGGCGTCTCCAACACCGCGACCGGGCTGGCGTTCTCCGCGCTGATGACCGTCTACGCGCTGATGCAGTTCCCCTCCGGCGTGGTCGCCGACCGCCGGGGACCGGTCCGGGTGATCGCCGCCGGCGCGGTCGCGGCGGCTCTCG
>NZ_JBHUDH010000116.1:18941-19582 GCF_042678005.1 Halolamina salina | reverse complement strand
GCTCTCGGCTCGCTCGCGCTCGTCGTGCCGCTCCCGCTGCCGGACCTCCCAGTGCCCGTCGGTCCCGTTTCGGCCGTGCCGGGGGAGTTCCTCGGCGTTGTCGCCGGGATGCTCCTGATCGGCGTCGGGACCGGCGCACACAAGACCGTCGCCGTTCGCCTGCTCGCGACGGTCCACGAGCAGCGGACGGGGCGGGCGCTCGGCGTGCTCGACACGGTCGCGGCCTTCGGCGGCGTCGCGGCACCGCTGGCGGTGACGTACGCGCTGCCGGACTGGCGGGGGCTGTTCCTCGCGAGCGGTCTCGCGGTCGCCGCGCTGACCGTGCTGTTCGTCCGACGAACGCCGCGACATCTGGAGGGGCGCGGCGCCGCCGATACGGGCGACGAAGGAAGCAGCGGGGTCGACGGCTCGCTGCTCGGCTACCTCGGGCTGCTGCGGGCGCCCCGGGTGGCGCTGTTCGTCGGCGTCACCGTCGCGTTCGCGTTCGGCTACAACGGGGTGGTGGCGTTCCTGCCGAGCTACCTCGCCGCCGACGCGGGCGCGGGGCTGGGACGCGCCGTCGGCAACACGATCTACTCCGCGCTGTTCGTCGTCGCGCTGGTCCAGTTGGGGACCGGCGAGCTCACCGACCGCGTGGGGCG
>NZ_JBHUDH010000116.1:13864-18907 GCF_042678005.1 Halolamina salina | reverse complement strand
GGCGCGGCGCTGCTGCTCTCGGTGCGTGGCGTCGCCGCCGTCGGCGCCGCCGTCGTGCTGTTCGGGATCGGCGCCCACGGCTTCCGGCCCGTGCGGAGCGCGTACCTGATGTCGCTGCTGCCCGACGACGCCGCCGGCGGGGGGCTGGGCGTCGTGCGGACAGTGTTGATGACCGCGGGCGCGATCGCACCGGGGGTGACCGGCTTCCTGATCGACACGCGGGGGTACGACGCCGCGTTCGCGGCGCTCGGCGGGTCGCTGGTGGTCGCGCTCGTGCTGCTGGGGCTGATCGCGTTGCTGAGTCGCGAGGGGTAGCCGGCTCGGGGGTTTTTCACCGGCGACGCCGACGCTCCAGTCGATGAGCGTCCTCGCCGTCGCCCGGGAGGCGTACGAGTCGGCGCTGCCCGCGCTGGGGGCGAGCGTCGTCGGCGGCCTGCTCGCGGGCGTCGTCCTCGGCGGGATGCAGGCCGAACTCCGGGCGGTCCCCGGGCTGCTGGTGCTCGTGCCGGCGCTGCTGGCGACCCGGGGGAACGTCTACGGCAGCCTCGGCGCGCGGCTCTCGACCGGTCTCCACCAGGGGCTGGTCGAGCCACGGGTCGACCTCGGCAACCGACGGCTGCGCGGGGCGATGACGGCCGCGCTGGCGAACGGCCTGCTCGCGAGCGCCGTCGCCGCCGTCGCGGTGTTCCTGCTCCTCACGGCGTTTGGCGATACAGTCGCACCGGTGACGACGCTCGTGGCGGTCAGCCTCGTCGCGGGGCTGCTCTCCGGGGTCGCGCTGACCGCGGTCGTAGTCGTCGTCGTGTTCGTTGGCTACCGCAACGGGTACGACCCCGACACGCTGGTCGGGCCGGTCGTGACGACGACCGGCGACGTGTTCGGCGTCGCCTTCCTGCTGCTCGCGGTGCGGGTCGTGCTGGCGCTGGGAGGTGGGGCGTGACGACCGACTGGACGGTCCGGGCGATCACGCGGGCGACGCTGCCCGTGTTGCTCGTGATGACGATGGTCGAGGTCGGCTCGGGGCTGGTGCTCGGCACGTTCGAGGCCGAACTCTACCGGTACCCGACGCTGCTGGTGCTCGTCCCCGTCACCATCGGCACCGCGGGCAACCTCGGCAGCGTGCTCGCGTCGCGGCTCTCGACGGCGTTTCACCTCGGGACGCTCGATTTCTCGCCGACCGACGAGTCGCTGGCGGGCAACGCGGTCGCGACCGTCGCGCTCGCGGTGACGCTGTTCCCCGTCGTCGGCGCCGGCGCGTGGGTGCTGCAGTCGCTGCTCGGCGGGGTGCAGTTGGCCGTCGGCACCGTCGTCTGGATCTCGCTGTGCAGCGGCGTCGTGCTGGCGGTGCTCGCGGTCGCGGTTACGCTCGGCGCGACGTACGTGGCCTACCGCTACCGGCTCGACCCCGACGACGTGGTGATCCCCGTGGTCACGAACACCTGCGACGTGCTGGGCGTGGTGGTGCTGTTCGCGGTGGTACAGCTCGCGCTCTAGTCCCCGGTGTCCTCGTCGAACGCGACCAGCGGCCCCTCGTGTTCGCGGCGGGGCTGCTCGGTGCCGACGAAGCCGACCGACGGGCCGACGACGAACGAGGCGAGGCTGCCGAGGAACACGGGGACGATCGCCGCACCGTTGGTCAGCGAGATGGCGATCAGCGCGGAGGACAGCGGCGTTCCCGTGATCGTCGCGTTGAACGCCGCCATCCCCACCAGCATCGCGATGGGGGCGGGCAGGCCGGGGACGACCAGCGAGAGCGCCTGCCCGATCACCGCGCCCATGAACATGTGGGGGATGATCAGCCCGCCGTGCCAGTTCCCTTGGATCGTCAGCGCCGCGGCGATCATCTCCCCGCCCAGCACCGCGATCAGCAGGCCGAGCGAGTGCTGGCCGTTGAGCACCGCGTTGATCTGGGCGCCGCCGTAGAAGTAGGTGAGCGGGAGCGCGTAGCCGAGCAGCCCGATCCCGAGCCCGGCGACGGTCGTCCGGACGATTAGCCGCGGGGAGTAGCGGTTGAGCAGGCGGCCCACGACCGAGAACACGCGGTCGTACACGTGCGCGATCGGGACGACGGCGACCCCGATCAGCAGCGCGGCGCCGAGGTGCCACGGCGCGTACTGGTAGAGGAGGTCGGCCTCCCAGACGTTGAACAGTGAGAGCCCGCCCATCGAGACCATCACCAGGTAGCCCGAGAAGCTCGCGACCAGCGTCGGCACGATGGCCTCGTAGTACTCGATGCCGCGGCGGTGGGGGAGTTCGAGCCAGAGCAGCGAGCCCCCGATCGGCGCGCCGAGGATCGTCCCGAACCCCGCACCCATCCCCGCGAGCGTGAGCAGTTTGCGGCCGCCGGCGTCGAGGCGCTCGCCGACGCGGGTGCCCAGCGAGCCGCCGACGACGCTCATCATCCCCTCCGGGCCGGCGCCCTGCCCGGCGATCAGGCCGATGAAGTTCGAGGGGACGACGGGGATGTTGTCGCGGGCGGGGATCGCGCCGTGTTCGTGGAAGTCCCGGACGACGGCGGCGAGCGAGCCGGGGTAGTGGCTCAGCGTCCCGATGGCGCCGATGAGGACGCCCGCGACAGTGCTGACGACGATCCGGTGCCACGGGACGACGGTCCCACCCCAGAGCAGGTCGAGGCCGGCCTTCCACGCCAGTCGGAACCCCGTGGCGAACAGGCCGACGGCGACGGCGACGACGGCGGCGAGAACGAGAGCGCGGTGGTACCGCCCGAGGCGCATCTATCCGTCGGAGGCGCCGTCGGCGGGTTCGTGGTAGTCGTCCGAGTCCCGCCGGTCCGTCCCGGGGTCGACCGGGCGTCCCTCCTCGGTTGGCGGGGCGACGTGGTCGATGAAGGACTCCACGTCGGGCTCGCGTACGTCGACCCGGACGTGGATGTCGCCGAGTTCGTCCTCGGACCCCACCGCGAAGTTGACGACGCCCTCGAAGGCGGGCTGTTTCTTCAGGTCGAACGCGAACCCCTCCTCGTCCATACCGTTGTAGAACTCCCGGCGCGCGGTGTCGAGGATCTCCTGTTCGTGGAGCACGTCCGAGAACGCGTCGAGCGAGTGGCTCTCGGCGACGAAGCGGTCGGGCTCGCGGCGGAACTCCGCGTCGGGGAAGAGGTTGGTGACGGCGTCCTCGACGCGGTCGGCCACCTCCGTCGCCTGTACCGGGACCTCGATCGTGACGTCGATGCTGTAGATCATTGGTGGGCTTCGTCGTCGATGTCGGTCGTCCCGCGCTCCAGCACCGCCCGGACCTGCTCGCGGAAGCGCTCCAGCGAGTCGTCGTTGTGGATCGTGAGGTCGGCGGCGTCGATCACCTCGCCCATCCCGAAGCCGAGTTCGCGCTCCTCGCGCTCCCGGAGCTTCTCACGGTCGAGGTCGGTCGCCTCCCGGCCGCGGTCGCCCAACCGCTTGGCGCGCAGGTCGAAGGGGGCCTCGATGGAGACGAGCAGGAAGTCCTCGCCGAAGGCGTCGACGAACCGCTCCACTTCGGCCATCGAGCGCAGGCCGTCGACGAGCACGACCGGCTCGCCGTCCTGCTCCTCGGCGGCCTCCCGGACCATCGGGATACAGCGGTCGGCGATGGCGGTCTCGCCCTCCTCCTCGCGGAGCTGTTGGGCGATCTCGCCGTGGTGTTCGCTCGGGTCGAGGCCGCGCCGCCGGGTCTCCTCCCGGATCACGTCGCCCATCGTCACGACGGGGAGCTCCTCCTCCCGGGCGACCGCGGCGGCCTCGCCCTTGCCGCTGCCCGGCAGCCCGACGGTGCCGATGATTCGCATCGGCTCGGGGTTCTCGGCTGGCGGGGTTAAGGGCTACGGGACGAACCCGGCCGCTTTTGCTCGCCGAGGGTAATGGACGTGTGAGGGCGCGTAGCTCAGCTGGACAGAGCGTCGGACTTCTAACCCCGGTGGTCCCGCGGGGGGAGCAATCCGGTGGTCGTGGGTTCGAATCCCACCGCGCCCGTTTTCCGGCGAGCGAAGCGAGCCGTGAAAACGGCACGTGGGGTTCGAATCAGGGAGGTCGCGCGCAGCGAAGCGAGCACGTCCGACCGTGGTTCGAATCCCACCGCGCCCGCTGTCTACGGAGAACGGGAGCAGCAGCGGCGCCACACCCTGCAGTCAGTCGACGACGTTCACGAACCCCAGCCGTTCGAAGCTACTCGCTCGTTCTCGCGGTACGTCCCGAGAACCCGGCGCTGAGCGTTCAGTAAAAAGACCGGGACGCAAGCCCCGGCTCTCGAAGCGGGACCGACAACCCGCCGGCCTGCCTCTGACAACCCGACGGACCAGTCGGGTATCTGAGGGGAGGAAACGCGTTCACTAATAAATTCCGGAGGGATACGTCGACCGAAACGGGCGACAGCGTCCGGAGCGGGTCCGAAAAACGTCGATCGTTCGGCGATCGGTGCTGCGGGAAACGGAAGGCGGCGGGGTGGCGTTAGTTAGCGGCCTACTTTCACATCGCGCCGCCCATGCCGCCCATACCGCCCATGCCGCCCATGCCGCCGCCCATACCGCCGGCGGGGCCGTCGTCGCCGTCGTCGTCGCCGACCTGACCGCCCGCGAGGTCGCCCGCGGCGATCACGTCGTCGATACGGAGGATCATCGTGGCGGCCTCCGTGGCGGACTCGACTGCCTGAGTCTTCACGCGGAGAGGCTCGACGACGCCGTCCTCCTGCATGTCGATGATGTCGCCGGTGTAGGCGTCGAGACCCGTGGTGAAGTTGCCGGCGTCGTGGCTGGCGCGCAGGTCGACCAGCGAGTCGATCGGGTCGAGACCCGCGTTCTCGGCGAGCGTGCGCGGGATGACCTCCAGCGCGTCGGCGAACGCCTCGACGGCCAGCTGCTCGCGGCCCCCGACGGAGTCGGCGAACTGGCGGAGCTGGAGCGCGAGCTCGGTCTCGGGGGCGCCGCCGCCGGGCAGCACCTTCCCGTCGACCAGCGTCGTGCGAACCACGCCGATCGAGTCGTCTACGGCGCGCTCGCGCTGGTCGACCACATGAAAAGCGGCGAGTTGGAGATCGACGCGCCGATCGACGTGT
>NZ_JBHUDH010000116.1:0-13794 GCF_042678005.1 Halolamina salina | reverse complement strand
CGTGACCGAGCGGGCCTCCTCGACGTCCTCGACGAAGATGCGCTCGTCGCCGCCGATGTCCTTCTGGGCGACGCTGCCGGCGAAGCCGAGGTCCTCCTCCTCGATGTCCTCGAGGGCGGAGACGGTCGTCGCGCCGGTCGAGCGAGCCAGCGCCTTCAGATCGTCGTTCTTGGCGCGACGGACCGCGAGGATGCCCTCCTGTGCGAGGTAGTGCTGGGCGATGTCGTCGATGCCGTCACCGACGAACACCACGTCCGCGCCGACGTCGACGAGGTGGTCGACCATCTCGCGGAGCTGCTCCTCCTCCTGCTCCATGAACTGCTGGAGCTGGTCGGGGTCGGTGACGTTGACCTCGGCGTCGATCTCGGTCTCCTTGACCTCGATGGCGCCGTCGAACAGCGCGACGTTCGCGTCCTCGACGGCGTAGGGCATGTTCTCGTTGACGCGCTCCTTGTCGACGATGACGCCCTCGATCAGCTCGGAGTTCTCGATGGAGCCGCCGACGACCTTCTCGATCGAGACGTTGTCGGTGTCGATACCGCCCTCGTCACGCACCGCGAGCACGGCGTCGACGACCAGCTCGGCCAGCTGCTCCTTGGCCGTCTCGGCGCCCTTGCCCGTCATCGCCGTCTCGGCGATCTTGGTCAGGGTGTCGTAGTCGTCCGCAGTGACCTCGATGGCCTCCTCGTTCAGGATCTCCTTGGCCTTCTCGGCGGCCTGTCGGTACCCCTGCGCGATCGTGGTGGGGTGGACGTCGGACTCGACCAGCTCCTCGGCCTGGTCCAGGAGCTCACCGCCGACGACGACGGCGGTCGTGGTGCCGTCGCCGACCTCCTCCTCCTGGGTCTCGGAGACTTCGACGATCATGTTGGCCGCGGGGTGGTCGATGTCCATCTCCTTCAGGATCGTCACGCCGTCGTTCGTGACGACGACGCCGCCCGAGGAGTCGACGAGCATCTTGTCCATGCCTTTGGGTCCGAGCGTGGTGCGGACCGACTCGGCGACGGCCTTCCCGGCCGTGATGTTCATCTCCTGGGCGTCCTTCCCGGAGGTTCGCTGGCTGTCCTCGGAAAGTACGATCATGGGCTGGTTGCCCATCCGCTGTTGCTGGCTCATGTGTACTGATAGATTGTCCATGGTTCTATAAAGATGTTTCGTTCAAAGCGTGAGACACCCACGCATACAGCCCCAACGACGGCTTGACAACAGTTCACACGGCCTGTTTAAGTAAGATTGTCGCCAGTCGGCTTCTACACTGTAGTCCTTCGCGGGCGCGTGCGTCGAGGAAAGAAAACGGAGAGAGGAGATGCCGCGAGCCGTGACCGGCTTAGTCGTCCGCGGGCGCTTCCCCGGAGTCGGCGTCGGCGTCGACTGAGGGGTCCTCGACGTAGTACTCCTCGATCAGGTCCTCGCCGATACGGTTGAGCTCCGTCTTCGGGAGCAGCGAGATGAGCTCCCAACCGATGTCGAGGGTCTCCTCGATGTCGCGGTTGGTCTGGTAGCCCTGATCGATGAACTCCGACTCGAAGCGGTCGGCGAAGTCGAGGTACTTGTTGTCGGTCTCCGACAGCGCCTCGCGGCCGACGATGTTCACGAGGTCGCGCAGGTCCTCACCCTCCGCGTACGCCGCGAACAGCTGGTCCTTGAGGTCGCCGTGGTCCTCGCGGGTGAGTCCCTCGCCGATACCGTCGTCCATCAGCCGGGAGAGGCTGGGCAGGACGTTGACGGGCGGCTCGAGCCCCTTGCTGTCGAGGTCCCGGTCCATCACGATCTGGCCCTCGGTGATGTAGCCGGTCAGGTCCGGGATCGGGTGGGTGTCGTCCTCGCCGGGCATGGTGAGGATCGGGATCTGCGTCACCGAGCCCTCTCGGCCGTCGATACGGCCGGCCCGCTCGTAGAGCTGGGCCAGGTCGGTGTACATGTACCCGGGGTAGCCACGCCGGCCGGGGACCTCCTCACGCGCGGCGCCGATCTCTCGGAGCGCCTCGCAGTAGTTGGTCATGTCCGTCAGGATCGTCAGCACGTGGTACCCCTTCTCGAAGGCGAGGTACTCGGCGGTGGTCAGCGCCATCCGCGGCGTGACCGTCCGCTCGACTGCCGGGTCGTCGGCGAGGTTCATGAACACGACCGAGCGTTCCAGCGCGCCGGTGCGCTCGAAGTCGGCCATGAACTCGTTTGCCTCCTCCTGGGTGATCCCCATGGCGCCGAACACCACGGCGAACTCCGACTCCTCGCCGGCCTCGTCCTCCTCGGGGACGGTCGCCTGCCGGGCGATCTGGAGCGCGAGCTCGCTGTGGGGCAGCCCCGACGCGGAGAAGATCGGCAGCTTCTGGCCGCGGACCAGCGTGTTCATGCCGTCGATGGCGGAGACGCCAGTCTGGATGAACTCCTCGGGGTACTCCCGGGAGACGGGGTTGATCGCCTCGCCGACGATGTCGTGGCGCTCGTCGGGGACGATGTCGGGACCGCCGTCGATCGGCGTGCCCGACCCGTCCAGCACCCGCCCGAGCAGGTCCTCGGTGACGGGCATCTTCAGCGTCTCGCCCGTGAACCGCACGGACGCGTTGCGGTCGATACCGCTCGTGCCCTCGAACACCTGGATCGCGACGAGCTCGTCGGCGGACTCGAGCACCTGCCCACGGAGCTGTCGCCCGTCGGCAGTCTCGATCTCCACCATCTCGTCGTACCCGATGGACTCGTCGACCTCGGCGAAGACGAGCGGGCCGGAAATCTCGGTGATGGTTTGGTACTCTTTCATCAGTAGAGCTCGCGAAGTTCGGTCTCGATCTCGTCTTTCAGCTCCTCGACGTGGTCCTCGACCTCGTCGTCGGGAGTGGTCGCGATGCGGTTGAGCTTCGGCGCGGCGTCGATGCTGGTGATCTCGTCGACCGGGACCCCGGCGTCGAGCGCCTCGAACGCCTCGTCGTTGAACTTCTTGATCGCACCCAGCATCTGGAACGTCTTCTCGGGCGGACAGTACTGGTCCACCTCGATGAAGGCGTTCTGCTGGAGCCACCCCTCGCGGATGTAGCGCGCGACCTCGAGGGTGAGCTGCTGGTCGTCGGGCAGGGCGTCCTCCCCGACGAGCTGGACGATCTCCTGCAGCTCGCTCTCCTCGTCGAGCACGTCGACGGCCCACTGTCGCCGGTCGGGCCACTCGGGGTCGACGTTCTCCTCGAACCACTCGTCGAGCTGGTCCTTGTACAGCGAGTAGGACTCGTCCCAGTTGATCGCCGGGAAGTGCCGGCGCTCGGCCAGGTCGGAGTCCAGCGCCCAGAACGTCTTGACGATACGCAGCGTGTTCTGGGTCACCGGCTCCGAGAAGTCACCGCCCGGCGGCGAGACCGCGCCGATCACCGAGATCGAGCCCTCGCTGCCGTTGATGTTCTCGAAGTAGCCGGCCCGCTCGTAGAACTGGGAGAGGCGGGCGGCGAGGTACGCCGGGTACCCCTCCTCGCCGGGCATCTCCTCCAGCCGGGAGGAGATCTCGCGCATGGCCTCGGCCCACCGGGAGGTGGAGTCGGCCATCAGCGCCACGTCGTACCCCATGTCGCGGTAGAACTCCCCGATCGTGATCCCCGTGTACACACAGGACTCCCGCGCGGCCACGGGCATGTTCGAGGTGTTCGCGATCAGCGTCGTCCGCTCCATCAGCGGGTTCCCGGTCTGGGGGTCGGGCAGCTCCGGGAAGTCGTCGATCACTTCGGTCATCTCGTTGCCCCGCTCGCCACAGCCGATGTAGACGACGATGTCGGCGTCGGCGAACTTCGCGAGGCTCTGCTGGGTGACCGTCTTCCCGGAGCCGAACGGACCCGGGATCGCGGCCGTCCCGCCCTTCGCGAGCGGGAACAGGCCGTCGAGGATGCGCTGGCCGGAGATCAGCGGCTCGGTCGGGGTCTGCTTCTCCTCGACCGGCCGGGCCTCACGAACCGGCCACTCCTGGTGCATCTGGATCTCCTCGCCGTTCTCCAGGGTGACGATCGTCTCCTCGACGGAGAACTCGCCCTCCTCGACGGACTCGACGGTGCCGCCCTCGTAGTCCGGCGGGACCATGACCTTGTGGTCGATGGTCTGGGTCTCGGGCACCTCGCCGACGATGTCGCTGGGTTCGACGGTGTCGCCCGGCTCGACTTCGGGGCGGAACTCCCACTCCTTCTCCATGTCGATGCCGGGTGCGTCGACACCGCGGTCGAGGAACGCCGACCCCATCTTCTCCTCGAGGACGTCCAGCGGACGCTGGACGCCGTCGTAGATGGAGTCGAGCATCCCCGGCCCCAGGTCGACCGTCAGCGGCTCCCCCGTGTTGATCACGGGTTCGCCGGGGCCGACCCCGGAGGTCTCCTCGTACACTTGGATCGTCGTGACGTTGCCCTCGATCTCGATAACTTCGCCCATCAGCCCTTCGTCGCCCACGTAGACGACGTCGTTCATCCGGGCGTCGAGGTCGACGGCGGTCACGACCGGACCACTCACGCTCTCGATCTGGCCGCGGTCTTCCGCGGCGACGTCTGTTGCCTGACTCATTGTTAGTCCTCGTCGTCCATCAGGTCGATACCGATGGCTCGTTTGATCTGGTCGCGCAGCCCGCCGCTGCCGGCGCCGCCGCCGAGCGTGACGAACGTCGGCTCGACGCTGGTCTCGACGTCCTCGCGGGTCCCCCGCGAGAGGTAGTCGAGGTCGTCGTCGTGCATCACGACGATGCCCACGTCGTCGTCGGCGATCGTCGACTCGACGGCGTCGTCGAGCCGCTCGGCCTTCTCCTCCTCGGGGACGTCCTCGAACTTCCGGACGCCGGCGAGGCGGAACCCGGTCGTGAACTCCGGGCTCCCGATCACGGCGATCTCCTGACTCATCGTACCACCAGTTCCGCCCGAATGTCGTCGGGGTCGAGCCCCGCCTCCTTGCCTCGGGCGATGGCACGGATGTTGTCCGCCTCACGCTCCTTCGCGAGCACGAACGCGATCACGGGACACACCGACATCGGGTGTGCGTGGGCCGCGTTGCGTGCGTGCTCGAGCAGCGCCGCGTCGAGCGCCTGCTCGAACTCGATGAGGCTGTCCGCCTCGGCGAGATCGTCGAGCGCGGTCGAGAGCTCGTCGCCGTACCGGCTCTCGCGGATGTGCTCGACCAGCTGCTCGATATCCCGGGACAGCGCCGACAGCTCCTCCGGCTCGAACAGCGCGCCGCCCTCGATGTAGTACTCCGCGGGATCGATCTCGGCGCCGCTGCGGGCGAGCCGGAGCGCGTTGCGCGCGTTCCGGAAGTCGATCTCCGCCTGGAGGTACTCGGCGTACGCCGACTCCGGGCCGGCGCCGGAGACGCTCGTCACGCCCTCGAACAGGTTCTCGTAGTACGCCCGGTCGATGGCGTTCTCCAGGGGAACGAGCGTCCCGGTCTCCTCGTACTCCTCGGCGGCCGCCGCGAGGGCGTCGCCGAAGATGGTGCCGTCGAGCAGGTCGACGATCGCCTCGACGCTCTCGGCCTCGACCAGCTGGTCGAGGAGGGCGTCGTCGAACTCTCCGGCACGGATCAGGTCGTCCTCGACCGCCTCCGCGTCGGTGCCGGCGTAGATGCCGCGGACGGCCGTCTTCACGTTCCACGCGTCGAACTTCCGCAGGTAGCGTGCGACCTGCTCGTAGAGGCGGCCGTCCGCCCACGCGAGCAGCTCGTCGAACGTGTCAGCCAGCCCCGCGTTCAGCCCGTACTCGAGGAGGTCGACGCCGGAGAACCGCGAGCCGAGCCGGTTGATCGGCCCCTGGTACGTCGACTCCTCCATGTAGCGGGTGATCTCGTCGGGACTCATCCGCACCAGCTTCCGGTAGTCCTCCTCGTCGAACAGCGTCGCACGCCGGGCGCTCACGCGAGCGTTGACGTACTCCGGGTTGGAACTGCCGGTAGCGCTCATTCTTCGAAGAGTTGTTCGCTGATGCGTTTGAGCTCCTCGTCCCAGACCTCCGCGATCACGGAGTCGAAGGTGTTGTCGACGCTGACGCGGGAGCTCTCGCTTCTGACCACGACGCCGCCGAGGCAGTCCTCGGTGCCGGCGAACGACCAGCCCTCGTACTCCGAGAGCAGGTCGGTCAGTAGCTCCTCGTCGGCGGCGCGGCCGTACACTTCCACGTCCGCGTCATCGTCGAACTCCTCGGCGGCCGAATCGAGCAGCGAGCGGGTCAGCTCCTCGCGGCGCTCGCCGTCGATCTCGGCGACGCGCTCCTCGAGCTGCTCGCGGACCTGCTCCAGCACGTCACGACGGGCTTCCAGGCGCTTCTGCTTGGCCGTAAGCTTCGCGCTCGACAGCGCCTGTTCGCGCTCCTCGTCGATCTGTGCCTCGACGTCCTCCTCGCGCTGCTGTACAATCTCCTCGGCGTCGGCCTCCGCCTCCGAGATGATCTCCTCTGCCCGGCTCTCGCCCTCTTCGCGTATCTCCTCGGCACGCGCGCGGGCTTCGTCTCGAACGTCCTCGACGACGGTTTCCAAGCTCATGAGCGGAAAGGGAGAGGAAAGTTACGCCAGGATCATGGCGACCAGCGCGAAGATGAGGATCGTCTCCGGCAGGACGGTCAGAATCAGTGCCTGCACGAAGAGATCGTCGTCCTCCGCGACGGCGCCGACGGCGGCCGAACCGATACCTCGCTCCGCGTAACCCGCGCCGAGGCCGGCGAGGCCGACGGCGAGGGCTGCCATACCGGTCGAGGTGATGGCGGGGCCGCTGGCTCCTTCCTGCAGTACGAGACTTGCGAATTGGGGTGCGCTTTCGAACATATGGGTATCAACTCGGGTTCGTAGTCGGTCGTCTCCGAACAAGCCGTAGTTGGCCCCACGACGGTCATAAACCTTCCCAAAGTCCCCGAGAGAACCGTGCGAGTCGGCCACATACGCGCTGCTGCAGCGGGTGTCAGCCGCCGAAAAATCGTCAGCGGTACAGAACGATCCGCGAGGGTGGCGTCAGTCCTGTCGGCTGAACTGACGCTCGTGCCCGAACGGCTCGTACTCGCGGCCGCCGCCGTCGAAGAACTTCGAGAAGAACTCGTAGTACTCCAGGCGCACCGCCTGCAGGCCGGCGCTGGTCACGCCCAGCGCGAGCACCAGCACGTGGCCCAGCACGAGCACGAGGATGCCGCCGATCAGCGACGCCACGCCGCCGTGCATCAGGCCGCCGAACATGATCTCGGTGACCTCGTGGCCGTGGTACATGTCGCCGACCTCGTAGGCGTGGCCGGTCATGAAGTGCCACGACGCGTGCTCGCCCTCGCCGGTGACGGCGACGCCGAAGAAGAACAGGTTGACCGCGAAGGCCATCCCCGCCTTCGCCAGCAGCACCGCCGCGAGTCGGGCGTAGGAGAGCACGTTCACCAGCGCGTCGAAGATCTCGACGAGCTCGGCGGGTGCGCCGAGGCCCAGCAGCAGAGCGCCCAGCAGGAACAGGCCGATCCCGGCCTGCCCGACGATCACCGGGAAGCCGCTGAAGCCGAGCGCGAACGCCGCCTTCTCGCCGCTGTTGAACACGGTGAAGATGAACTCGGGCTTGGAGTTCTGGAACCACTTGCTCGCGATGAAGATCCAGAGGCCGTTCATCGCGAAGATCCACGAGAGCTTCTCCACGACCGCCGCACGGATGCCGTGGAACTGCAGTTCCTCGAAGAACCCCAGCACGTAGCCGATGTTGAGGTGGACCAGCGCGGCCATCGCGCTGATCAGGATCCAACCGGGGACCCAGTAGCTGTACTCGGGGATCAGCCCCTTGTGCAGCGGCGCGTGGCCGCCCCAGACGACCTCACTGACGGTGTGCAGGCCGAAGATCTCGCCGTAGAGGAAGCCGAAGACGATCGTCGCCAGCCCCGCCGCGATCGTCACGCCGCCCATGCTCTTGAAGCCGGGACTGTCGTACTGCGTGTAGAGGAAGCCGCCGATGGCGGTGTACACCAGCCCGTAGCCCACGTCCCCGATCATGAAGCCGAAGAACAGCGGGAACGTCAGGAACAGCAGCGCGGTCGGGTCGAACTCGTCGTAGTTCGGCCGGCCGATCGCCTCCACCAGCACCTCGAACGGCTGGACGAGGCCGTTGTTGTCCTGGACGACCGGCGGCTCGTCCGTCCCGATCGTGGTGCCGCCGTCGGCGACGGCCTCGCCGTGCTCGTGGACCGCCTCGCCGTCGGACTTGAAGGCGGCGCGCTCGACCTCCTCGACCTCGATGCGGTCACCGAGCTCGTCTTTCAGCGCGGCGTTGACCGACTCGTACTCCTCGGTCGGCACCCAGCCCTCGGCGACGAACGTGTTCGCTGTCGTCGCGAAGGAGAGCGGCGCCTCCGCCTTCTGGACCTGGATCGAGAGGTGCTCCTCGGCGGCCAGCAGGAACTCGGCGTGCTCGCCTCGGAGCTCGTCGAGTTCGGACTCGATCTCGTCGATCTCGGACTCGATGCCCTGTTTCTCGCTCTCGAGTTCGCGGACGTAGGACTCCGGGGCGACCTCGGCGTCGGGCACGTCGATCGACGTGAACGCCGCGGCGACGAGCGCGTCGTCGAGCACGCCCTCGGCGTGCTCACTGGGGTAGACGAACACCGCGAGCACGTCGCCGCCGGAGAAGATCTCGTACTGGCGGACGCCCTCGGCGTCGAGCAGTTCCCGCTCGACGGAGTCCTCGTCGCCGCGACCCACCGCGACTTCGAGGCTGTCGTACCCCGACAGCAGGTTCAGGTCGATCCCGAGGTCGACGAACGGGCGTGCGGCGTCGAGCCGCTCCTCGATCCCGCGGAGCTCGTCCCGCAGGTCGTCGCGCTCGTCGTCGAGGTCGTTGACGCGATCCCGCAGCTCGGGGAGTTCCTGCTCGATCTCCGCCTCGGAGACCGTGCGGCTGGCGTCGACCGACTCGGCGTCGACGCCGAGCATGCTCTTGAGCGAGCGGACGGTCACCAGCTTCTCGGAGGCCTGCTCGGCGTCGGCTCCCGGATCGCCGGGCTCGAACCCCTCCCACGAGCCGTCGTACTCGGAGACGTCGAGCACGTTCGCGTCGTGGACGACCTCGATAACCGACCCCATCACCTGCTTGGAGCCGGCCACCGAGAGCTTGCTCATCCGCTTAGGCCTGAGCATGCACCGCCTCCACGAACTGGTCGACCGCGGAGTCCACGGCCTCCTCGATGTTGTTTTCGGCCTCCTCGATCAGGGCCTCGCGCTCCTCCTCGCCCTCCTCGAGGATCTCTTCTTTCTCCTGCTCGATCTCCTCGCGGGCCTCCTCGAGCCGCTCGGCCTCGAGCTCGTCGGCCTCTTCTTCGGCCTGTTCCCGGATCTCGGTGGCCTCCTCCCGGGCCTCCGCGATCCGTTCTTCCTTCTCCCGGCGAGCCTCCTCGACGATCTCGTCGGCGTCGGCCTCCGCCTCCTTGATCCGATCAAGAACTTCCGGTCTGGGCATTAGCTGATCGGTTCGTGGTTTTTCCGGGCCGTATAAGGTGTTTGCGAAAGCGAGCGGGGTGAGTGTCAGCAGTTCCGACCGCGAGCGAGGGCGGAGCCCGAGCGAGCGGCCTTTTGGCATGAACGGGTTTTGCGGGGGTCTGGCCGCAGCGGGCGACTACGTCGCCCGCGAGGACATGCCCCCGCAAAAGAGGTTCAGGTTCCTAGTTGAACTCCTCGATCAGCGCCGGCACCACGTCGAACAGGTCGCCGACGATGCCGTAGTCCGCGATGTCGAAGATCGGCGCGTTGGGGTCGGTGTTGATCGCGATGATCGTCTCCGCGCCCTTCATCCCGGCGACGTGCTGGACCGCGCCAGAGATCCCGATCGCGAGGTACACTTTCGGCGTCACCTGCTTGCCGGACTGACCGACCTGTCGGTTCTTCGGCAGCCAGTCGTTGTCGACGATCGGCCGGGAGGCCGACAGCGTCGCCCCCGTCGCGTCACACAGGTCGCGGATCAGGTCGAGGTTCTCCTCCTCCTCGATCCCGCGGCCGATGGAGACGAGGAACTCCGCCTCGGAGATGTCCACGTCGCCGCCGCCGACCTCCTCGAACCCCTGGACGCGGGCGCCGTCGTCGACGCCCGACGCGTCGAACTCGAAGGGGGTGATCTCGGCGTCGCCGGCGCCGTCGGCGGCGGGCCACTCGCCGCTGCGGATGCTGACGACGAACTGGTCGCCCGCGACCTCGACGCTCGTCTCGACCTTCGAGCCGTACATCTCGCGGGTGACGGTCAAGCCGTCGTCGTACGCGATGTCGACCGCGTCGGTGGCGTACGGCAGGCCGAGCGAGTCCGCGACCGCGGGCGCGTAGTCGAGCCCGTTGACCGAGTTCGGCAGCAGCAGCGCGGCCGGCTCCAGTTCCGCGTGGAGCGCCTCCGTCGCGGCCGCGTACGTGTCGTGGTCGAACTCCTCGCCGGCGTCGGCGGTGTGGACGACGTCGACCCCCGGCGTGTTCAGCGACTCCGCGAACGCCTCGACGGGCCCGGAGATCACGGCGACGTGGAGCTCGCCGCCCAGCGCGTCCGCGAGGGCGCGCCCGGCGGTGATCCCCTCGTAGCTCACGTCCCGCAGGTCGCCGCGGCGGTGTTCGGCGACGAACAGCACGTCGTTCTCGCTCATTCGCCGACCACCCCCTTCTCCCGCAGCACGTCAGCCAACTCCGCGGCGGTCTCCTCGGGGCCGCCCTCGAAGATGGTCGCGTCGGACTCGCTCTCGGGCTCGTACATGTCGACCAGTTCGAGCGCGCCGTCGACGGTGTCGGCGTCGAGGCCGAGATCGCTCAGGTCGCGGGGCGCGATCTCCTTCTGCTGGGCCTGTCGGATCCCCCGGAGACTGGCGTATCGGGGCTCGTTGATCCCGGTCTGGATCGAGAGCACCGCCGGGAGGTCGACCTCGGTGATCTCCTCGACGCCGCCCTCCAGTTCGCGCCGGACGGTCGCGACGTCGTCGCCGGCCGCGTAGTCGAGGTCGTTGACGACCGCCGCCCACTGGTAGCCCACGCGGTTGGCGAGCGCGACGCCGGTCGCGCCGAAGGCGTCGTCGGCCGCCTGCACGCCCGTCAGCACCAGATCGGGCTCCTCCTCGGCGACGACCTGCTCGAACACGCTGACCTTCGCATCCACGTCGAGCAGTGTCTGCTCGGCGATGGCATCGTCCCAGACGCGGACCGCGCGGTCGGCCCCCTTCGCGAGCGCCATCCGGATCGTCTCCTCGCTGCGCTCGGGACCGATCGTGGCCGCGACGACTTCGACGTCCTCGTCGGCGGCCTCGGCGATCTGGACCGCCGCCTCGACGGCGTAGTCGTCCCACTCGTTGAGGTCGTACTCGAGGTACCGCTCGTCGATGGACAGCCCGTCGATCTCGAACTCGTCCTCGACGGCCGCCACCTCCTTGACGGTCACCAAAATCTTCATCGGCCCTGATTTCCCACGGCCGGGGGTAAATCCTTTCGCTATACCCCAGCGAACGGGAGCTTGCGGCTACTCCTCGTCCTCGCCGTCGGGCAGCGAGATCACGTTCTCCCGGCCCAGCCGGAGCTTCTCGATGCTCCCCTCGTCGGCCATCCGGGAGAGCAGCTGGGAGACTTTCGCGTCCGACCAGTCGGTCTCTTTCACGATGTCGGCCTGTCGCATCCGCCCGCCGTTCCGTTCGAGCAGCGCCTCGACGCGCTCCTCGTCGGAGAGCAGTTCGGGGTCGACCGCGGGCTCGTCGGGGTCGGACTCCTCGGTCTCTGTCTCGCCATCCTCGGTCGAGGGCTCCGAACGACTGCCGTTCGCGACCTCCGCGATGGGTTCGCCGCCGCGCCAGCGCCACACCGCCAGCACGATGACGGCGACGAACAGCAGCCCCAGCAGCACCGCGGCGAGGAGGTCGAACGCCCCACCGGGACCGTCCGGCGAGCCGGGCGACCCTCCGGGACCGTTGCCCGCCTCCGGGGCGTAGGTGATCGAGACCTCCTGCGGGTCGAACGACTCCGGGCCGACGACGACCAGCGACTCGTTCTCCTGCCGTGCCTCGATGCTGCTCCGCTGAATCTCGTACCCCGGGGGCGTCCGGATGGCGATCTCCTGACCCGCTTCGAGCGATCGCAGCCACGTGCCGTTCTCGGTCAGCAGCGCGTCGCTGAGTTCGTAGCCGTCGCCGGCGGGCGCGAGGAAGTTCGTCCAGTGGAACCGGAGCCGGAGCGTCCCCGTCCCGTTGCCCACCGTGTAGCTGCGCTCGACGTTCGTGATCGTCATCTCACGGTCGGTGAGCGACGAGGAGGCCGCCGCGGCCGACTCGAAGAAGGCGATCCCGGGCGAGCTCGGCACCTCCCCGTCCTCGAAGCGCTCGGCGTACGTACGGAACCCCGTCCGCTCCTCGTCGGTGTCGAACGGGATCGTGGTTCGGACCGTCCAGTTGGCGTCGCCGTCGGGCCGAAGGTCCACGTCGAACGTCGTCGTCGCCGCACCCACGTCGGGTGACTCTTGAGCTACTGCGGCGCCAGAGAGCGCGCTGACTAACAGGAGGGCGACGAAGACGTACCGCATGTACGCAGGGTTACACCCCCCGGGCAAAACGCTTTCTATCACCCCTCCGACGCGCTCCGGCGAGATTTAAGGGGGAGGCCGCAGTACGGTGGATCGATGAGGTCCCTCGCGCTGCTTTCGGTACTCGCCCTCTCCCTCGCGCTCGTGGCGCCGGCCGGCGTCGGCGCCGTCGCCACACCCGCGGACGCCCCAGTGGCCGACGGCCTCCCGAGCGACCTCGGCGTGTCGCCGACGGCCGGCTCCGGGACGACCGGCGAGGTGACGCCGGTCACGCCCGGACAAGTGGACGGGCCGACGAACGGGAGCAACCGGACCCGGGTGCTCGTCGTCCCCGACAGCGCCGTCCAGCGAACCGATATCCACGGTGCGACGCTGAACCTCGGCCCGGCGGCCCAGTTCAACGACAACATCAGCGCCGTCGAGGTCGAGACGGCCGCCGTCGTGGAGTACGTCCGGGCCGCCGAGGACGACAGCGAGCGAAGCCGGCGCATCATCGAGGCGTCCTCGACCGTCGAGACGGAGATCATCACGCTGCGGGACCGCCAGCAGGACGCGATCGAGGCGTTCAACGCCGGCGAGCTCTCGCCGGAGGCGTTCGTCGTCGAGCTCGCGACGATCGCGGCGAAGGCAGACGCGCTCGAACGGCGGATGGTGAGACTGACGAATCTGGCCGACGAGATCGACGGATTCAGCCTCTCGCGGCCGGCCGAGATCCGGTACGAGCTGCGGACGTTCGGCGGCCCCGTCCGCGAGCGAGCGATGGACGCGATCCGGGGGACCGACGGGCCGACGCGGTTCTTCGTCACCACCGGTCCCGAGGGGTACGAGCTGACGACGGTCGACGACGGCAGCTACTACCGCGAGGCGTACCGCGGCGCGGAGTACTCGGGTAACACCGACGCGACGATGAGTCCGGACGAAGCGGTCGACGTGGTCGAGGCGAGCTACCCGGACATATTCCGGCTGGGCGACCCCTCCGCGACCACCTCCGGCACCACCAACATCGTCACCGTCACCGCGCCGGACCGATCGCTGACCGCGTTCGTCGACAGCGGCAGGGAGGCCGTGTTCAAGGAGTACCAACGCTTCGCGCTCGACCAGTACGACTCCGACGCCGTCGCGTCGAACACGATCAACGGGATCAACGTCACCGTCAACCGCACGTACCCGGGCGGGCCGCTCCGGATCAGCGTCACCGACGCCGAGTCGGGCGAACCGATCGACCTCGCGATCACGCTGAGTCAGGGGCAGGCCGAGCGTATCGCGGTGGGGCGGACCGGCGAGGACGGCACGCTCTGGACGGTTTCCCCGCG
>NZ_JBHUDH010000115.1:6699-11908 GCF_042678005.1 Halolamina salina | reverse complement strand
GTTCTCCGAGCCGGCGCGAGCCGGGCGTCCCGTGGAGGAAGAGGACGGGGACGCCGTCGGGGTCGCCGTACTCGGCGTAGGCGAGCTGTCGGTTCTCGGCTGTGCTGCACGTCGTGGTGTGGGGAGGGGCTGTCACTGTTCGGAGGGGTGGTCGGTCGGCGAGCGGTCGGTCGTCGGCGCCGCGACGGCGGCAATCACGATCGCGCCGCGGCGATCTCGATCGTTCCACGGCTGCTGGCCCGGACCGTCTCGCCGAATGCGCCGGGCTCGGACGCTTCGACCGTGAACGAGCAGTGGAACAGGTCCGGAACGGCGTCGTCGCTCGGGTCGAACAGGACCGGGAGCGTGATCGTGCCGCCTGTGTCGATCCCGGGGAGTTCGACGACGAGTTCGCGGCGGCCGGCGCGGTGGTCGTACCCGGTCCGGAGGTCGAACCCCCCTGTCGGTGGTTGGACCCACATCTCGAAGGGGTGGGTGGCGGTGTAGGCGTTCGGCGGGCCGAGCCGGAACCGCGCCCAGTCGGCCTCGTAGTCGGTGTACGCCTCGGTCGCGGCGATCCCGCCGACGGTCGTGTTCAGCTCGAACGCGAGGCGACCCGACCCCCCGTCGGAGGACCGGTCGCCCTCGAACGTCACGGAGCCGTACCCCACGCCGTCGTCGTGTTCCTCGACCTCGGCGGCGGGGTACTGCCAGACGAGTTCGCGCTCGCCGCCGGTCTCGACGGCGTCGACGCGCCGTGGCCCGGTTCCGGGGAGTTGGCCGGTACAGCCGGCGAGGAGGATCGTGCCGCCCGTCGCGGCGGTCGCGAGCAGGCGCCTGCGTGTGGAGGGCATCGTCGGTTCGGCTTCGGCCGCCGACAGAAAAAGCCCCTTGAAGGCGGTCGGCGGTTCGCAGGAACTGGCCCCCACTGCTTACAGCTCGGCCGCTTCGCTCCCTCGTCGGTTCGCAGGAAAATGCCGCCTCCCCGATTTGAACGGGGGACAGCTCGATCTTCAGTCGAGTGCTCTCCCAATCTGAGCTAAGGCGGCGCAGTCGGACGAACGCCCGATCCGGCATTAAGGATTTCGAAAAACCGCGAGCCGGCGACGATCAGGTGACGTTTCGCGTCTCCGTGAACACGTACGTCGCGTTCGCGGTCTCGACGAACGTCTTGACCTCGATCTGCCCGTCGTTCTGCTGGACTTGGTACGCCTCGGTGTAGCTGAGCTCGACGCGCTTGGTGTCGGTGTAGGACTCCCCCGACGCCAGGTCGCCGACCTCGGAGCTCCCGCTCCAGATCATCTCGCCGTCGGTGTAGATCTCTGACCGTATCACGACGTCCTCGGCGGTGTGGTCCTGCTGATTCACGATAGTGCCGTTCACGTCCCGGCACGTCTGCCCACACTCCGTGATGTTCTCGATCACGAACGTGAACGGCTCCGGCGCCGCGGTGGCCGTGGCGCCTCCCTCGCCGCCGCTGCCGGCGTCACCCCCGCCCGAGTCGGTTCCATCGACGACGACCGTATTCTCGTACGGCGTCGACGGTCCTTCACTCCCCCCGTCGCCGCCGGGGGCCGGGCCGAACCCGGTCACCAGCGCGGCGGCGACCCCTCCCAGTGCGATCACGACGACGAGCGCCGCGATCGCGACGTGTTTCCGGTTCATTGGTGGTTCTTCCTCGGCCGAGTGGCCTCACTCGGGGGAGATTCCCGGCACCAATAGGTCTGTTGGACGGTAGAGTTGGGGGATTGGGGGTCGCTGTCACTACTTCGTGCTCACTTCGTTCGCACAGAAGTAGTGGGCTCGGGCGGATTTGAACCACGGTCGTTCCGCTCAATCCGTTCGCTTCACTCCCTGCTTCAAATCCTTCTCGCCCACTTCGATTCTACGGACTCCTCGCTGGCGCTCGTCGTCGCGAGGAATCAGAAGTGGGCTCGGGCGGATTTGAACCACCGGCCTCTTCCTTGTAAGGGAAGCGTCATAACCACTAGACCACGAGCCCGCACGCGAACACACCGACGCCGCGCGAATAACGATTTCGCTCTCCGTCGCAACGCTTAGCACCCCGTAGCCCCTCTCGGGAGCCGTGCGGAACCGTTCCCTGCTCGCAGTCCTCCTCGTGCTCGCCGTCGTCGCCGGTGCCGGCGCGTACGTCGTCCTCGACGACACCGAACAGACCACCGTCACGTTCGTCGACAGCGAGAACGACACCGAGCTCGCGACCGTCGCGGTGGACGTCTCGGACACGTGGGATGAGCGCTACACCGGCCTCAGCAACCACAAGGCGCTCGGTCCCGACGAGGGGATGCTGTTCGTCCACCCCCGCGAGGCGACCCACGGCTACGTGATGCGGGACATGGCGTTCCCCATCGACATAGTGTTCGTCGCCGAGAACGGCACGATCACGACCATCCACCACGCCGAGGTGCCGCCCGAGGGCGAGGAGAGTCCCACCTACGAGGGGTACGGGAAGTACGTCGTCGAGATCCCCTACGAGTACACGGTCAAGCACGGGATTACGGTCGGCGACCGCGTCGTGATCCCCGAGGAGAACCGAACCGCCGTCCCGACCACGGAGGCCGACGCGTGAGCGAGTACGACGCCGTCGACGCGCTGGCCGAGCGCGAGGGGTGGACTGCCGAGGGGTTCGCCGCCCGCGTCCACTACCGCGGCGACGGCGACCGCTACAGCGTCGAGTACTACGCGCCCAGCGACTGCGTGCTCTACTGGAAAGTCAAAGGCGACGGCGAGACCGCGGTCCCCGTCGGCCGCGACACGGTACCCGACCCCCTCCGCGCTCGGATCCGCGAGGATCTCGACGCCGCGGGCGTCGACTCGACCGCCGAGAGCCGGACCTTGTAACACGTTCTCTTGGCACACACGACCACAAGCTACTCCTTTCCCCGCCCCGCCCGACCGATACCGGCGTTTTCGACCGGTTCACCCGGCCGTTCGAGTGTTTCGATTCGTAAGACCTTTTGAGGGGCATTGCGTCGCGGTGAACAATGTCACATCCCTCCGACGAGGACGATCCCTTCGAGGATATCCGTCAGAAGACGGATAACCCGATGCGGCGGTTGTTCGAGGAGTACGGGTGGCCCAACGCCCGCTACTTCGGTATCGGCTTCCTCGGGAGCGTCGCCGCCCGGGTCCTCGACCTCCTCCCGCCGCTGCTGCTGGGGATCGCCATCGACGCGATCTTCGGTCCCGAACAGTTCGACCTCCCGCTGGTCCCCCAGAGCTTCATCCCCACCGAGACGATGCCGCAGTTCTGGTTCGCCATCACGCTTTTGGGCGTCTCCTTCTTCGGCGGGTCGGCGTTCCACTGGGTGCGAAACTACGGCTGGAACTCCTTCGCCCAGACGATCCAGCACACGATCCGTACGGACACGTACGACAAGATGCAGCGGCTGAACATGGACTTCTTCGCCGAGAAGCAGACCGGCGAGATGATGTCCATCCTCTCGAACGACGTGAACCGCCTCGAACGGTTCCTCAACGAGGGGATGAACTCGCTGTTCCGGCTCTCGGTGATGGTGCTGGGCATCGCGGGCATCATGATCTGGCTGAACCCCCGCCTCGCGCTGGTGGCGCTGCTGCCGGTGCCGATCATCGCCCTCATCACCTGGAAGTTCATCGACATCATCCAGCCCAAGTACGCCACCGTGCGCAAGACGGTCGGCCACCTCAACAGCCGACTCGAGAACAACCTCGGCGGGATCAAGGTCATCAAGACGTTCAACACGGAGGGGTTCGAGTCCGACCGCGTCGACGACGTCTCCCAGGACTACTACGACGCCAACTGGGACGCCATCGAGACGCGGATCCTCTTCTTCCCCGCGCTGCGGGTCATCGCCGGTATCGGCTTCATCATCACCTTCGCCGTCGGCGGCCTCTGGGTGCTCGGCGAGGCGCCGCTGTGGATCACCGGCGGGCAGGAGACGCTCAACCCCGGCGTGTTCACGACGTTCATCCTCTACACCCAGCGGTTCATCTGGCCGATGGCGCAGTTCGGCTCGATCATCAACATGTACCAGCGGGCTCGCGCCTCCAGCGCCCGCCTGTTCGGGCTGATGGACACGCCCTCCCGGATCGTCGAGGACCCCGACGCGCAGGCGCTCGAGGTCACCGACGGCCACGTCGAGTACGACGACGTGAGCTTCGGCTACGACGAGGAGACCATCGTCGAGGACGTCAACTTCGAGGTCGAGGGCGGTGACACGCTCGCGCTCGTCGGTCCCACCGGCGCCGGGAAGTCGACGGTGCTGAAGCTCCTGCTGCGGATGTACGACGTGGACGAGGGGTCGATCGAGATCGACCACCAAGACATCCGCGACGTGACCATCCCCTCGCTCCGGAAGAAGCTGGGGTACGTCTCGCAGGACACGTTCATGTTCTACGGGACGGTGTCGGACAACATCGAGTACGGGACGTTCGGCGCCTCCCACGAGGAGGTCGTCGAGGCCGCCAAGGCCGCCGAGGCCCACGAGTTCATCATGAACCTCCCCGAGGGGTACGAGACCGAGATCGGCGAGCGCGGCGTGAAGCTCTCGGGCGGGCAGCGCCAGCGGCTCTCGATCGCGCGGGCGATCCTGAAGGACCCGGAGATCCTCGTCCTCGACGAGGCGACCTCCGACGTGGACACGGAGACGGAGATGCTGATCCAGCGCTCCATCGACAAGCTGACCGAGGACCGCACTACGTTCGCGATCGCCCACCGGCTGTCGACGATCAAGGACGCCGACCAGATCCTCGTCCTCGAAGACGGGCAGGTCGCCGAGCGCGGTACCCACGAGGAGCTGATCGCGGAGGACGGCCTCTACGCCCACCTCTGGGGCGTGCAGGCCGGCGAGATCGACGAGCTTCCCGAGGAGTTCATCGAGCGCGCCCAGGAGCGACACGCGCAGGCTGACGTGGACGTCGACGACGATTAGGGAACTTCGTCGGCGGCGGTCTTCTCGGTGGCGGATTTCTTCTTCGTTTTGACGGGAGTAGACAGTATCTCGCCGTTCGTTATTTCGACAGTGGACGTACCGCTGACTCCGTGGTTTCGACCGCGACCGCTGGCTCCGTTGTTCCGACTGCGATTATGACCGCGGAGTGAGCATGACCACTTGCGACCGCACCGCCCCGCACAGCCCTCGAACCTCCCCAACCGACTCGCTCCCGCTGGTCGCTCGTCCCTCGCGCCGGTCGCGCCCACAAGGGGCGCTCCTGCTTCGCGCCGACA
>NZ_JBHUDH010000115.1:4475-6676 GCF_042678005.1 Halolamina salina | reverse complement strand
GGGACTCGGCGCTGCGCCGGGCTTTCTGCCCGGCGCACTGTGGTCACAAGTGGTCTACGATCGTACTGCTGTCGTGGTCGCTGTCTCAGTTGCCAACGATCGAGTTGCTGTCGCGGTCGCCGTCGCTGAAGCTATCGCTGTTCCAGTGGATGTCGGCCCAGACCCATATTGCCGAGAGACGAACGAAAAAGAATTCGCCTCAGTCGTCCAGATACTCCCCGACGAACAGGTCCACGCGTTCGCGGGTCTCCTCCGGAATCGCGTCGGTCGGCGTGTTGATCGTCCCCTCCAGCGAGCTGTGACAGTCGCACTCGTGGCCCTCAGGGAACGTGCGGATCGCCTCCTCGATCGCGGCCTTGATCGCCTCCTCGTTGGCCTCGGCGTTCTCCAGCACCTCCTGCAGCGTCACCTCGTGGTCGTCCTTCCACACGTCGTAGTCGGTGACGCCGGCGAGCGTCGCGTAGCACATCTCGGCCTCGCGGGCCAGCTTGGCCTCCGGGATCGCGGTCATGCCCACGATATCCCACCCCTGATCGCGGTAGAACTCCGACTCGGCCTTCGTGGAGTACTGCGGCCCCTCGATGCAGACGTACGTGCCGCCCTCCTCGACGCCGGCGTCGGTCTCGACGGCCTCGGCCGCGCTCGCGAGGTGGTCGACCATCTCGGGGCAGTACGGCTGCGCGAACGGCTGGTGAACGACGATCCCGTCGCCGAAGAAGGAGAGATCCCGGTGCTTGGTGCGGTCGTAGATCTGGTCGGGGACGACGAGCGTCCGCGGCGGCAGGTCCTCGCGCAGGCTGCCGACCGCGTTCGTCGCGAGCACGTGGGTCACGCCCACCTGCTTCAGTGCGTAGATGTTCGCGCGGTAGGGGAGGTTCGTCGGCGAGTGCTGGTGGTCCGGGCCGTGCCGCGGGAGAAAGGCGACCTCCCGGCCCGTCTCGCCGAACTCGCCGATGGTGACCGGCGACGACGGCGAGCCGTACGGCGTCTGGACCGTCACTTCGCGGGTGTTGTGCAGCGGGAGCGCCTCGTAGATGCCCGATCCGCCGATGAAGCCGATGGTCATGGTCGCCCCTTCGCCACCCAACGGAATAAACGGGGGCGGTTCGACGCCGACCTCCCGAAACCGATCCCGGCGAGTGTACCGTGCTACCCACTGTTGCGCGAGTTCAAGACCCCCCGGGACCTTCGATACGTATGACCTCCGCCCCGCACGCCGAACGCTCCTCGCTCACGCGGGGCCCGCTGCTCCGGCCGCTGGTCCGGCTGGCGTGGCCGCTGGTGGCGATCCAGCTCCTCCAGGTCGCCTACAACCTCGTCGACACGATCTGGCTGGGGCGGCTCTCCGCCGACGCCGTCGGCGCGCTCAGCCTCGCCTTCCCGCTCGTGTTCCTTGTGATCTCGATCGGCGGCGGCTTCACCGCCGCGGGCGCGATCCTCGTCGCCCAGCACACCGGGGCGGGCGGCGACCGCGCGGCCGGCCGGATCGCGGGCCAGACCCTCGGCTTCGTCGGCATCGTCTCGGTCGTCGTCGGCGCGATCGGCTTCCTCGCGACGGGACCGCTGCTCGCGCTGCTGCCGGCCGATCCCGTGACTGCCGAGCGGATCGTCCCCCGCGCCGCCGAGTACATGCGGGTGTTCTTCCTCGGCTCGCCCGCCCTGTTCGGCTTCTTCGTGTTCTCGGCGCTGATGCGCGGCACCGGCGACACGCGCACGCCGCTTGTGGTGATGATCCTCTCCGTCGTCGTCAACGTCGCGCTCGACCCGTTCCTGATCTTCGGCTGGTGGGTGTTCCCCGCGCTGGGCGTCGAGGGCGCCGCGATTGCGACCGTCACCTCCCGCGGGATCGCGACGGTCGCGGGGCTGTACGTCCTGTTCGGCACTGACCTCGGCCCGACGATCGACCCCCGGGACCTGATCCCGAAGCCCGGCCCGGTCCGCCAGATCGTCGAGTTGGGCGTCCCGACCGCGCTGGAGCAGTCCGGTACCGCGCTCGCGATAGTCGCCGCCACCGCGATGGTCGCGACGTTCCCGCCGGCGGTCGTCGCCGCCTACGGTCTCGGCAACCGCCTGATCTCGGTCGTCACGCTGCCCGCGATGGGGCTCTCACAGGCGATGGACACCGCGGTCGGCCAGAACCTCGGCGCCGCCGAGCCAGAGCGCGCGACCCAAGCCGTCAAGCTCGGGACGGGGCTGCTCGT
>NZ_JBHUDH010000115.1:0-4405 GCF_042678005.1 Halolamina salina | reverse complement strand
GGGCTGGTCGTCGCCGTGCTCTCGGTCGTCGCGGTCGTCGTCGCCGCCGTCCCGGAGCCGATCGTCGCCCTGTTCCTCCCCGCGACGACGGCGGGCGCCGTCGCGACGATCGACCACGCCGCGACGTACCTCAGGATCGCCAGCGTCGCGTTCGTGTTCTTCGGCGTGTTTCAGGTCGCGATGGGGACGTTCCGCGGCGCGGGCAACACCACGACAGCGCTGGCGCTCTCGCTGCTCGCACTGTGGGTCGTCCGCCTCCCGGCGACGTACCTGCTCGCGTTTCCGCTGGGGTGGGGGCCGACCGGCGTCTGGACGGCTGTCGCACTGGGCGACATCGTGGGCGCGGTGGCTGCCCTCGCGTGGCTCTCCCGCGGGACGTGGAAGTCGGCGGTCGTCGACTCGGCGCCGGTGTCGCCGGGGCGGAACGTGCCCCGGCACAGCGACGACTGATCACGGCGGCACGGAGAGGCAGCGAGGGGCAACTAAACGAGCGCGCCGGACTGCAACACCGAGATCAGCACCGTCAGCACCGGCACCGACAAAAGCGTCGTCGCCGCCACGGCCGTCGAGACGAACTCCGGGGCGCTGACGCCGCCGACCTCCACGTCGTCGGCGAACTCGATCAGGAGGACCAGCGGCGTCACCGCCGCGGGCATCGCCGACTCCAGCACGAACGTCCGGGCGACGGTCGGCTCCTCGAAGCCGACCAGCAGGGCGACGCCGATGGCGACCGCCGGCGCGACGACCATCTTCCCCGCGCTCGCGACGCCGATCTGGAACGGCGCGGCGCCGAAGTCGGTGTTCGCGAGCTGGATGCCGAGGATCAGCAGCATCACGGGGATCGAGGCGTCGCCGACCAGCCGCAGCGTCTCCATCGCGGTCGAGCCGCCCGCGGGCACGAGTCCCAGCGCCCGCATGAGCAGGCCCGCGGCGACCGCGTAGATCAGCGGGATGCGGAACACGCGCTTGAGCGCGCCCAGCCCCGCGCTCCCGCCGCCGCGGGAGGCGACGTAGACGCCGACGGTGTACATCAGCACCGACTGGGCGGCGACGTACAGCACCGCCACCCCCCGGCCGACGGTGCCGAACGCGAAGTCGCTGACCGGGATACCGTAGTTGCCGGCGTTGGGGAACGTCGAGACGAGCACCAGCGCCGACAGCGTCGCGTCGACGACGCCGAGCAGCCGGCCCGAGAGCTCCACAAGCGCCGCCATCCCCAGCGTGAACGCGGTGACCGCCGCGGCGAGGCGGACCAGCGTCTCGCCGCCCAGCCCCGTGTCGAGCAGGCTGTGGAGCACCAGCGCCGGCGCGAGCACGTACACCGTCGCCGTGTTGAGCGGCCCGGGCTCCACGTCTTTCGCCCGGCCGAGGGTGAAGCCGACGCCCGCGATCAGGACGATCGGCAGGATGGCCGAGACGAAGATGTCGATCAGTGCCACTACGGAAGCGTGATCGGCGCGGGATCAAGAGGGGTTCGGTCCCGGCGATCGGCCGGTACGACGGCTCACGCACCGTCGAACGGGATCCCCCGGATGACGAGGAAACGCGAAGCACCGCGGGACGGAGCCGGGACGAGGAGTGCGACCGCCTCAGAGCCACCCCTGCCGGCGGAAGTGGCCGAGCAGCAGCGCCGCCACCAGCGCCATCCCGAGCATCGTCGCCGGGTAGCCGTACGTCCAGCCGAGTTCCGGCATCGCGAAGGGGGTCCCCGAGAAGTTCATCCCGTAGACGCCGACGACGAACGTCAGCGGGATGAAAATCGCCGCGACGACCGTGAGCGTCTTCATCACGTCGTTGGTCGACTGGGAGACGGCGTTGAGGTAGATGTCCCGCGAGCCGCCGGTCAGGTCGCGGTACGTCTCGATCAGGTCCACCACCTGCACGAGGTGGTCGGAGACGTCCCGGAAGTACTTCTCGTTGCTCTCGGCGACCTGCGGTACGTCGCCGCGGGCGAGCGAGGAGACGGCCTCCCGGGCGGGCCACGCGACTTTCCGGAACGCGAGCAGGTCCCGGCGCACGCCGTTAAGCTCCTCGAGGATCTCCGGCTCGGGATCGTGGAGCACCCGCTCCTCGACGGCCTCGATGTCGGTCTCGATCTCGTCGAGCACGTCGAAGTAGTCGTCGACGATCGCGTCGAGCACGCGGTAGGCGAGGAAGTCGGCGCCCCGGTCGGCGACGCGGCTGCTGTCGCGGGTCCAAGCGGACGCCGTCGGCGCGACCAGTTCGAGGTCCGGCGGCGCGATCGTCACCAGCCAGCCGTCGCCGACGAACAGCCCCACCGACCGGCTCTGGATCTCCTTCCCGAACGCCACGTCGTCGCGCTGGCTTAGCTGCGTGGTCTTCATCAGCACGAACGTGTGGTCGCCGTACTCCTCGGTCTTCGGCCGGGTGTTCTCGTCGAGGGCGTCCTCGACGGCCAGCGGGTGGATGTCGAACCGCTCCCTGATCGCCTCCAGATCCGACCGCTCACCCGCGGAGGCGTGGATCCACGTCTCCCCCGGGGCCTCCACGGCCGCGCCCACGTCGTCGTACTCCTCGACGCCGGCGCCCGTGTAGACGACCGCCTGGAGCGTCACGGCTCCCCCTCCGACCGCGGGCCGTCCCCCGTCGCCACGAGCACGATCCCCACCATCACCGCCGTCAGCGAGAACGCGCGACCGGGGTAGGGGACGTAGATCCCGACGCCGTAGCTCAGCAGGCCGGCGACCAGCAGGCCGCCGCCCGCGACTCTCCGTGGTTCCATGCGCCGGCGTTCGGGCGACGGGTAGTTAAAGCCGCCCGCGCGCTACGCCGACTCCAGGAACGTCCGCAGCCGGTCGTTGACGACCTTCGACGCCTCGACGCCGACGAGGTGGCCCGCGCCCTCGACCTCGAACAGCTCCGCGTTCGGCAGGTCCTCGGCGAGCTCGCGCCCCCGGGCCGGCGGGCAGAGCCGGTCGTCGCCCCCGTGGACCACGAGCGCCGGCTCGGTGATCTCGTACGGTTTTTCGACGGCGAACTCCTCGAGCGCGGCGGCCTGTCGCTCCCAGGCCTCGCGGTCGGCGTCCTCGGCGGCGCGCCACTCGACGAACTGGCTGATCGCGTCGGCCTGCTCGTCGACGAACTCGCGGGAGAACGCCGACTCCAGCGAGGCCCGCAGCGCCGCTGCGTCCGTTGGCGGCGCGAACAGCGGCTCGGGGTCGTAGCCGTCGCCCGAGAGCGCGGTGCCGAGCAGCGTGAGCGACCGGACGCGGCCGGTGCTCCGGGCGAGTTCGAGCGCGACCATCCCGCCGAGGCCGGCGCCGACGACGTGGGCTGAGCGGACGCCGTGGTCCCGCAGCACCGCCACGGCGTCCTCGGCCAGCGTCTCGACGGTGCAGTCCGCGGGCGGGTCGTCCGAGCGCCCGCAGCCCCGCGTGTCGGCCACGATCAGTTCGTACGGCCCGGCGAGGGCGGCGTGCTGCCAGCCCCACTGCCACGCGCCGAGGCCGACGTCGCCGCAGCACAGCACCGCCTCGCCGTCGCCGTCGGTCTCGTAGTACAGCGAGACGCCGTCGGTGTTCGCGTGAGGCACGGCCGGCGGTTCGGCCGGCTCGGTGTTGATCGTTCCGGCGGAGAACCGATGAACAGTTTGAAACCCGTCGGTACTGACGCTTCCCCCATGCCTGCGTGCGAACGCTGTGGCGCGCACCTCGACGCCACGGGTGGGGGGCTCGCGGACACGCTCGGCCTCGCGAGCTACGACGGCTACGAGTGCCAGCGCTGTGGGGTACTGCTCTGTTCGGACTGCTACAACAAGCGGACGACGGAGCTCGCGGGGGCGGCGCCCGACAGCTGTCCGCAGTGTGACGGGCGGTTGGCGAAGCGGTAACGTCCCCTCACTCGACTTTCTCGACCGTCACCACCGTCGCCCACGCGTCGCCGACGACGTAGGCCGTCTCGTAGGTCTCGTTCTCGTACCGGACGTACTCCACGTCCTGTAGCGACTCGGGGAGCGAGTCCCACTTCCCGTACGGCGCGTAGTACTCGCCCTCGATGATCGCCGTCCGGACTTCCTCACGGACGCGCTCCGGGAGGTCTTCGAGCGCGACGACGGTCGCGTTCTCGCCCGGCGAGCCGACGGACGTTCGGATCTGGTAGGCGGCGTACAGCTCCCCCGGGTGGGTGGAGATCTCGTACAGTTCGCCCTCGTACCGGACGTACTCGTGCTCCCGGAACGGATCGACGTGCTCGAAGTCGTACCCCGCGGAGTCGTTCACGTACGACGTGTTCGGGACGAAGCTCGCCTCGCCGTCGATCGCGTCCCGGAACGCCTGCTGTTGGTGACTGTTCAGCTCCTCGTACGCGACGACGCGTTCGGACTCGGCCGTGCTCGTGGGCGATGCCGTCGTCGGCGTCTCAGTCGCCGTCTGCGTCGGTGTCGGCG
>NZ_JBHUDH010000114.1:21386-26195 GCF_042678005.1 Halolamina salina | reverse complement strand
GGCGGTGGCGTCCTCGTCGTCGAGGACGTCCTGCACGTCGTCGATCTCGGCCTCGACCTCCTCGATCGTCGCGTCGTCGACGTTCTCCTCGTTCTCGTCGATCAGCGTCTCGGCGCGCTGGATCGCGCCCTCGGCCTCGTTGCGGGCCTCGATGCGCTCGCGGCGCTGCTGGTCCTCCTCGGCGTGCTGCTCGGCCTCCTGCTGCATCTGCTCGATCTCCTCGTCGGAGAGGCCGGCGCCGCCCTCGATGGTGATCGACTCGGCGTTGCCCGAGCCCTGATCCTCGGCCTCGACGTTGACGATCCCGTTCTCGTCGATGTTGAACGTCACCTCGATCTGGGGCGTTCCGGCCGGCGCCGGCGGGATGCCGGTCAGCTGGAACTCGCCGAGTAGCTCGTTCTCCTCGGCGATCTCGCGCTCGCCCTGGAACACCCGGACCTGCACGGAGGTCTGGTTGTCAGCGGCGGTGGTGAACACCTTCGACTCCTCGGTCGGGATCGTGGTGTTCTTCTCGATCAGGCGCTCGAACAGGCCGCCCTTGACCTCGATCCCCAGCGAGAGCGGGGTCACGTCGAGCAGTACGAGGTCGTCGACGTCGCCGGAGAGCACGCCGCCCTGGATCGCCGCGCCCAGCGCGACCGCCTCGTCGGGGTTGACGTTCTTTTTGGGCTCCTGCCCGACGAGCTCCTCGACCTGCTCGTGGACCTGCGGCATCCGGGTCGACCCGCCGACGAGGATGACCTCGTCGATGTCGTTCTTGGTGTAGCCGGCGTCTTCGAGCGCCTGCTCGGTCGGCTCGGTGGTCCGCTCGATCAGGTCGTTGGTCAGCGACTCGAACGTCGCGCGCGTGATCGACTGTTCGAGGTGGACGGGGCCGGAGTCGGTCGCGGTGATGAACGGGAGGTTGACCGTGGTCTCCTTCTTGTTCGAGAGCTCGATCTTGGCCTCCTCGGCGGCGTCCTTGAGCCGCTGGAGCGCCTGCCGGTCCTCGCGGAGGTCGATCCCGTGCTCGTTCTCGAACTCGTCGGCGAGGTGGTCCATCAGCGCCTCGTCCCAGTCGTCGCCGCCGAGGTCGTTGTCCCCGTTGGTCGCGACGACCTCGTAGACGCCGCCGCCGAGGTCGAGGATCGACACGTCGAACGTCCCGCCGCCGAGGTCGTAGACGAGCACCGTCTGGTCGGAGTCGTCGTCGAGCCCGTACGCCATCGACGCCGCCGTCGGCTCGTTGACGATTCGTTCGACCTCGAAGCCGGCGATCTCGCCGGCGTCCTTGGTCGCCTGTCGCTGCTTGTCGTTGAAGTACGCGGGGACCGTGATGACCGCCTTCTCGACTTCGTCGCCGAGGTACTCCTCGGCGTCGCGCTTGAGCTTCTGGAGGATCATCGCCGAGATCTGCTCGGGCGTGTACTCCTCGCCGTCGGCCTCGACGGTGTACTCCTCCTCGCCCATGTGGCGCTTGATGGAGGCGATCGTGTCGTCGGGGTTCTGGATCGCCTGGTTCTTGGCGGGCTTGCCGACCAGGCGCTCGCCGTCGTCGGAGAACGCGACGACCGACGGCGTGGTCCGGTCACCCTCGCTGTTGACGATGATCTCGGGGTCACCACCCTCCATGACGGCCATGGCGGAGTTGGTGGTACCGAGGTCGATTCCGAGGATCTTGTTGCTCGCCATTCTTACTCGTGTATTCCGGGCTGAATCGGTTAAAGGTTGCTTTCACGACCGCAGAGTACCCCTACGCTTGCCTGCGGTTCTCTAAGCCGCTGTCGGGGTGTGAAGAAGGATTTATCCCGAAGCGTCGTCCGACCGCTACTCCTCGCTGACCGTGACCTGTGCGGTCCGGATTACCTTCTCGCCCATCTCGTAGCCGGGGCGGTAGAGTTCCTCGATTGTGCCGGCGGGGCGGTCGCTCTCGACGCGCATCAGCACCTCGTGGCGCTCGGGGTCTGGCTCCTCGCCGGGTTCGGGCTCGATCCGCTCGACGCCCTCGTCCGCGAGCACGCTGTCCAGTTCGCGGAGCGTCCCCTCGACGCCCTCGCGGATGCCCGTGTCCTCGTCCTGCTCCAGCGCGCGAGCGAGGTTGTCCCGGACCGGGAGCAGGTCCTCGACCAGGCTCTCGGTCGCGCGGGCCTGCTGCTGTTCGAGCTTCTTCTGCTGGCGCTTTTTGAAGTTCTGGAAGTCGGCCTGCTTCCGGGTCAGCTTCCCCTCCAAGTCGTCGATGCGCTCCTCGTAGTCGGCGCGGTCCTCCCGGAGTTCCTCGGCCAGTTCCTCGTCGTACTCGGCGACGCGCTCGATCAGCGACCGGTCGAGCTCCTCGCCGGTCTCCTCCGGCGCGTCAGCCTCGCTCTCTCCGTCGGCGTCGGTCGGCTCCTCGGCTGCCGCGTCGGCCTCGTCGGTCATACCCGGAGGAAGCGCCGCCGTGGGTTTAAGCGTTGCAAAAGCGCCCCGCGATCCCGTGTCGCTCCCCCGATCAGTCGCCGCCGGTGAGTTCGTCGAGCATGAACACCGCCTCGGGCTTCGAGAGCGGGTCGTTCGCGTTGCCACAGTGGGGCGACTGCACGCAGGACGGGCAGCCGTCGGCGCAGTCGCAGTCGTCGATCAGACGGGCGGTCCGGGCCATCAGTTCCTCGATCCGGTCGTAGCCCCGACGGGTCAGGCCGACGCCGCCCGGGTGGCCGTCGTAGACGAAGATCGTCGGCTGATCAGTGTGGCCGTGGTACGGCGTCGACAGCCCGCCGATGTCTGCCCGGTCACAGAGCAGGTACAGCGGGAACAGCGAGATGACGCCGTGTTCGGCGGCGTGGATGCCGCCGTTGAAGCCGTACTCGGGATCGCCGTCCTCGGCGGCCATCGCGCGCATCTCGACCTCCACGTCCTCCGGAACCGTCCAGTAGAGCGCTTTCGTCCGGAGCGTCGTCTCCGGGAGGTCGAGCGACTCCCGACCCATCGTTTCGCCGGATGCGGCGTCCCGACGCTCGAAGCCGGTGATCCGCTCGGTGACGGAGACGTCCGCGAACCGGACCGCCGTGTCGGGCCGGGCCGACAGCGACTTCTCCCGCAGGTCCTCGTGGACGGTCACGTCCTTCTCGGTCAGGACCTGCGTGTGGTAGTCCGCCCACGTCGGCTGGAGGCGGGCGGTGTCACGGTCGAGATCCAACTCCGTGACCTCGTAGCGCTGACCCTGGTGGTGGTAGATCGCCCCCGGGTGTGCGTCCCGGAGCGCGTCCGAGAACGACAGGGAGGCGATCACGTCGCCCGAGCGGGAGTCCCGGAGGTCGACCTCGCGGTCGTCGATCGTCCGGAGGTTCATGCTGTGCTGGGGGCTCTCGTCGCCGTCGTGAGTCCAGCGGAGCCCGTTCCCCGTCTCGCGGCGCTCTAACACGCCGGCCTCCTCCAGGTCGCCGACCACGTCGGGGAATGGCTCGCCGAAGTGTCGCCGGTCGTCCCGGGAGAGCCAGTTCTCGGCGGGCGCCGAGGCGACGTGGTCGGGCATGATCGCCTCGTTCTCGGGGTCGCTGATGGCGTCCTCCGGCTCGCCCTCGAAGAACGTCTCGGGGTTGCCCATCAGGTACTGGTCCAACTGGTCCTCGCCGGCGACCATCACCACGAGCGCGGGGTCGTCACCCCGGCCCGCCCGCCCGGCCTGCTGGAACGCCGCCATCCGGGTGCCCGGGTAGCCGTCGATTATCACCGCGTCCAGCCCGCCCACGTCGACGCCGAGTTCGAGCGCGTTCGTGCTCCACACCCCGCGGAGGTCGCCGCTATGGAGTCGGTTCTCCAACTCCCGCCGGCGGTCGTCGGTCAGCGACCCCTGGTACGCCTGTACCTTCCCGGCGAGCTCTGTCGACCCGCGGCTCCGGAGTTCCTTCGCGGACTCCGCTGCGTAGCGCTCGGCGGTCTGGCGGCTCCGCGTGAACACGAGCGTCTGCTGGCCCGCCTCCACGAGGTCGGTGAACAGTCGCATTGATTCGACGTGGCTGGAGCGCCGCCGCCCGGTGTCGCGGTCCTGTTCGTACTCGGGGGGGTTCCAGAGCACCCAGTCCCGCGGCCCCGTCGCCGAGGCGTCGTCGTCGACGAGCGTGAACCCCGAGGGATCGCGCCCGGTGACCGTCGCCGCGTGTTCGACGGGGTTACCGATCGTCGCCGAACAGCAGACGTAGGTGGGGTCGGCGTCGTACCGTTCACAGATCCGGTTCAGCCGTCGGAGCAGCAGCGCGACCTGCGAGCCGAACACGCCGCGGTAGCTGTGGACCTCGTCGATCACGACCAACTCGAGCGAGGAGAAGAACCACTCCCAGAGCCGGTGGGCGTGGGGGAGCAGCGCGTAGTGGACCATGTCGGGGTTCGAGAGCAGCACTGTGGGCCGCCGGTCCCGGACGTCGCGCTTCTCGGACTTCGAGAGCCGGCCGGTGTACTGATCGACGGAGACACGGGAACCGAAGCCGAGATCGCGGGCCAGCTCCGAGAGCGTCTCCAGCTGGTCCGACACGAGCGCGTTCTGCGGGCCGAGGTAGAGCGTTCGGCCGCCGTGGTCCATCGCGCGCTCGAACGCGGGGACGGTGTACGCGAGGCTCTTCCCGCTGGCGGTCTCGGTCGCGATCGCGGCGTCGTTGCCGTTCCTGACCGCCTCGATCGCGTCGCGCTGGTGCCGGAACGGTCGCTCGATCCCCCGGTCGGCGAGCGCGCTCTCGAGGCGCGGTTCGAGGTCGAGATCCGCGAACGTGGGCTCCCGGGCCGACACCCGCCGATGGGCGGCCACCTGCTCGGCGTAGTACGGGCGCTCCCGGAGCCAGTCGAGCGGGTCGTGCACGC
>NZ_JBHUDH010000114.1:20781-21257 GCF_042678005.1 Halolamina salina | reverse complement strand
CGGCTTCTCCCGGATCGACCGCCACCGTCGCGTCGCCGCCGGCGAGCACGACGTGCACCACTGGCACGTCGACTACTTCGGCGGCCACCCGGAGACGGAACTGGTCGCCGTCGAGCGTACGCGCGGGCGGGACTGCGAATGTGCGGTCGCGCGAACGCTCGGGAACGGGCCTGTTCCCGGCTTCGGTGCCTCCGACTGCGACTGTGAGACACATCTTGCGCGGTTCGAGAGTCCCAAGACCGCGGTCAATCGGGCCGAGGCCGTCCACGATCGCGACTGACCCGCGACGACGAGAGGTGGTGACGCTTAATCCCCCACGGCACCACTGGCTGAGCATGTTCGAACCGATGCCCTACCTGGAGTGGATCGCGGGCCGGCCGGAGGCGGCCGACCACGATCTCGGATCGAGCGACCTCCGGACGTACCGGTCCGACGGATCGGTGACCCCGGCGCCGCTCGCGGGGCTTCCGGATCCG
>NZ_JBHUDH010000114.1:19102-20763 GCF_042678005.1 Halolamina salina | reverse complement strand
GCCGCTGTCGGCCTCGATCGCCGCGGAGTACGGCGTCGACGAATCGTCGGTGCTCGTGACCGCAGGCGCGACCCACGCCAACTTCCTCGCCGCCGCCTCGGCGCTGTCGCTGGCCGAGGGCGACCGGATCGTCGTCGAGGATCCCGGCTACGACCCGCTCGTCCACACGCCGGCCGGCATCGGCGGGACGGTTGAACGCTTCGAGCGACCCGCCCGATCGGGCTACCCGCTGCTCCCGAGCGAGATCGCGTCGGCCGTCTCCGGGCAGACGGCGTTGGTCACCGTCACGAACCGCCACAACCCCACGGGTCGGCTCACTCCGCGGGAGGAACTGGCGTCGGTCGCGGCGGCCGTCACCGACGCGAACAGCCGGCTGCTCGTCGACGAGGTCTACGGCCCGTACACTGCCGAGAACGACGCCGAAGGAGCGTTCGGCGGCGTCACGGCGGCGGGGCTTCCCAACACGATCGTGACAGGCTCGTTCACGAAGTTCCACGGGCTCGGCGGGCTCCAAGTCGGCTGGCTGATCGCCGACGAGTCGTTCGTCGAGCGCGCCCGGGAGGTGTTCATGCACGTCCCTTCGGTCGCGGAACCGAGCCGCGCGCTCGCTCGTCGCTTCTTCGCCCACCGGGACGAGCTGGTCGCGGAGTCCCGCGAACATCTCCGCCGGAATCACGAGCTACTCTCGTCGTTCATCGAGGATCGGTCGGATCTCGACGGCGAGATCGCCGCCGGCTGCACGTACGGCTTCGTCAAACACGAGCGCGCCGACGGCGACGAGCTCGCCGAGGCGGCGTGGGACGCCGGGGTACTGGTCGTGCCGGGGCGGTTCTTCGACGCGCCGTCGGGGGTCCGGATCTCGGCCGGTCGGAGTCCCGAGGCGATCGAAGCGGGGCTGGACACGCTCGGCGAGGTGCTCGACGAGCTCTGAGGGATCTCGCCGACGCTGGCGAACAGGTGGCAGTTCGTCGGCGAGGCAGGTGCCACGCTCCCGCTGCTGCCCCGCCGCGGTGGTCAGGTCACGGGGAGCGTGGTCCCGTTCTCGTACTTGAACGTCGGGGTCAGTCGGCGTCGACAGCCGCCGCGAGCGTCTCGATCGGGTGGGGCGGCTCCGAATCGGCGCCCGGTCGATCCTCGAGCTGGGTTCGACAGGACGCCCCCGGCGCGACGACTTCGTCGCCGTCGGCGGCGTCGATCTGGTCGAACAGAATCCGGCCGATCGCTTTGCTCATCGAGAAGTGTTCGGCCTCGTAGCCGAAGCTGCCGGCCATCCCACAGCAGGTGGAGTCCAGCGGGTCGACCTCGAAGCCGGCACGTCGGAGCACGCCAACCGCGTGGTGATCCTTCTTGCTCGCTTTCTGGTGGCAGTGGCCGTGGTAGACGAGCGATCCCCCGCCAGCCGCGTCGAGGCCGTCGTCGAGCCGGAACGCGTCGAGATACTCGAAGACGCCGTAGGTGGCGTTCGAGACGGTCGCCACGTCGTCCCCGGCCAACAGATCGTGGTAGTCCGACTGGAGCATCACCGCGTCGGAGGGCTCGACCACGACCACGTCCCAGCCGTCGGCGACTCTCGGGGCGAGCGCGTCGACGTTCTCGCGGGCGCGCTCCCGGGCCTCGTCGACGAACCCCTTCGAGAGCGGCGGCCGACCGCTGGCGCCCGC
>NZ_JBHUDH010000114.1:17266-19070 GCF_042678005.1 Halolamina salina | reverse complement strand
AGTTCGACGTCGACGCCGGCCGCTTCGAGCACTCGAACCGCCGCCTTCCCCTGTTCGGGAGCGTTGTAGTTCGTGTGCGTGTCCGGAAGAATCAGCGCCCGGTGTTCGGCCTCGCTTTCGGGGACCGTTGGCTCTCGGTCGGCCATCCAGTCCGCGAAGCTCTCGCGGTGGAACGTCGGCAGGCTCCGCTCGGCCGCGATACCGACGGTCTTCTCCAGCGCCCAGCGGGCGCCCGGGAGTTTCGTGGCGACGTTCGACAGCGGCGCGAGCCGGCTGCCGATCCGCGAGAGGGCGTCGACGTTGGCGAACAGCTTCTCACGCAGGCCGGCGCCCTCGCGCTCGTGCCGGGCGTGCTCGATCTCGGTCTTCATCTTCGCCATGTCCACCTCGCTCGGGCAGTCCTTCGAACAGCCCTTACAGCCGATACAGAGGTCGAGCACCTCGTTCTCGAACTCCTCGGTGAAGATCTCCTCCTCGGGGAGCTCGCCGCTCATCGCCTGCCGGAGCAGGTTCGCCCGGCCGCGGGTGGCCTGTATCTCCTCGTCGGCCGCGCGGTAGGTCGGGCACATCACCCCGCCGGTGGTCTCCTGCCCGCCGCGACAGCCGCCGCAGCCGTGACAGAGCTCCGCCATCCCCTGAAACCCGTTGTCGTTCTCCCAGCGGAGTTCGGGGTCGAAGCCGGCGTCGAACTCGTACTCGGGATCGAACCGGAGATTTTCGGTCATCTCGACGGCGTCGGCGCGTTCGGGCAGTGATCCGGGCCGTTGCTCGTCGGGCGCGTAGCCACAGACCTGTCCCGGGTTCAGCAGCCAGTCGGGATCGAACGCCGCCTTGAGGTCGCGGAACGCCTCCCAGAGATCCTGCCCGTACAGCTTCCGGTTCCACTGCGTTCTGGCGCGGCCGTCGCCGTGTTCGCCGGAGACGCTGCCGCCGAGATCGACGACGATGTCGCTGACCGCGTCGGCGATGGACTCGAAGCGCTCGACGCCCGCCTCGGTCTTGGTGCCGATCAGCGGCCGGACGTGGAGCACGCCCGGGCCGGCGTGGGCGTAGAACGAGGCGAACGTGTCGTGGTCCGCGAGCACCTGCTGGAACCGCCGGGTGTACTCGGGGAGCTTCTCGGGCGGCACCGCACAGTCCTCGATGAACGAGAGGTGTTTCTCGTCGGTCGTCCTGGAGAGCAGGATCGGCATCCCCGCCTTGCGCATCTTCCAGAACCGCTCCCGGGTGGCCTCGTCGTGGGCCTCCATCGCCGCGTGAGCACGGACGGGGTCGCCGGCGCTCAGCGGCTGCTCGTTCGGCTCCGCCGCGGTGTCAGTCCCTGGCCGGCGGTCGGCGAGCAGGTCGGCGACCTTCCGCCGCCCCTCGTCGTCGCTCCCGGCGTAGAACTCCACGAGCAGCGCCGAGTCGGTCCCCTCGGGCAGCATCCCCACCACGTCGCCGAACTCCTGTGTGTCCCGTGCGAGGTCGAGCAGCGTGTCGTCCATCACCTCGACGGCCGCGGGGTCGTGTTCGAGCACCGAGCTCACGTCTTCCATCGCCGAGAGCAGGTCGTCGTACGCCAGCAGCGCGACGGCTTTCGTCTCGGGGATCGGTTCGAGCGAGACGGTCGCTTCCGTGACGATCGCGAGCGTCCCCTCGCTGCCCGCGAGCAGGCGCGCGAGGTTGACCGTCGCGTCCTCGTCGACCTCGCCGTCTACCGTCGCTTCCTCGACCAGCACGTCGAGGTTGTACCCCGAGACGTTCCGCTTGAGTTCGGGGTAGCGCTCGCGCACCTCGTCGGCGTGGTCGTCGAGCACGTCGA
>NZ_JBHUDH010000114.1:15648-17260 GCF_042678005.1 Halolamina salina | reverse complement strand
CGCCCGCCGCGATGCGGGCCTCGACGTCACCGTCGGGGTCCGCTCGCTGCCGCAGGTCGCCGACGCGCTCCTCGCCGAGTTCGGTCACGGTGCCGTCGGCGAGCACGGCCTCGCAGGACTCGACGTACGCGTCGGTCTTGCCGTACTTCAGCGAGTGGGAGCCGGTGGAGTTGTTGCCGATCGCGCCGCCGAGGGCGGACTTGTCGCGCCACGCGGGGTCGGGCGCGAACTTCAGCCCGTGCGGTTCGCAGGCGGCGTTGAGTTCGGCGACGATCGCGCCGGATTCGGCGGTCGCGGTCGCCGCCTCGGGGTCGATATCGTTGATCGCGTCCATCTCGGCGGTGAAGTCGAGCACGACCGCCTCGTTGACGGTCTGCCCGGCGAGGCTGGTGCCGCCGCCCCGAGGGAGGACGGGGATCCCGCGTTCGCTACAGTACTCGACGACGGCGGCCACGTCCGCGGTCGACTCGGGAAACACGACCCCGATCGGCGTGACCTCGTACGCCGAGGCGTCGGTCGCGTAGAGCTGTCGGGAGTAGCTGTCGAAGCGCACGTCGCCGTCGACGAGCGACTCCAGATCGTCGACCAGCCCCGGCCGGGCCACCTCGCCGCCGCGGTAGTCGAAGTCGCCGTCTGCCGCCGGATCCGGGTCCGCTGCCATGGGACGATGTTACGCGAGTATCGGGAAAAGTACACCTCCTCCGGTGGACGTTGCGGGTGACGCGGTACGGGGGCCGGAAAAGGTTTCACGCACGCGAGTGATTCACGTACCGATGTCCGAGTCAAAAGCCACGTTCGAACTGTACGAGGACGACGCCGGGCAGTACCGCTGGCGGCTCCGCCACGACAACGGCAACATCGTCGCCGACAGCGGCGAGGGGTACGCGAGCAAGCAGAAGGCCCGACAGGGGATCGAGAGCGTGAAGGACAACGCGGTCGACGCCGACATCGAGGTCCAGGACTGAGTCCGGATCGGTGCCCCTTTTTTCGCTGCCACGCGAGGTCGGCGTATGAGCTACGAGACCACCGTCGGCGTGCGTTTCCGTGACATCGACGCGATGGGCCACGTCAACAACGCGGTGTACGCCAGCTACGCCGAGCAGGCTCGGGTCGACTACTTCGCGGACGTGCTCGACACCGACCTCTCGGCGGTCTCCTCGGTGCTCGCCCGGATCGAGATCGACTACCACCGCCCGATCGAACTCGACGACGGTCCCGTCACCGTCGCGGTCGACGTGCCCAGCCTCGGCGAGTCCAGCCTCCCGATGAGCTACGAGATCAGCGACGCCGACGGGAACCTCGCGGCGAGCGTCGAGAGCGTGCAGGTGGCGTACGACCGCGACGCCGAGGAGTCGATCCCGCTCCCCGAGGCGTGGCGCGAGGCGATCGAGTCCTACCACGACCTGTAGGCCGACGGTTTATCGGGCCGGCCCCCGATTGACGACCGTGTACAGCGCCCGTGACCGCGTCGAACAGGAGGAGTGGCTCGCGGAGATGAACCGCGCAGCCGACAGCCTCGAACTCGGCGCCGACGCCAAGTCGACCGCCGAGGACCTGTTCCTGAGCAACGTCCCCGAGAGCGAGCGCTCCAAGCCCGCGGTCGCGGCCGCCG
>NZ_JBHUDH010000114.1:6499-15633 GCF_042678005.1 Halolamina salina | reverse complement strand
CACGGCGAGCGAGGTCGCCGACGCGATGGGGATCTCGCGGCTCTCGGTCCAGCAGCGCTGGAAACCGCTGTTGGAGGAAGCGGGCTTCCGCCCGCCGACGTGGTAGCTACTCGGCGTCGCCGGTCGAGGCGGACTCGGCGTCGCAGGTAGAAGCCGACTCGACGCCTTCGGGCGGGAACTTCCCGCGGCCCTCGCGCTCGGGCGTGAGGTTGCCGTGGCGGTCGATCTCGCCGCTGACGATCCGCGTCGAGGAGATGCGATCGCCGTCCTCCGCGGTGACGTGGTCGACGACCTCGATGTCCAGCGGCTCGTGACCCCGCTCTCCGCGGATCTCGTTGATCCGCTCGCCGCCCTCTCGGGTCTCCGGCGAGACGATCAGGACGTCGAACTGCGGTTCGGTCGCGATGCCGGTCGGCTCCTCTAACTCCCGGATCTCGAACTCGCGGTCGTACTCCTCGGCCAGCGGCTCGAGCTCTTCCTCGAGGTCTTCCTTCCGCTCCGACCAGGGACGGACGTACCGATCGACGTGGCGTGTCTCCGGGGCGAGCGCGTCCGACGTGAGGCCGACGGTCAGATCGCCGAGTTCGAACGCTCGGCGAAACAGCTTCCGGTGACCGTCGTGAACGGGGTCGAACGTCCCCCCGATGGCGACCTGCATACCCCGGGGGTCGGGCCGCCGACGGTTAAAGCGCGGTCATTCGCTCTCGGCGGCGTCGGCCGAGTCGCTCGCGTCCGCGTCGCTGACGCCGCCGGTCGTCCCGTCGTCGGCGTCGCTGACCGAGATCGTCACGGGGCCGTCGTCGTCGCCAGTCTCGCCGCGGTCGAGCCGCTCGTCGAGGTTGAACACGGCGTTGAGCTGGCTCTGGACCTGCCCGACCGCGCCGGAGACGAGCTCGCTGGGCGAGATCGCCTCGTACTCGTAGGGGTTGTTGCCGGCGCCCTCGCTCTCCCGTTTCCCGCGGGAGACCGTCTCCTCCTCGTGGAGTTCGGCGAGCGCCTCGCGGACGGTACTCGGATAGAGTCCGGTCCCCTCGGCGACCTCCTCGCTGGTGCTGCCGGGGTGCTGTCGCAGGTAGACGTAGATCCGGGCTCGCGTCTCGGTGTCGAGCAGCCACGCCAGCAGATCGACGACGCCCTGATCGAACTCGCCGATCGCCTTGTCGGCGCCCTCCTCGATCCGTTCCCGCGCCGAGCTGATCTCGCCGTCGTCGGTTTCGGAGTCCTGGGGCATGTGTGTTCACTCGAAGGTCAGAACTCTGCGCCCAAAAACGTTTGCTGCGGGACGCGGTACCGGGTCGGCGTCGACTGGGACCGACGGGGTTGAAAAGATGCCGCGAACGGGGATTACTCCAACTCGACTTCGATCTCGTTTTCGGTCACGTGGAGGTAGGCGATGTACTTCCGCCCGTCCGTGTCGTAGTCGATGACGCCCGTGGAGGCCGTCTTGTCGAGCTGTGAGCCCGAACTCTTCAGGTCGGCGCTGAGGGTAAAATCGTCGCCCATCAGTGCGACGTAGTGGTTCGAGAGCTGGTCGATCGTGGTCGAGTCGCCGGTCTCGAACGTTCGCGGCTCGTTGGGGGCGTCGTCGTGGCCGAACGTGACGTTCTGGCTCCCCTGGTACTCCAGACTCTGGCTGGAGGTGAAGTCGAGCACGAGCGTCCCGTCGTCGCCGTTACAGTCCAGCCGGATCGGCCCGCTCGATCCGGGGACGCTCGAGTTCTTCCACTCCTGACTCGCGGAGCTGTTCGCGTAGGTGACCGTCACCGACAGCGGGCCGACGCCCTGCTTGCAGCCTTTCGAGGTCACGATGTTGTACGTGAGCGTCTTCGAGCCCGACGTGACGGTGAAATCGACCTCCTGATTGTTGAACGAGTTCCCGTTCCCCTCCGTCTCCAGCGTCACGTTGAAGTCCGAGAGCGTGTGTCCCGGGGCTTTCCCGCGGGCGGTGACCCCGTCCTCGCCGAGCACTTCGAGCATCTCGAACTTCCCGATCGTGTCGGGGGTGACCAGCTCGACGGTCGCGCGCTGGCTGTCGTGGTCGACGGTCACCTCGCCGCTGGTCCGGCTCCGGAAGAACTCGGCCCAGCCCTCGTAGAACCGGCTCTGGACGGTGACGGTGACGTTCCCGGCCGTGATCGGGTTGTCGTACGCCGTCCCGTCGGGGTACGACGCGGAGCTGTTGGGGAACACCCGCCGGGAGTCGTTCGCCTGCGTGACGACGCCGGTCGTCCGACCCGACGCCTGCCCCTCGGTGGTCACCCTGATCGCGGGCAGCGTGAGCGTCGCGCGCCGGTAGTTGAACTCCGGCGGGGAGCGCATCACGCTGCCGTTGCCGCGGCGCTCCCAGACGCCGCCACCCTGATAGGCGATCTCCGTGTCGCCGTTCCGGTAGCTCACGGAGCCGAGCGAAGCGTTGTAGATCTGCTCCTCGTTCCCGGAGCCGGTGGCGTTGTGGTGGACGACCCGGATCCAGCCCGAGTCGTTCTCGGCGACGAACTCGCCGTCGCCGGAGGGGCCGAGATCGACGCGCTGGGAGCTGCTCTCCCCGAGAGCGACGATCGCGGCCTTGGAGTCGAACTGCGTGAGCGCGTGGCCGGCCTGTGAGGTCGTCGCCGTCCGCTCGGCGTCGGCGAACGCCTGCGAGCCGATGCCGACGACGGCGCCGGTGCCGATGATGGTGATACCGAGCAGCAACACCACCCCGACGACGCTCGAAACCCCACGGTCGGTCTCCGATACCATCACTGTCGACTACAACCTCCACGGGGATATGTCCTCCTCCCACGGGAAACGTGGCTGACAGGTCCAGTCATGCGACTCCATCCTCCTCCGTGACTTCGATCGGGTTCCCGTCGGGACCGTAGATCGTCCCGGTGGCGCCGCTGAGGGTGACGTACCGGAGCGTCCCGTCGCTGCCGTCGACGTACACCACTTCCAGCCTGTCGTCGCCGACGAAGTCGATAGCGGCGACGAACGTCGGCGCCGCGCCGCCCGTCAGGGCGGTCACCGTGCTGCTGCCATCGGTGTGGCGCAGTAGTTTGACGTTGTCGCTCCCGCCGACGAACGGGACGCGGTCGGGCTCGCCGTTGGCGAACTGCCTCGGCGCCCCGACGCCGATCCCGACGGCCGTACCGACGTTCGTTCCGGTGTCGACGGTGGTGTTGTCGTCGATGTACCTGATCCGTTGGGACGTCCCGACGTACACGAGGTCGGCGTCGCCGTCGTCGTTGATGTCGCCCACGCCGGCGATGGCGTTGGCCTCGACGCCACTGCCGCCGACGGTCACCTTCTCCGGACCGCTGCCGGGGCTGACACGGTAGATCGTCGCTTCGTCGTTGCCGCCGGTGTCCGAGCGGTTCATGTAGAACACGCTCGTCTCGCCGCGCCACTCACCCACCCCGACCACCGTGCCGTAGCTGTTCTGCTGCGGGCTGTACGCCGCGTCCCCGCCGGTCAGCGTCTGGACCTGGCCGTTCGAGTCGACCAGCTTGAGCTCGTTCGAGGCGGTGACGTAGGGGACCTCCTCGACGCCGTCGTCGTCGAAATCGACCTGTTTCGGGCCGATGGCGTTGGCCTCGACCCCGTAGTCGGTGATCTCGCCGTCGGGGTGCACCGTCGACAGGTTCCCCGTGTCGGCGTCGACGTAGACCACCGCTTCGGGGGTTCTCGGTCCCTCGATCTCCCGTTTCCCGCCCACGACGAGCTCGCGGTCCTCGTCGCCGTCGGTGTCGTGGTAGCTGACGGTCACCGGGCCGCCGGGGACGGTCCGGTTCGCGACCCGGTGTTCGGTCCGGAAGCTGACGTTCCTGCTCACATCGACGTTCTCCGCGGTGACGACGATCGTGGCCAGCGCGGGCTGGTCGTCCGGGGTCGGGCGGTTCACCACCCTGATCGAGTACCCCCCGCCAGCGCCCACGTCGCTGGGGAGCCAGACGCTCAGGCGGACGGTCCCGTTTCGCATCGTCCCGGCGAGCCGGTCGGCATCCTCGAACCCGGCAGCGAGCTGTTGGCCGGTCACGGTCAGTTCGTCGGTGACGACCGCGCGCTGTTGGTTCTCGACCAGCGTCCCGCCGGCGGTCAACAGCCCCGCGATCAGGACCGCCGTGATCGACAGCGTGAGCGTGTAGCCGAGCGCCGTCGAGACGCCGCGGCGGTCCGCGGCGATCGAGGCGTCAGGCTCCGGCGCCGGGGCGTCCTCACGCATCGGCCTCACCCGGCGCGACCCGGAACTCCGACTGGTAATAGACGTTCGACGTCCGGTACGTCACCTCGAGTTCGGCGCTGTACAGCGTCCGCGTGGCGGTCGGTTCGCCGGTGCCGTCGGCGCCGGTCTCGAGGCGGTCCAGCGGTCGGTCGACCACGACGGCGTAGGTGCCGACGACCTGTTCGTTCCCGTCGGCGTCGAGCGCGTCGACGTAGCTGATCGTGTACGCCCCGGAGAGGTTACCGAAGAAGCGCAGTTCGGGGCAGTCCTCACCACCGAGCGTGCCGGCTGTGAGGTCGACCACCGCCCGGTCGTCGGCACCGGGGGCGACCGTACAACTGTTCGTGTTGCCGGCGGGATCTTCGACGGTGACCGACACGTTGTTGGAGCCGCTCTGGTGGAGGTAGGCGGCCCACTCGTCGCTGCTGTCGTTGAACGTCACCCGGAAGGAGTCGTTGACGACGGGCGTGTCCGTCGACGCGAGCGAGTCCTGCGTGACGTTCAGGCGGAACGCCCGGGCTCGGCTGTCGTTCGCGACCGTCCACGTCGTCGCGTTGCCGTCGCTCGTGAAGTTCCGGTCGCTGGACTGGGCGATCCGGGTTCCGCGCGTCGAGTCGCGCAGGTCCAGGCTTCCGTCGGCCAGCGACACCACCGCGTGGGTGCTGGCGGCTTGGCTCCAGTCGCCGACAGTGTCGCTGAAGTTCTCGCGGAGCTGCGTGTACGTGGCGCTTCCGCCGCCGTCGATATCCCCGACGGTCGTCCGCGCCATCGCGGTCGCCTCGTTCTCGTACTCGATCGCCTCGCCCGTGCCCGGGCCGGGGTCGCGGGTGGCGACGTTGCCGGTGTAGATGGCGGCGTTGAGCAGCACCGCGAGCGTCACGAATATGATCGCGAGGGCGAGCGCGCCGACGAGCATCAGTTGCCCGCGGTCGTCTACATCCGCCATACGACCACCTCCACCTCCAGCACGTTGTACACCGGGCCGTCCGGGTCGGCGTCGTACCCCAGATACGTGCTGTTCGACATCGACGTGTTCTCCAGCGTCGTGGCCGCGGGCTCGGCCCGCTGGGCCGACTCGTTGATGCGGTGGAGCACGTCGTCGTCGTACACCGTGAACGACCGGGTGGCCGTCGAGGCGTGATCCGAGGGCGAGCCCAGATCGACCAGTAGCTCGGAGTCGCGGCTGCCCTCGCCCGTGAGGTAGAACACCTTCACGTTGAACGCGATGTTGCGCTCGCGGAGCGTCCGGTTGAGCGCCACCCCGAACCCCGTCGGCGGGCCACCCCCGTGGAACCCTCCCGCTTCGGCGCCGTCGAAGTGACCGTCCTCGTCCCAGCTGAGCAGCGTCGGCACGACCGAGCCCGTCTCGGCTTCGGCCGCCAGTATCCCCTCCGCGAGCTTTGCCTGTTGGTTCTCGATGTGCTGGCTGGACGTGCTGCCGGTGAGCGGGGTGACCGCCGTGACCTGCAGCGCGAACACGATGCTGGCCAACAGCAACATCCCCGCGGTGATCGCCTCCAGCGTGCGGGCCTGTCCGCGGTCGCTCACCACGCACGCACCTCCAGCCAGTAGTTCTCGCCGTCGATGGAGACGATCCGCCGGGCGGTCGTGACCGAGACGCTGCGCGGCGGGTCGCGCCCGGCTTGGTGCGTCCCGAGCGCCGCGGTGTCGGTCGTGTTCTCGATCCGGATCTGGACCGACTGCCCGGAGTCGAGACCGAACATCCCCTGTAGCGTGGTCGCGTTCGTGTCGAACCGACAGCCGTCGGCCGCCGGATCGGTGCCGTTCAGCTGCTCGAAGAACGCGACCGTACAGTCGCGGTCGAGCACGTACGGCTCCTCGGGCGTCCCCAGACGCTCGGTCGCCAGCGAGGTGGCGACCCGGTCGGCGACCTGCGTGTCGCCGGCGCCGAGAAACGGCGAGAACATCCCCGGGATCGTGGCCACGACGAACGTGACCGCCACGAGGAAGATCCCCACGCCGATGGCGTAGTCGAGCACGGTCTGGCCACGCCCGTCGTCGACGAACTCCCGGCGGCTCATACGACCACCACCCAGACCGCCAGCGCCAGCGTCTGCAGGATCACGACGAACTTCACTCCCGAGATGATCTGGGCGTCGCGGATGTACCCCGAGATGATCCCCGAGAGGACCGCCTGCAGCGTCACCGCGTGGAAGAACAGCAGCGAGAGCAGCTGGGTGTCGATGCTGGCGCCGAAGCTTATCCCGCTGCCGCCCGCGGAGCCGCCACCGCCGCTCCCACCCATCGACGCCATCGTGTCGAGGAACTGGACCTTCAGGATCGCCATCACCGCGAGCAGGGTGAGGTAGGTCATCAGGATGATCGCGACCTGCATCCGGGTGCGGGACTTGCGCTCGCGCTCGATGTCGTCCTGGTTCTCGGAGGACTGGGCCGCGGTCGACAGCACGTCGGTGATCTGACTCGACGCCTCCTGTGCCTCGGAAATCAGCTTGATCGTCCGGGCCAGCCGCGGGATGTGGTACTTGTTGTTGAACTCGACCATCGCCTCCCGCAGGCTCATCCCGTAGTTCACCTTCGCGTACATCACCTCGAACTCGTCGGCCAGCTTGCCCGTCGACGTGTCCGAGACCGTCTGGATCGACTCCAGCAGCGTCTGCCCGGTGTCGTTGGCCGAGGAGAGCTTCCGGAGGTTCTCCGAGAGCTTCCCGGTGATCGATCGCCGGGTGAGCCCGTTCCACTCGTAGAACACCGACAGCGGGAGGAGCACCATGTACGAGGGGATGTAGTACCACGCGAACGTCCCCCAGATCGGGTTCGAGATCATCCCGTCCCACGCCGTCGGCACCGCGCCGTTGATGAACAGGACGCCCACCACCGCGGCCGCCGTCGGCAGCGTGAGCGCCAGCGTGAACAGGGGGTTGTCCCGGAAGAAGATGTGCGGCGCCGACAGTAGCTGTCTCGTCTTGTAGTTCCCCTCGCGGGACTTGATGCGGTTGAACACGCTGAACCGTCCCGTGAACGCCTCGATCAGGCCGAGGTGGATCAGCCCCTCCCGCTGGCTGGCTTCGAGGCGCTCGCTCCCGTCCTGCGGCGAGAGGTAGCCGTCGCCGGGTTCGTCCTGTTTCACCGTCGAGATCATCACGAGGAACCCGACCCCCGTCAGCGGGATCAGCGCGTAGACGGTGCCGTAGATGAGCATCTCTCGGCCGCTGCCCATCATGCTCATGACCACGAGAATGATGATCAGCAAAAGCGGGAACAGCGACAGCGTCATGTACATCTCGCCGAACAGCTCCAGGGTCTCCAGCGTGGTCTCCTGCTCCTGTTTGGCGGTGCGCATGTGCTTCTCCTTCTTGTCGTAGAGGAACTGCTCCATGTCACCCCCGGAGTTGATGATCGAGAGCATGTCCGTGAGGAACTGCGAGAGTTCGTCGCTGGGGGTCTCCATCGACTGCTTGCGCACCGCGTTCCGGTAGTCGGTGCCGAAGTACTCCGTCTCGTTGACGATGCTCTGGAACTCCTTTGCGACCTCGCCGTACGTGTCGTCGGCCTCGGCCATCGACTCGAGGATCTCCAGTTGGTTCAGCCCCCCGACCGACAGCGCGTACATGTAGGAGACGGAGTCGGAGAGCAGCATGTTGATCTCCCGCTTGCGTCCGGACGCTCGGGAGTAGGGGATCGCCGCCAGCGTCCCGAACCCCATCCCGAACCCGATGCTCCCGAACACGAGTCCCGACAGCAGGATCGCGATCGGGACCGTCGCGGACTTGAGCATCGCGGCGGTTTGGGCGCTCCCGACGGGGATGCCGAGGCTGAGCGACTCCGGGGTCACCAGCCCGAACTCGAAGATCGCCCAGCCGAGCAGGCTGCCGAAGCCCCAGAGCAGGCCGCCGACGAGCACCCCGACCGCGAGCGCCCGGGAGAGGTAGAGCTCGACCGCCTGATTCATCCGGGCCTCGGTCAGCTTCTCCTCGACGTTGCCGACGAAGTCCCCCTCCGTGTCGAACAGGAGGCGGTACAGCGGGTAGAACGCGTCCGCCAGCGTTCCCCAGTCTTCGTCGCGGCCGTCGCCGAGTTCCAGACTCATCTACTCCTCTCCCTCCTCGTCGTCGGAGCTTTTGAACAGGTCGTCCGGGTCGTCGTCCGACGAGGTCTGGAACAGGTCGCTCGGGTCGTCTCCATCGGACGGGCTTTTGAACAGGTCGTCGATGTCGTCGGGTTCGTCGTCCTGATCTTCGTCGTCCTGATCGTCGTCATCCCGTTCGTCGTCGTTGTCGTTCGATTCGTCGTCCAACTCACCGAGGTCGTCGTCCGACTCCTCGGGCTCGTCGAGACCGGCACCCAGACCGTCGGGGTCGTCACCCAGATTGTCAGGCTCGTCGTCCAAACTGTCCGAGCGGCCGTCCGGACCCCCATTCAGACCGTCGGAGTCGTCGGTCAGTTCGTCGTCCGGACTGTCGGGGTCGTCCTCCGGATCGTCATTCTGACCGCCGAGGCCGTCGTCCAACTCACGGGGGCCGTCGAACTCGTCGCCCGGATTCTCGTCCAGATCGTCGCTCCCGTCGTCTTGACCGTCGCCCAGTTCGACGGGTTCGTCGTCTCGACCCTCGTCGGGTTCGTCGAACCCGCCGTCCAGATCCTCATCCGGCTCACCGGGTTCGTCGTCCAGCCCGCCGAGCCCGTCGTCTCGACCCTCGTCCAGTTCGTCGGGTTCGTCGGGTTCATCGGTGAGTTCGCCGGCTTCGTCGTCCAGACCGTCGTCGACCTTACCGGATCCGTCGTCGGAGGAGCCGAACGGCTCCGGCTCCGGACGGACGGTCAGATCGCTCGGGTCGTCCCATCCGGCGTCGTCCTCGTCCCACTGGATCGGCGGCTCGTCGTCCTCCTTGTCGGGATCGTCGTCGAGATCGTCGTCAAGGTCGTCGGGATCTTCGCCCCACTGGATTGC
>NZ_JBHUDH010000114.1:1497-6473 GCF_042678005.1 Halolamina salina | reverse complement strand
ACGCCGACAGCGACGGGCTCCACCGCGCCCGCGTCACGCGACCGATCGGGCCGTCCGGACCGAGCACGGCGGCCCCGCTCTCTGGCGTCGGGTCGTCGTCCGTAACCTCCGCTTCCCCGTCCACGTCGTCCAGCGCCGCCCGCCCTTCGGGCTCGTCGAGTTCGACTCCCCCCTCCACCCCCGGCAGTTCGCCGGCGGCGTCCGGCGTCGCTTCCACGTTGCCCTGTGGCTGGCTCTCGACCAGCGCGTCGGCGACGGCGTCGGGGTTCTCACCGCGGTACTTCTCGAACAGCCGGTCCTCGGCCTCCTCGAGGATCCCCGCGGTCTCTTCGAGGATCTCGTCGTTGGGGTCCGGGCGGGGGACCATCTCCTCCTTCTCGGGATCGATGTCGATCAGCACGGACTCCATCTCCCGGAGGTCTTCGAGGGAGGCCTCGAGCTGGTCGTTTGCCATCAGCGAGAGGATCGTCTCGGGGTCGTTGATGAACGCCTGGAACGTCGCCGCCACCTGCGTGTACGTGTTGAGTCCCTCGTGGATCAGGTAGGCCAGCACCGTCTGCCGCTTGAAGATTTCGTCGTCGAGCCGCTGGCGGTCCCACCCGCGGTCGAACATGATCTCGTCCAGCGTGTTCGAGTCGCCCATCTTCAGGAACTCGTCCGTCTCGGCCTGCCACTGGTAGACGTCCTGAACGTTGATCTCGTCGTTCTCGGCGTCGTAGTGGTTGATCTCCGTGAGGGACTTGTTCCGGCGGACCTTGTGGCCCTGCACCCGGGTGGAGGTCTGGATCGAGACGAGGTCCAGCGCCGTGAACATCGTCTTCGAGACGTTGATCGGCTCGGTGGTGAACCGCTTGAGCACCTCGCCCACGTTGTCGGCGTGGAACGTCGTGTACGTGGTGTGGCCCGTGGACATGACCTGGAACAGCGTTCGCCCCTCCTCCCCGCGGATCTCGCCCATCACGATGTAGTCGGGGCGCTGGCGGAGCGCGGCCTCCAGCAGGTCGAACTCGTCGACGTCGCCCTTGTCGTCGTCGGAGAACGAGGGGCGCGTGACCGAGGCGATCCAGTTGCGCTGGGGAAGCTCGACCTCGCGGGTGTCCTCGATCGAGACAATCTTCGTGTTCGACGGAATGAACAGCGAGACGGCGTTCAGGCTGGTGGTCTTCCCGGAGGCCGTCCCGCCGGCGAAGATCAGCGACTTGTGGTTCTCGATACATAGCCAGAGGAACGCCATCTGGTCGAGGCTGAACGTCTGCCAGTTGATGAGGTCCACCGGCGTGAACGGCACGTCCTTGAACTGGCGGATGGTGTAGTTGGTCCCGTGGTCGGAGACCTCCCTCCCCAGCGTGAGCTGGGCACGGGAGCCGTCCGGGAGCGTCGCGTCGACCTGCGGGCGGCGCTTGGAGATACCCTTCCCCGAGCGCTGTGCCAGCTTCACGACGAAGTCGTCGAGCTCGTCCTCGCCGTGGTAGACGTTGGTGATGATCTGCTCGTAGTCGGAGTGATAGACGAAGACGGGGGAGTTGTAGCCGTCACACGAGATGTCCTCGACGTTGATGTCGTGTTTGATCCCGTCGATGCGCTCGTAGCCGATGAAGTCCCGTTCGAGGAAGTACAGCAGCTTCTCGACCTGATACTCGTTGAGCGTGTCCTCGTCCTCCTCGAGCAGCGCGGGCTCGGGTCGGACCTCGATCCCCTCCAGCTGCCGGACGCCCTCGACCGGCTCCTCGTAGCCCAGCAGGTCGACGACGCGGCCGGAGATGCCGCGGCTCGGGTCGAGGCCGAACGCGTCGGCGACGCGGTTGCCAAGCCCGCCGCGCTCGCCCGGCTCGTCCGGATCATCGTAGAGGTCGTAGCGCTTGAGCAGCTCCCGCGTCCGGCTCTCGATCACCGACCGCCGGTGGTCCTCGTCGCCCGCGGTGCCGCCCTCGTCCTCGTACTTGATCGACGCCCGGAGCTTGTCGGTCAGGTAGTCGCTGAGCTCGTCCTCGATCTGGGTGAGGTGAGGCTCGACTACGTAGTATTTGATCTCGTTCTCCTTCGTGGAGTGGAAGATCACCACGTAGGAGTAGGGTTTGTTCACCCAGTAGCGGTCCCGCTCCCGAAAGTGCTGTTTCTTCGCCAGCGGGACGGTCTTCTCCAAGTCGTAGCGGTTGGCGACGGTCGTCCGTCCCTGCGTGTCCGAGAAGAACGCGTCCTCGTCGATCTCCTCGTCCACGTCGACGGTGCGCTCGTCGACCAACTCCTTGAGCTCCTCGCCCGCCCGCTTACAGTCGGCCATCGTCTGGTCGATGGTCTCGGCGGGGAAGCCAAGCGCCGTCCCGGGGTCGAACTCGACCGGCTCACCGTCGCTGTCGGTCGGCGCCTCCCCCTCATCGTCGTAGAAATACTCGCGCTTGTAGTCCTCCCAGCCGTAGATGTCCTTGATGACCGGCGTCTCGTCGTAGCCGATCAGCTCCGAGTAGTCGGTGATGTCCGCCGCGACCCGGCCGGCGGCGCCGATCCGGGCCTCGATCTCCCACGGCGGGAACCCCAGATACTCCTCGGGGTCCACGTCGGTCCGTTCCCAGTCCTCGGGCGTGAGTTCCCGCTCCTCTTCGCCCCAGCGCTCGCTGCCCGGCGTCTCGTCGAACCGCCGGTAGAGCGCTCTCGCCGCCTCGCTCTCACCGTGCTCCCGAAGGAAATCGTCCCACGTGTACGAGCCGACGACGGCGTCCGGAGCCGTCCCGGTCCCCTCCCCGGGTTCGACCCCGTCGTCCACGTCTCCATCGAGTGGGCTCGGGGTCGAGTCCCCCTCGTCGGTAGCCATTGACTACTTGGACAACAAACTCCGCACGCAAAAACTCTCCCCCCGGAGTATCAACACGGAGAACTGCAACGACGAAGCTCTTTGGGGTTCCGGTCCCCCACTCCGCCCATGCGCGACCTCGACGAGACGGACCTGCGGATCATCGAACTGCTGGCCGCGGACGCCCGCCGGCCGTACAGCGAGATCGGCGACGACGTGGGACTCTCGGGACCGGCGGTGTCCGACCGCGTCCAGCGACTGCGGGACTCCGGCGTGCTGGAGCGGTTCACGGTCGACGTGGACCGCTCGCAGCTCCGGGCCGGCGTGCCGGTGTTCGTCCGCCTCGTCGTCGACGACGGGCTGGCCGAACTCCGGGAGCGCGTCTCGGCGGCGAGCGCGGTCGAGCACCTGTTCGTCACCGCCGACGAGGAGCTGCTGTTCTCCGCCCGCGCGGAGGCAAACGGCGTGCGCGACTGGCTGACCGATCTCGTCGGCGACGCCGACGTGCGCGACCGCGAGGTGCGCGTGCTCGACGAGATGGAGTGGAGTCCCGCGCTGGGCGGTGTCGAGTTCGCGCTGACGTGTGACGAGTGCGGCAACACCGTCGACAGCGAGGGGGAGACCGAGCGCCTCGGCGGCGACGTGTACCACTTCTGCTGTCCCTCCTGTCGCTCGCGGTTCGTGGAGCGCTACGAACGGATGGAGGAAGGGGCGGAGTGATCGTGGTTGGGTCGTTGATTAGGTGATTTTCGGCTTTTCGTGGTTCGGAGTTACTGTAACAGCGACAGCGCCTCGATCGTTGGCACCTTGTGACCGCACCGCCCCGCACCGCCCTCACTGCTCGCGGCTCAATTCGTTCGCCGCTCGCTTCGAGCCGATTTGCATCGCCTTCGGCGAGTTTTTCCCGCCTCGCTTCCTCCCCAGCCGGCTCGCTCCCGTCGGTCGCTCGTCCTCCGAGAGAGCAAGCTCTCTCGTAGCACTCCCGTTCGCCAATAGAAAATCGCCGATTTCTGATGCCGGATCTCGTGTCCGACACACTGCGGTCGCAAGCGGCCTACGGACGAGATACTCACCGAACATCTTCTCGGTAGGGATCAGCCGGATACCGGCAGCACTAATTGCCAGAGGCCGACCAACAAACAGCATGATCATACGCATCTGGCACGGATGGACGACGCCCGAGAACGCTGAGGAGTACGAACGGCTCGTCGTCGAAGAGAACTACGAAACTATCGCCGAACGAACCGGCGACGGATACCGTGGGTTCGAGATAGCTCGCCGTGAACAGGACGGCGACGAAATCAAGTACGTCACCATTACGCGGTTCGACTCGTGGGAGGCCGTCGAAGAGTTCGGCGGTGAGAACCCCGAAGAAGCATACGTCCCGCCGAAAGCTCGGGAACTGCTCACCGATTACGACGAACGAGTGGAGCACTACGAGGTGCGGGACGGCGAAGAAATCTGAGGGGCTGACTGCGAACCGCCGAATCAGTTCCGGGTGAGGGCGATATAGCCGACAGACTCGCGGTGTGTTCGACGAGAGAGTCGACACCGCTGAGACCCACGGCGAGGGTGACCACCTCCAACTCTCCGACGAACGCGCGGGGTTCGGCACCGTCTCCGTCGGGTTCGAAGGAAACCGCACCGTCGTAGTCCCCGATCTATCGGGCCGCGAGACCGTGTTGCGGGTGGCTTTCGATCCCGGAATAGTTGCCCGCGGTGACCGAGTCGTGGTCGGAGAGAAACGCAGCAATCTTCGTTGCGGTGCGCTCGGTGTCGGTCCAGCTACCGGCCTACTTCCCGAACTCCTCCGGCTGAATGCGGGAGAGCCGCATCGCGTTCCCCGTCACGCCCAGCGTCATCCCGGCGTCGCCGATCAGCACCGCGGCCCAGATCGGCACCAGCCCGAACGGGACCGCCAGCGCGAGCCCCGCCTTCACCGCGAGACTGGTCCAGATGTTCTGCCGGATCACGCCGTTGGCGTCGCCCGAGAGCTCGTAGAGGTACGGCAGCCGCGAGAGGTCGTCGCCCATCAGCGCGATGTCGGCGGTCTCGATCGCGGTGTCTGTCCCCGCCGCGCCCATCGCGACGCCGACGGTCGCCGTCGCGAGCGCGGGCGCGTCGTTGATGCCGTCGCCGACCATCGCCACGACGTGGCCAACCTCGCGGAACTCCTCGATGACAGTCT
>NZ_JBHUDH010000114.1:0-1431 GCF_042678005.1 Halolamina salina | reverse complement strand
AGCTCCTGTACCGCGTCGACCTTGTCCTCCGGGAGCAGTTCGGCGCGGTACTCGTCGACGCCCACCTTCTCGGCGATCGCGCGGGCGGTCCGTTCGTTGTCGCCAGTCAGCATCACGACGTGCTCGATGCCCAGTTCGTGCAGCCGGGCGACCGCGCGCTGTGCCTCCGGCCGCACATCGTCGGCGACGGCGATCACGCCCTCGATCTCCTCGTCGGTCCCGACGAGTACGACGGTCTTTCCCTCCGACTGGAGGTCGGGGACGACCGTCTCCAGCAGGTCTACGCAGTCGTTGCGCTCACAGAGCTGCTGGCTCTTCTTGGTGACCATCCCCCCGTCGGTCGCGGCGTGGACGTGGTTCAGGTCGAAGCCCAGTTCCTCGAACAGCCCCGGCTTTCCGGCGTAGTGGGTCCGGCCGTCGAGATCCGCCCGGACGCCCTTCCCGGTGATGCTCTCGAACTCCTCGACCCGGCGGTCGTCGACGCCGCGCTCGTCGGCGCGCTCGACGATCGCCTCGCCGATGGGGTGTTCCGACCGGGACTCCAGCCCCTTCGCACACCGAAGTACGTCAGCCTCGGTGTGGTCCCCGAGCGGGACCACGTCGGTGACGCGCAGTTCGCCGACCGTGAGCGTCCCCGTCTTGTCCAGCGCGACGGCGTCGACCGCGCCCATCGCTTCGAGGTGGTTCCCGCCCTTGATCAGCACGCCGTTTTTCGCGCCACTTGTGATCCCCGAGACCACGGAGACGGGCGTGGAGATGACGAACGCGCAGGGACAGGCGAGCACCAGCAACGTCAGCCCGTAGACGATCGCCTGCGTCGTGGAGACGCCGAGCAGCGAGGGCGACGCCAGCGTCACCAGCACCGCGAAGACGACCACGACCGGCGTGTAGTAGCCCGCGAAGCGCTCGACGAACTGCTCGCGTTCGGTCTTGTTCGACTGGGCGTCCTCCACCATCTCGATGATCCGGGAGAGCGTGTTGTCGCCGGCCGCGGAGGTGACCTGTACCTCCAGATACCCCTGTTCGTTGACCGTCCCGGCGTACACCTCGTCGCCGGGCGTCTTGTCGACGGGCACGCTCTCGCCGGTGATCGGCGCCTGATTCACGGCGCTCTCGCCGTCGATCACCTCGCCGTCGAGGGGGATCTTCTCCCCCGGCTTCACGACGACCACGTCGCCGACCTCGACCTCGTCGACCGGGACGGTCACTGTCTCGCCGTCGCGTCGGACCGTCGCCTCGTCGGGCGAGAGATCCATCAGCTCCTGCAGCGAGCTCCGCGCCTTGTCCATCGAGTACCGCTCCAGCAGTTCGGCGACGCTGAACAGGAACGCCAGCGTCGCGGCCTCCATGTACAGCGCCTCGCCGAAGCCGAGGCTGACGGCGACGGCGCCGCCGATCGCGAGGCTCATCAGCAGATCGATGTCGAGGTTG
>NZ_JBHUDH010000113.1:3010-3664 GCF_042678005.1 Halolamina salina | reverse complement strand
CGCGACCGGCGTCGAGCACCGCCTCGACCCGGGCGGCCGTCGACGCCTCCGCGTACACTCGGAGTTTGGGCTCTGTACCGGAGGGGCGTACGAGCAGCCACGAGCCGTCTTCGCAGAGGAGTTTGAAGCCGTCGACGGTGACAGTCCGCTCGACGGGGACTCCCGCCACCGCGTCGGGAATCTCGTCTTCGAGGTCATCGAGCACGCGTGCTTTCTCCGAGTCGGGGCAGTCGAGGCTGACTTTGTCGGCGACGATGCCGCCGTGCTCGGCTTCGAGGCGCTCGATGCGCTCGTCGTACGGCTCCTCGGCCTCGATCGCGCAGGCCAGCAGCGCCATCAGGACGCCGTCTTTCTCCCGGACGTGCCCGCGGATCGAGAAGCCGCCGGACTCCTCGCCGCCCATCAGCGCGTCGTGCTCGCCCATCGCGTCGGCGACCCACTTGAAGCCGACCGCGGTCTCGATCACGCGTTCGCCGTGGGCCTCGGCGACGCGGTCGATCAGGAACGTCGTTGAGACGGTCCTGACCGCCGGCCCCGAGTCCTTCTCCAGCAGCGCGTCGTACGTCGCGGCGAAGAAGCGGTTCTCGCCGAGGTAGCCCGCGGGGGTGATCACCACGATGCGGTCGGCGTCGCCGTCGTTCGCGATCCCGATGT
>NZ_JBHUDH010000113.1:0-2964 GCF_042678005.1 Halolamina salina | reverse complement strand
GGCGTCGCCGTCGTCGATCGTGGCGGCGAGCGCGTGGAGGTTCGACTCGGCCGGCTCGGGCGCGCCCCCGCCGAACTCGGGGTCCTCGTCACACCGCAGGCGCTGGACCTCGGCGCCGGCCTCCTCGAGCACCGCGTCGGTCACCCCCCGGCCGGAGCCGTGCATCGCGTCGTAGGCGACGGTGAGGCCCGAGAGGTCGACGCTCCCGTCGTCCGTGCTGAACCCGTAGGACGCCACCAGTTCCTCGACGGCGTCGGCGTGGGGACCGATCAGGTCGTCGCGGGCGACGACGCCGCGCTCGCTCTCGGGCAGCGCCTCTGGTTCGCCGAGGTTCGCCTCGATGCGGTCGGTGACCTCGGGCATCGCCGGGGCGCCGTCGCCGGGGAAGTACTTGATGCCGTTGTACTCCGGGGGGTTGTGGGAGGCGGAGAGGATCACGGCGCCGGCGTAGCCGCGATCGACGGCGTTCCACACCGCGGTCGGGGTGGGGACGTCCCGCTCGGGCAGGAGCACGTCGAACCCGTTGTCGGTGAGCACGTCGGCGACGCTCTCGGCGAACCCCGGCGAGGAGGGGCGGGCGTCGTAGCCGACGACGACCGGGGCGTCGGTGCCCGTCTCGCGGAGGTAGTCGGCGACGCCCTGTGCGACGATGCGGACGCGGTCGTCGGTGAACGTGTCGAGGGTGGCCCGCCAGCCGTCGGTGCCGAACTGGATGGCGTCGGTGGGGTCGGTCATGGGTCGGGATTCGTGGCTGAGGCTGAAAAAGGGACCCGTCACGCCGGGGCGTTCCGACCCCCTTTTGGGCCGGTGTGCTGAAACGCCGTCACATGACCCGAGTCGTCGCCGTCAGCGGCAGCCTCCGCGACGGGAGCTACACGAAGGCCGCCCTCCGATACGCGCTGGACGCCGCCGAGACCGCCGGCGTCGAGACCGACGTGATCGACCTCGCCGCAGTCGACCTGCCCCTGTACGACCCGGACCGCGACACCGCCGAGGCGGGCGACGCCGCGGAACTCCTCGCGCGCGTCCGCGAGGCCGACGGCGTGCTCCTCGGCACCCCCGTCTACCACAGCTCCTACTCCGCGGCGTTCCGGAACTTCCACGACTACTGTAGCTTCGACGAGTATGAGGAGACGGTCGTGGGGCTGCTGGTCACCGCCGGCGGCGGCACGATCGCCGACACGCTCAACGACATGCGGACCACCGTCCGCGGGGTCCACGGCTGGGTGCTCCCCACGCAGGTCGGCCTGCGGAACGCCAGCAGCCGGTTCGCGGAGCGCCGTCGGGAACCCGAACCGGAGGAGATCGGCGCCGACGCCGCCTACGCGTTCGTCGACGACGACCTCCGCGCCCGGACCTGCAAACTCGGCTACCGCGTGGGCACGTACGCCCGCCGCGCGCCGGAGTTCATCGGCATCGAGGACGAGCCCGAGTGGTAGAGGGACCGGCCCGCCTGCCACGCCGACCGAGACGTGTCACTCCAGTTCCGGCGTCGCCGACGACTCGACCAACTGCTCCTTCTCGGCCCGGGAGAGCTGTTTGATCTCGTGTTCGCGGGACATCGCCGCCGACTTCGTCTCGAACGACTCGACGTGGACGGCCTCGACCGGCGTCCGCCCGCGGGTGTACTTCGCGCCCTCGCCGGCGTCGTGTTCGGCGACGCGCCGCGCTACGTCGGTCGTGTACCCCGTGTACAGCGTGTCGTCCGCACACGAGAGGACGTAGACGTAGTGCACGGTCGTTCCAGTGCAGCGGGGGGCCTAAGCGGTCCGGTCCGACGCGGCAAAAGTGGGATGTGGGTCGGGGACCGGCGCGGCGCCGTACCACGCCGGGAACGTGGCGGTCGTGTGGCGATACCCCGTCAGTGGGTTTCGGTACGGGTCCGGTCCCGGGCGACCTCCGCGATGCCGGCGTTCGCAGCACACGAGGGACAGGCGTCGAGTCGGCCGTCCTCGTCAGCGAACACGCGGGCGAAGCGCTCGGAGACGTGTGACCCGCAGTGGTCACAGCGTGACATCGGTTGTCCGGTATCCACCGGTACCGGCGATTGTGGGTACGCCACCCACGGGTCAATAGGTTTATGGGTATTCCCGCTCCGTCGGCGTGAAACGAACGGTTCCGGGCGTCACTCCGGGGTTTCGTTCAGCTCGTGTCGGTCGTATGTACCGACTCGCGGCCGCGGTCGAGCCGGGGCGACGCCGCCGATCGAGCGGCGGACCGCCACACCTAAATGTCCTGATTTCGGGCCTTGGCGCGGTCCCTTCGGTCGATTTGGGAAATCTTATTAAGAGGGGTCGAGTAGTCGGGAACGCATATGTCCAACCTTATCGTCAAGGCCGCCGTCAAGGAGTACCTCGATGAGAAGAACGTCGCTTCGGACTTCTACGACGCCCTGGACGAGGAAGTCGAGGAGCTGCTCGACGACGCCGCTCGCCGAGCCGAGGAGAACGACCGGAAGACGGTCCAGCCGCGCGACCTTTAAATCCGGAAGCAGTCGTCCAGTTTTCCGTTTTTCGTCCCCTAACCGCGTAGCGGCGTCGCCGTCAGTACGACGTGATCTCGACGCCGTCGTCGCTCCCGACGTGTACCTCGTCCACCAACCCGACGAACAGTCCGTGTTCGACCACCCCGGGGACGGTCGATAGCGTCCGCGCGAGCGCGTCCGGGTCGTCGATCTCGCCGAACGCGCAGTCGAGGACGAGGTTCCCGTTGTCGGTGACGACGGGACCGTCCTTCCGCTCGGCCGCCCGGAGTTCGGGCTCGCCGCCGGCCGACCGGACGGCCTCGGCGACCGGCGCCCGTGCGTCCGGTAGCAGTTCGACCGGGACGGGGTGTGAGAGCCGCTCGGCCTCCTTGGTCGGGTCGGCGACGACGACGAACCGCTCGGCGGCGCTGTCGACCAGTTTCTCCCGGGCGTGGGCCGCGCCGCCCCCCCTGACGAGCGCCCCGTCGGCCGCGGCCTCC
>NZ_JBHUDH010000112.1:0-644 GCF_042678005.1 Halolamina salina | reverse complement strand
GCCCTCGACAGGCGGCGCGACCAATCCTGATAGTTTATCTCTGTTAAAAGAAGATTCATTCATCGTCAGATGTGAGAATATCCTTCCAATCAACGTCGATATCTTGTTCTATTTCATCCATCCAATGTGACGGGTCAGTTAAATCACTTGAAAACTCTTCCACAAAATTTCGGAAGAAGATCAGCTTCTTTGCAGAGTTGACTTCTGTATTGAAATCAGAGGAGTTGCCATGGAGGATCGGATTTCGTTCTTCAAATAACTCATTGGCGAAATACTCAACAACATCGCTGTACAGATGTTGATTCAATGCTGTTTGCGAGACCAATTGCTTTACACTATTGACGACCATCTCGTTCCCGTTCTCGTTGTATGCTGTGATCTCGTCATAGTCACGTGGATTGAAGTTCCAAAACCCGTCCTCTGAGACATCGATATCGACAAAGATCTCTTCAATACCTTTTTCGTCCAAGAACGCAGCATATACCCAGGTGAACGCTTCGATCTGCGGGAACAACACGCAGATTGAGGATGCATACCGGCCTTCTTTATGATTTTCTGCGGCTTCTTCGATAAAATCGGAGCGATCCTGGAAGAAGGGTAATTTCAGGGCTTCGTCGACAATAGCATTGAGATACTCCTCCGTG
>NZ_JBHUDH010000111.1:23522-24336 GCF_042678005.1 Halolamina salina | reverse complement strand
TGTGCTTGTAGTACCACTTCCAAGCGCGGGGGTTGATCGGTTCGCCCACGGTCCCGAGAAGGCGGAGGCTGGAGAGGTCGTGACGTTCGGGATGCTCGGCGCCCCACTTCATGAACGCCCGGATCGCCGTGGGCGCGGTGTAGAACACGTCGACGGCGTGGCGGTCGATCAGCTTCCAGAGCCGGTCGCGTTCGGGGTGGTCGGCGGTGCCCGCCGAGAGGACGGTGGTCGTCCCCAGCGCGAGCGGGCCGTAGACGACGTAGGAGTGGCCCGTGATCCAGCCGATGTCGGCGGCACACCAGTACGTGTCCTCAGGGCGGATATCGAGCACCGACTGGGCGGTCCACGCGACGTGGGCGAGGTAGCCGCCGGTGGTGTGGGTCACACCGCGCGGCTCGCCGGTGGTGCCGGAGGTGTAGATCCGGAACAGCGGGTCGGCGGCGTCCCGGGCGACCGGCTCGACCTCCGTTCCCTCGTGTGCGTCGATCAGGTCGTCGTAGTCGTGGTACCCCTCGCCGAGGTGGACGCCCTGCCCGAGGTGGTCGAGCACCACCACGTCCACGTCGCGGTCCAGTTCGAGGCGGGCGTTGTCGGCCTTGTTCTTCTGGGCGATCGCGTCGCCGCGGCGGTAGTAGCCGTCGCAGGTGAGCAGGAAGCCGGAGTCGGCCCGCCGCATCCGCGTCGCGAGCGCGTCCGCGGAGAACCCTGCGAAGACGACGTTGTGGATCGCGCCGAGGCGGGCGCACGCCAGCATCGCCGCCGGGAGCTCCGGCACCATCGGGAGGTAGATCGTCACCACGTCGCCCGCCTCCAC
>NZ_JBHUDH010000111.1:7503-23450 GCF_042678005.1 Halolamina salina | reverse complement strand
CGAGGCGTTGAGTTCGCCGCCGGGGAACCACTCGAACGGGGGCGTGTCGCCGCCGCGGAACGCCGTCTCGTACTCGCGCTCCCAGTCGAGCAGGTCGCCGGCGCGCGCCCAGCAGTCGGGCCAGTCGCGCTCGAACCGCTCGTAGATCTCGGGGTTCGAGACCGCCGCGGCCGACCTGAACCACTCCGGGGGGTCGATCGCCGTCCCCGGCGTGCGGTCGGCGCCGTCACCCGTCATCGTTTGGGGTGGGTGGTGTGAGGGGGATAAGTTTCCCGCTCGGGGTCCCCTTCGCCCGTTCCGCGAGTAGCAACACCTATCGGGCGAGCGGCCCCAGCGGCGACCATGATCGACGAGACGGTCGCCGAGATCCGGGAGATGCGGAGCCACTCCTCCTCGGCCGTCGCGGTGAAAGCCGCCACCGCGCTCCGGGAGCTACTGGATCGGGAGTACGTCTCCGCGGACGCGTTCGACCGCGATCTCGAACACAACGCTGGCGCGCTCCGGCGGGCGAACCCCTCCCACGCGTCGCTCCACACCGCGATGCGCAGCATCACCGACGCCGTGGTGGGCGAGGCCGACACGCCCGAGGAGGCCAAGGCGCTGCTCGAACAGGCCATCGAAGAGGCCGTCGAGCGCGTCGAGGCGGGCAAGCGCCGCGCGGCCGCCCACGCGGCGGACACGTTCGAGGACGGCGAGACGATCCTCACCCACGACTACTCCTCGACCGTCCTCGAAGCGGTCGAGACCGCCTGCGCCGACGGCACCCACCTGACGGCGTACGTCACCGAGGCCCGGCCGCGCTACCTCGGGCGCAAGACCGCCCGGATGCTCGCGGGGATCGACCGCGTGGAGCCCCACCTGCTGGTCGACAGCGCCGCCGGCTACGTGATGGACGAGGTCGACCGCGTGATCGTCGGGATGGACTGCATCGTCGAGGGGACGCTGTACAACCGCATCGGCACCTACCCTATCGCCGCGGTCGCCGACCGCGAGGACGTGCCCGTGACAGTCGTCGGCTCCTCGACCAAGGTGATCGACGAGTTCCGCTTCGAGAACGAGTTCCGCCCGGGCAGCGAAGTGATGCGCGAACCCGTCGAGGGCGTCGAGATCGAGAACCCCGCGTACGACGCCACGCCGGTCGAACTGGTGGACACGCTGATCACCGACGAGGGCGTCGGCGAGCCCTGAGCCGCGATGCCCGCCCCGCTCTCGCTCCGCACGCGCCGTGCGATTGACGACCGGATCGACGGTCTCCGCGAGCAGTTCGGGCCGTTCCCGGTCGTCGACGCCACCCGGCTCAACAATCCCGAGTTCTTCGAGCACGGCGTCGAGATGTTCGAGCGCGGCCAGCGGGGCGCGGCGGGCGCCCGCGTCACCGACGACGACGGGCGACTCCTCCTGCTCCGCGACGACCGCGACCCCGAGACGTGGGTGCTCCCCGGCGGCGGCCACGAGTCCGGCGAGACGTTCCCCGAGACCGCCAAACGTGAGGTTCGGGAGGAGACGGGCGTCGACTGCGAGATCACGGGCGTCTGGCGCGCGGTCAGGAAGCGGTTCGTCCGCCGTGACGACCCCCAGCGCCGCGGCTACCTGCTGGAGGTGTTCTTCACCGCCGACGCCGTGGGCGGGGACGCCGGCGTCGAACCGGACCGACTCGACGACGGCGAGACGGTGCTCGACGTGCGGTGGTTCGACGAGGTGCCGGCGAACGTGATCCCGGTGGTGACGGACCCGACGGCGCCGCCGGTGGTGTGAGCGACGACCGATTTACGCGGTGTCCCGGTCCGTGTACCGGCGCGCGACCGCTTCCTGTGACATGTCGGGAACAGGTGGGCGAGTCGGTCGAGCGTTGCCCTCACAGTGATCTGCGTCGGCGGGGCGTCGCCGCTTCGGGTGGGCCGACCCGCCGCCCGTGACCTGCCGAGAAGGGTACACTCTTTCCGTCGCGGGTCGACGCCGCGAGTATGAGCGAGCCAGACGTGCTGCTGTTGCGCCAGAAGATCCACGGACTGTCCGTCGACGAGTACGCCGACGCGATGCGCGAGTGGCTCCCCGACGCCGACATCGCGGTCGGCCGGACGCCCGAGGAGGAGCGGGAGCTGATCGAGGGCGCCCGCGTCGTCGCCGGCTTCAACATCGACCCCGAGATGCTCGACCGCGCGGAGAACCTCGAACTGTTCGCCTGCTCCTACGCCGGGACGGGCCACCTCCCGATGAAGGCGCTGGAGGAGGCGGGCGTCGCCGTCACCAACGCCTCCGGCGTCCACGGGCCGAACATCTCGGAGTACGTGATCGGCGCGCTGATCTCGCTGGCGCGGAACTTCCCCCGCGCGGCCCGCCAGCAGGAGGAGCGCGTCTGGCAGTCCTTCGGCAGTCAGGAGCTCTACGGCTCAACAATCACCGTCGTCGGGATGGGCGCGATCGGGCAGGCAGTCGTCGACCGGCTGGAACCGTTCGGCGTCGACACGATCGGCGTCCGCTACACCCCCGAGAAGGGCGGACCGACCGACGAGGTGCTCGGCTTCGACGAGATTCACGACGCGCTGCGGCGCAGCGACTCGGTCGTGCTCGCCTGCCCGCTCACGGACGCGACCCGGAACCTGCTCGACGACGAGGCGTTCAAGACGATGTCGGCGGACGCGAACCTCGTCAACATCGCCCGCGGGGGCATCGTCGACACCGACGCGCTGGTCCGGGCGCTCCGGGGCAACGCCATCGGCGCCGCGTTCCTCGACGTCACCGACCCCGAGCCGCTGCCGGCTGACCACCCGCTCTGGGGGTTCGACAACGTCCGGATCACGCCCCACAACGCGGGCCACTCCCCGGTGTACTTCGAGCGGCTGGCCGACATCGTGGCGGGGAACTACGAGGCGCTCGAAGAGGGCGGCGAGATCGAGAACCGCGTCGCCTAGCTTAGACCCAGCCTTCCTCGACCAGCAGTTCGCCGTTGAGCACCGACGCGCCGGCGGCGCCGCGGATGGTGTTGTGTGCGAGACAGTTGTACTGGACCCCCTCGGCGGTCTCGCGCAGCCCACCTGCCGAAATCTGCATTCCCTTGCCGCGCATTCGGTCGAGCCGCGGCTGCGGTCGATCCGGGTCGGCGAACACGTGGATCGGCTGATCGGGGGCGGAGGGCAGGTCCGCGCCGTCGAGGCTCTCCAGCGCCTCGTGGACGGCCTCGGGATCGGGGTTGGCGTCGAGTTCGGCGAACACGTTCTCCAGATGGCCGTCGAGCGAGGGGACGCGGTTGCAGGAAGCGGACACGTCCACGTCGTGCAGCGAGAGCTCGCCGTTCTCCACGTCGCCGAGCAGCTTCCGGGACTCGGTCTCCATCTTCGCCTCCTCGCCGCCGATGTGGGGGAGGACGTTGTCGATGATCTCCATCGACGTGACGCCGGAGTAGCCCGCGCCGGAGACGGCCTGCAGGGTCGCGACGTGGACGCGTTCGAGACCGAACTGATCGAGCGCGGCGAGCGTCGGGACCATCGTGATCGTCGAGCAGTTGGGGTTCTTGACGAGCGCGCCGTCCCAGCCGCGCTCCTCGCGCTGGGTCTCGAGCAGGTCGAGGTGGTCGGGGTTGACCTCCGGGATCGTGAGCGGCACGTCCTCGGCCATGCGCTCGTTCGAGGAGTTCGAGGAGACGACGTAGCCCGCCCGGCAGAGTTCCGGCTCGACCGCGGCGCCGACGCCGGAGGGCAGCGAGGAGAACAGCAGGTCCAGATCGTCCGGCAGCGCCTCCGGCGTCGTCTCGCGGACGGTCATCTCGGCGACGTGATCCGGGATCGGCGTGTCGACGCGCCACTTGGCGGCGTCGCGGTAGCTCTTCCCGGCGCTCTCCGGGCTGGCGGTGACCGCGGCGATCTCGAACGTCGGGTGGTCTTCGAGTAGCTGAACGAACCGTTGGCCTACGGCGCCGGTAGCGCCGAGCAGGCCGACACGAACGGACATTACCTGTGGCTGGGGAGCCGACGGTAAGTGCGTTCGGGTAGCGGGCGAGAGAACCCGGCTAACTGCCGATTTCGAGAGTTCCGTGCTCTCGATCCCGGTTCGGCTGCGAACCGTCGGCGCGCCTCGGCCGCCGCCGACGAATCCTCGGCGGCCCCCCGCGCCTGCTGGTGCTTCGTCGGGGTCGGCGCCGCGGACGTACTGAGGAACGTGTGGCTTCCTCCCACGTCCGGGTGAAGTGCCTGCTTGTTTTATACGCTCTCGAGATATATCTCCACGAATATGGCATCAGAGTTCGGCGCACTGTCGGTGCTCCCGCCGTTGCTCGCGATCGTGCTCGCGATCGTGACCCGGAAGGCGGTGCTGTCGCTGTTCCTCGGCATCTGGGCCGGGGCGGTGATCTACACGGGCGGGCTCGGGATCGTCCAGACGTTCGATTGGATCGTCGCCGCGGTCGCCGGGGATTTCCACGTCCGCATCCTCGTCTTCACGCTCCTGTTGGGGGCGGGGGTCGCGATGATCTGGAACCTCGGCGGCTCCTACGCCGTCCGCGACTGGGCGATCGCGAAGCTCGACACCCAACGGAAAGTCGGCGCCGTGGCGTGGCTGCTCGGGGTCGTACTCTTCTTCGACGACTACGCCAACACGGCGATCGTCGGCTCCGCGATGAAGGACGTCTCCGACCACCTGCGGATCTCCCGGGAGAAGCTGTCGTACATCGTCGACTCCACGGCGGCGCCGGTGGCGACGCTGGGCATCTCCTCGTGGGTCGCGTTCCAACTCTCGCTCATCACCGACGGTTACGAGGCCGCCGGCGTCGCCGACCACCCGCCGGCGTTCGAGGTGTTCCTCAGCTCCATCCCGTTCAATATGTACTCCATCCTCGCGATCGTGATGGTCGCGATCATCGTCTTCTCCGGGCGTGACTACGGCGAGATGCTCGACGCCGAGCACCGGTCGTGGAGCACCGGGCAAGTGAACCGCGAGGACGCCCGCCCGATGCAGGACGTGCAGTCCGACCTCGGCGAGCCGAGCGCGAGGGACCCCCGGCTCGTGAGCTTCTTCGTGCCGATCGCAGTGCTCATCGCCGTCACGATCGGGAGCGCGCTGTGGACCGGCTACTCGCCCGGCGCGAGCCTGATGGACATGGTGACCAACGCCGACTTCGCGTCGGCGCTCATCTACGGCTCCTTCGCGATGGTCGTCACCGGGTTCCTGCTCGGGAAGTTCTACGGCATCCTCACTCTCGGGGAGTCAACGGACACGGTGATCGAGGGGTTCGGCCTGATGCTCACCGCGGTGTCGATCCTCGTGCTCGCGTGGGGGATCGGCGAGGTCGTGAGCGCGCTCCAGACCGGCGAGTACGTCGCTGGGATCGTCGGCGACCAGTTCCCGATCGCGGTGCTGCCCGCGCTGGTGCTGGTGCTCGCGGCCTTTATCGCGTTCTCGACGGGCACCTCCTGGGGGACGATGGGGATCCTGACGCCGATCGTGATCCCGGTGGCGTGGAGCCTCACCGGCGACCACACCATCATCGCGGCGATGGTCGGCGTGATCTTCTCCGGCGCCATCTTCGGCGACCACAGCTCACCCATCTCGGACACGACGGTGCTCTCGGCGACGTTCACCGGCGCCGACCTCGTCGACCACGTCCGCACGCAGTTGTACTACGCGCTCACCGTGGCGCTCGTCGCCGTCGTGCTGCTGCTCGTGTGGGGGGTCACCCGGATCACCCCGGTCGCGCTGCTCCCGGTCGGCGTCCTCGCGCTCGTCGGCCTCGTCTACGGCCTCTCGGAGCTCGACGCGGACCGCAAGGGGATCGAGCCGGTCGCCGCCGATACGCCGCAGGAGCCCGTGGGCGAGGAGTGAGGGTGTCGCCGACGCGAGCAGCCGGCGACGACCGACCAACCCGACGCACCTTTTAACCACCTGCGCCCGGTAGATCGAGTCCGCGCCTTCAGTCCCCACCCGAGCACTCCCGCATGGGAGCGATGACAGCGTGGCGAACCCGGGCGCGGAACACCCGTCGCGAGAGCGACCGCCCGCCGGGGCGTACCCGGTCGCCCGGCACGAGGGTTAGCCAGCCGACGCGGCACGCAGCCCCGGGATGAGGCTGGCAGTTAGTGTTCCGGGCGTACATTTCGAGCGTTCCTTAAGAATTATCTGAAAATATAGATCGCTTCAGCTATCGGCTATCGTCGAACGGCGTTCTTCGGTATTGACGCCTCGTTCCCGTCGGATTTGTGGAAACGGTCGGTGACAACGAACCCGAGAAGAGGTCTACCGGGAGTACTCACATCTGTCGGGTTCGGATGTCTATGCTGCAGACACCACGTAAATGTTCGATGTCATGTTTTCTCGGGTCAAAACGATACGTCTCAGGACTCCTGCGTGGCGGATGCGGACTCCCCGTCTCGATGTGCTCGGACGAAGGCCCGGCGGAGGACTGTCAGGAGCACGTAGGTTTCGTATTTCTGGGTACGACAGTGCTCGCAGGGTTGCATCTCCGCCGTGATCTCGTCTATCGCGTCGTCGTACTCCTCGGTCAGCGTCCCGAGTACACTCTCGATCTGTGGCTGGACCGCGTCGATCATCTCCTCGATAGCGGGATCGGCTGACTCCGGCAGCGAGTACGAGAGAACGGTCGTGTTTGCCCCGTAGTACTTCGTTGTCCCGCCCCGTCCCTCCTCGAATCGAACCACGTCGACGAGGCCCACATCCCGAAGTTCGTTGATGTGGTGACGCACGGTGTTCTCCGTCCGGTCTACCCCGCGGTCAGCGAGGCGCTCGTGTACGTCGCTCGCCGTCCGCGCTTTTTCGGCGAGAATATCGAGGATCATCGCCCGCATCGGTTCGTCGATAGCGTCGGAGACCCGCGTGTCTCGAACGGCGATATCCTCGAGATCGTGGGCGGCATCGGACGTGCTCATACGTGAACTAACGGCCTGTACACGCTAAGTAATGACGACCGGCATTCGAGCTTCGCTCGACGTCCGGTCTCGGGAGAGTTCTGAAAGCTCTGGACGACTCGTTTGTCCGTTCAAACAGCTCGTATCTCCATTCAAACATATCATTTAAAAAATACTTATGGCTGCACGGATGCTACGTTGAACTGCGATGACCGAAACGACGCAACTCCGCGTGATGGACTTCGACTGCCCGAGCTGTGCGAGCACCGTCGAACGCGCCCTCTCGAATCAGGAGGGCGTCGAAGATGTCGAGGTACACTACTCGACCGGCCGCGTCGAGATCGACTACGACGACAGCGTCGCCGACCCCGCCACGTTCGAACAGACCATCGAAAATCAGGGGTACACGCCCCAGCCTGCCTGAGGAGGAGAGCCATGGATACCCAATCAGTCAAACGGTACTATCGCAAAAATCGGAAGGCCGTCATCGTCGCGGTGAGCGGCCTGCTGTACGCCGGCGGCTGGACGCTCGGCTACCTCACCAGCCTCGATACCGCGAGCTCCGCCATCCTCGTTCTCGCGGCGATCGTCGGCGGCTACGACATCGCCAAGACGGCCTACCACGAGGTCAAAAACCGGACGCTCGGCATCAAGACGCTCGTGACCCTGGCCGCCGTCGGCGCGATCGGTATCGGCTCGTACTGGGAGGCCGCCGCGGTGGTCTTCCTGTTCGCACTGGGGTCGTACCTCGAGGGGCGGACAATGCGCAAGACGCGCAACGCCCTCGAAGAACTGCTGGAGATGACGCCCGACACGGCCACCGTGCGCCGCGACGGCGAGCAAAAAGAGGTGCCCGCCCGCGAGGTCGAAACGGGCGAGGTCGTCATCGTCAAGCCCGGCGAGAAGATCCCCGTTGACGGCGACGTCGTCGACGGGGAGAGCGCCGTCAACCAGGCGCCGGTCACCGGCGAGAGCGCGCCCGTCCACAAGGCCGACGGCGACGAAGTGTACGCCGGCACCATCAACCAGGAAGGTTCACTGGAGATCGAGACGACGGGCGCCGGCTCGGACACGACGCTCCAGCGGATCATCCAGCGCGTCGAGGAGGCCCAGGAGGCGCAGTCCCCGACGGAGAGCCTCATCGACCGCTTCGCGAAGTACTACACCCCCGGTGTGATCGCACTGTCCATCGGGGCCTACGCGGTCACGCAGAACGCGATCCTGTCGCTGACGCTGCTGGTCATCGGCTGCCCCGGGGCCCTGGTGATCGGGCCGCCGGTCAGCATCGTCTCCGCGATCGGTAACGCCGCCCGAAGCGGCGTTCTGATGAAGGGTGGCGAGCACCTCGAGCGGGCGGGCAAGATCGACCTCGTCGCCTTCGACAAGACGGGCACGCTCACGAAGGGCGAGACGACCGTCGCCGACGTCGCCGGGTTCGACGCCGAGGCCAGCGACGTGCTGGAGCTTGCAGCCGTCGCCGAGAAGAAGAGCGAACACCACCTCGGCGACGCCATCCTCGAGGCGGCGCAGAACCGACGGGACCCCGCGACCGATGGCGGGACGACGACGACCCGAGCGGACGACGGTTCAGCAATCACGGACGCGCGGTCGCTCCCTGACCCGGACGACTTCGACGTGGTCGCCGGGAAGGGCGTCGTCGCTCACTACGACGGTCGCGAGATCGTCGTCGGGAACCGCGCACTGCTCGACGAGCGCGGGGTCGAGCTCCCCGACGAGGTCGCGGAGTACGTTCGCAGCCGCGAGGAGCGCGGCGAAACGACCGTTCACGTGGTCCGCGACGGCGTCGTCGTCGGTGCGATCGCGCTCCGGGACGAACTGCGCGAGGCCGCACCCGGCGTCGTCCAGCAGCTCCAGGACGCGGACATCGAGACGGTGATGCTGACTGGCGACAACGAACGGACCGCCCGCGCGGTCGCCGAGGAGGTCGGTATCGACGACTACCGCGCGGAGCTGCTCCCCGAGGACAAGCAGACTGTCATCGAGGAGTTCCGCGAGGTTGGCCACGTCGTGGCGATGGTCGGCGACGGCATCAACGACGCGCCGTCGCTGGCGACTGCCGACGTGGGTATCGCCATGGGCGCCGCCGGCACGGATACCGCCATCGAGACGGCGGACATGGCGCTGATGGCGGACGACCTCGAACGGATCCCCTACGCGGTGACGCTCAGCAAGGCCACCCGGCGGAACATCTACGAGAACGTCGGCCTCGCGGTGCTGACGGTGACGCTCCTGCTGGCAGGGGTCCTGACGAGCTACGTCACGCTCGCGCTCGGGATGCTCGTTCACGAGGCGAGCGTCCTCGCCGTGATCGGCAACGGGATGCGGCTGCTGCGGTACTGAACAGGACCGAGTCACGAACCAACGATTACACCCGACCACGATGTCAGAGAACACGACCCCGACCGACACGAACCGTCCCGGCTCGAACATGGCCGTCGAATACGACGTCGAACCGATCCGGGTCCGTGACCCCGTCGCGGAAGCGCTCGCCGTCCTCGACCCCGGCGACCCGTTCGTCGTCACCTACGAGGACGTGGTGACGGCGGCGGGTCACTCCTGCCCGACAGCGTCGGGCGCCTATCGCATCGCCCAGCTGGGCCTCGACGCGCTGTATCCGGACGATCTCCCCGTCCGGAGCGAGATCGAGGTACTCGCTGCGGGACCGCGCGACGACGCCACGTACGGCGTGATGGGACGCCTCATCTCGTACGTGACCGGCGCGGCCCAGGAGGACGGCTTCGGCGGGCTCGCCGGCGGCTACGGTGACCGCCGGAACATGCTGACGTTCGACGCGTTCGACCCCGATACTGCCGCCCCGACGTTCCGCTTCCGCCGGACCGACACCGACGAAACCGTCGAGGTGACCTACCACGTCGGCGACGTCCCGGACGGCGGGCCAGCACTCGGCAACCTCCAACAGATCATCGAGGGGACGGCGAGCGACGAGGAGCGCGAGCTGTTCGCCGACGTGTGGCACGGCCGCGTCCAGAGTGTGCTCTCCGACGACTCGCTGTTCACCGTCACGACCGTCGAACACTAACCACAGAACGCTCGATTTTCGTTCCGCGGAGCCTGCTAGTAGCAACTCGTGGGTAGTGTTCCGGCGTACACTCGACGGCCGGCAGCGCGTTCGTCCCGACGACCGCGCCACGATCGTCGACGCCAGTCTTCGGCAACGGGCTTTATCCCTCGTCCGGGCGAACTGTCGGGTATGTCACTCGATATCGCGATGCCCGACCCGCCGGACCTCTCGAACCGTGGGATGCCCCGAGATTTCGAGTGGGACGACGACACGCTCGGCTCGGAGGATTTCTACCGTGAGGATCTCGAGGACCTGCTCCAGTCAGGCGCGTGGAGGGAGGGGTTCAACGAGTGGGAGGAGTACACCGACCTCGACGAGACGCAGGCCCAGGCCGTCCGTGATCTCGGGCTGTTCCACGCGATCGACTTCTACTGGGATCCGACCGAGGATCGGCTTCGGTTCGACGTGCCGGAGATTCCCGATGACTGGCAGGAGCAGGACGTGAGCGTGTCGCTCGACTCGGACGACCTCGCGACGATCGACACCGCGTTGACGGACCTCGCCCGGACCGTGTACGAGGTGCTCGAGGACTACATCGAACGGGAGGGGATAGACAACGACGACTGGGCGGAGGACAGGTACGGATCGCGCGGGGAGTAGCCACCGGGTCGACGGCCCGGAAGACCGGCGTTTGGGAGTGCCCGTTTCGGGCGTTTAGGCCGTCCGAAACCCCCGAAATCTGGCGGTATCGGCTGTAAGATTTATCAGTGTCCCGTCCCTACCTGTAGACACCTATGAGTACCCAGAAGACTGCCCGACAGCGTGCCGACACCGTCGAGGAGAACGCCGTTCGCATCGACACCGAGAAGGCCGAGCAGATCGTCGACGCCCTGAACCGCGATCTGGCGTCGACGTACGTGCTCTATCACCAGGTTCGCAAGCACCACTGGAACGTCGAGGGCGCCGAATCCGGCGACCTTCACGACTTCCTCGACGACGCCGCCGGGACGCTCGAGGACCACGCCGACGCGATCGCCGAGCGCGCACAGGCGCTCGGGGGCGTGCCCGTCGCGGGCCCGGCCGCACAGGAGGAGCACGCCTACGTCGAGTTCGAGGGCGAGGACGTGTACGCGATCCGCGACTCGCTGGAGGCCGACCTTGAGGCGTACGGCGACGTGATCGAGAACGTGCGCGAGCACGTCGGCCTCGCGACCGACCTCGGCGACTACGCGACGGCCGAGCTCCTCCGCGAGGTGCTGGAGGATCTGGAGGACGACGCCCACGACATCGACCACTACCTCGAGAACGACACGCTCGTCCAGGAGTAACCCGTGTCCGAGCCCAAACGCGGACGGCTCGTCCGCGACCTGCCGGACGGGACCGTCCGACAGGAACGGGGAACCGTCGACGGGAACGCGGTCCGGCTCGACCCCGAGGAGGCCGCCGAGATGGTGGAGGCGCTGAACGTCGCCCACGCGGGGGCGTTCAACCTCTTCTACCTCGTGCGGAAACACTACTGGAGCGCCGAGGGCGCCGAGTCCGGGGAGGTCGCCGAGTTCCTCGGCGACGCCTACGAACGGCTCCGCGAGATCGACGACAGCGTCGCCGAGCGGATCACCGAACTCGGCGGCGTCCCCGTGAGCACCCCGCCGGAGATCCAGGAGTACGCGGCGGTCCACCTCGAAGCCGAGCACCTCTACAGCCTGCGCGCTTCGCTCGAGGGCGATCTGGACGCGTACGCCACGCTGGCGGTCAGCTTCCGCGAGGCGATCAACACCGCCGACGAGATCGGCGACGAGGCCAGCTACGAACTGCTCTCGGACCGCCTCGAGACGATCGAGGGGGACGCGCACACGATCGAGCGCTACCTCGAGGACGACGCGCTCGTGGAGGTGGACCGATGAGCGCGCCACACCTTCGCCACCCGGCCGAGGAGGAGCGCCGCCGCGAGTGGGGCACCGTCGGCGACAACGAGCTCCGGCTCGACCCCGAGGCGGCCGCCGCGGTGATCGAGGACGTGAACCGCTGTCTCTCGGGGCTGTACATCCTGTTCAATCAGCTCCGCAAGCACTACTGGACGATCGAGGGCGCGGAGTCCCACCAGGTCGAGGAACGGCTCGAGGAGCAGGCCGACCGGCTCAGCGACCTGACCGACGAGCTCGCGATCCGCGTCCACGCGCTGGGCGGCGTCCCGGTCAACGGCCCGATGGGGATCCGCGAGCACGCGCCGATGCGGATCGAGGGCGGCGACGCCTACGCGCTGCGCGACGCGCTCGCGAGCGACCTCGACGGCTACGCGGCGCTCGCGGTGACGTTCCGCGAGGCGATCGAGACGGCCCGATCGGTCAGCGACGAGCGCACGGCCGAGGCGCTGGAAGAAGGACTGCTTACGATCGAACGGGACGCGCACACGATCGAGCGCTACCTCGGCGACGACAGCCTCTAGCGGCGGACCTCGACGGTCAGATCCGTCGAGATCCAGCCGTCCTCGTTCCCCTGTTCGGTGAACACGGTTCGCTCGGTCGAGAGACAGTGGGCGTTCACGGCGGGTAGCTCCGCCCGATCGTCCCCCTCGACCGGCTCGTTCGTCGGCATCGTCCCGATTTAGGGGTACCTAAAGAAATAAAACTTCGGGTCGGCCGCCACGCGACTATATAGCCCTCCTGACGCAACCGGTGTGACCCGTATAGATGAGTATACACGGGATAATACGACTTTAAAATATGCATACCCCTGTGTGATTTCCTGTATCCGATCCGTTATTTCGCCCCAGAAAGCATCTCGCTCGTGTGCAAGATTCCAACGAGGGCGGTCGTGCACGGCGGACATTTCTGAAGACGGCTGGGGTCGTCGCCACCGCGGGGCTTGCGGGCTGTAGCGGCGGCGGGAACGGGACCGAGTCGCCGACGTCGGGCGGGGAGACGGAGCCGTCCGGGGGGACCGAGGGGACCGACGGCGGGGCGGGGGAGACACCGACCGGGAACACGCTGTCGCTGTCGATCCCGAACGCGGCGAACTTCGACCCGGTACAGATCAAAGGCGACGGCTCACAGCTCGTCTCCGACCACGTGTTCAGCGAGCTGTTCGCCCTCCCCCGTGGGAGTCTGGAGCCGGAGGCGCAGCTGGTCTCGGACTACTCGGTGTCCGACGACGGGCGGACGTACACGTTCCAGCTCCGGGAGGACGTGACGTTCCACAACGGCGAGCAGCTGACCGCCTCGGACGTGGTGTACTCCTGGGAGCGCCTCGCCGCCTCCGAGAACAGTCAGGAGGGCGGCGTCATCCTCGAGGGCGGCTTCCAGATCGAACACGACACCACCACCGAGACGGTCGACGGCGAGGAGCAGGAGGTGTACGAGCCCGGCAGCCTCGCGGTCGAGGCGGTCGACGACACCACGCTCGAAGTGACGCTCGCCAGCCCCTTCTTCGACGCGCTGTTCTGGTTCGCGTACGGCTCGCTGAGCCCGGTCCCGGAGGGGATCGTCGGCGATGTCGAGGGGTACGACGGCGAGATGGCGTACTCGGAGTTCGCCTCGCAGTCGCCGATCGGGACGGGTCCCTTCCGTGCGGAGACCGTCGAGACGGGGACGGAGGTCGTCCTCGCCGCCGACGAGGAGTACCACGGCGAGGAGCCGGGTCCCGACGAGATCCGGATGCAGGTGGTCCAGAACACGCAGGCGAGCTACCAGCGCGCGGTTAACGAAAGCGTCCAGGTGTTCCAGCTCCCCAACTCCCGGTTCGACCCGAGCAAGGTCTCCTTCGAGGAGACCCGCGAACTGGGCCAGCGGGTCGGGACGTACGGGCCGCTGTCGAACGACGAGACCGTGAACTACGCGACGTGGGACGACGCCTACACCGCGTACTTCATCTTCGACTGTTCGCGCGTCGAGAAGCCGGTCCGGCAGGCGCTGAACTACGCGGTCAATCAGGAGAACTTCGTCGAACAGGGGTTCCGCGGCGTCGGCGAGCCGGCGTACCACCAGAGCCCGCCGTCGGTGTTCCCCGGCGGGAAGGAGGCGTACGACCAGCACGCGGAGGAGAACTTCCCGTACGGCTACAACGAGGCGATGATGGAGGAGGCACGGACGACGATGGAGGAGGCGGGCTACGGTCCCGACAACCCCGCCTCGATCACGCTCTCGCTGTACAACGACCGGAACCCGGACGCCTACTCGCGGATCGCGGACGTCCTCCGCTCGAAGGCGTCGGCGATCCACGTCGACCTCACGATCGAGCGGGCGCCGTTCAACACCATCATCAGCGAGGCCGTCAGCGGGAACCTCGACATGTACACGCTCGGGAACGGGCTGGAGTACCCCTCACCCATGGACATGCTCAAGTTCGGCCGGCCGTACGAGGGGAACCTCGTCCGGTGGCGTGAGGACCCCTCCGACGCCTCCGGGCGCGCGGCCGAGGCGTGGGAGCAGATCCAGAACAACCTCGGCCCCGGCGAGGACGCACAGCAGGCCCGCAACGAGGCGTTCATCACGATGGAGGAGGCGATCTGGGAGGACGCGATCTACCTCACGAACTACCACCCGCGCGGCCAGCAGTGGTGGTACGACGACGTCGACGTGCCGGTCCAGAGCAGCGGCTTCCACGACCGCCTGTACGACGACGTGACGTTCTGACTCGCCGGCCGATTTTTCTCCCCTCATGATTACTGTTCGACCCGACTACGTTTCATGAATCGGCTCGGCTACCTGCTCCGCCGGATCCTGATGTCGATCCCCGTGCTGTGGCTGGGGACGACGGCGACGTTCCTGATAATCCGGGTCGGCCCGCTCAGCCCGGCCGCGGCGATCGTCGGCCCGGTCAACAGCGCACAGGCACAGGAGCAGCTCGAACGCATCAAGCAACAGCTCGGTCTCACCGATCCAATCAGCGTGCAGTACGTCGAGTACATGACGGACCTGATCACGTTCGACCTCGGGCAGTCGTGGGTCGTCTACCCGGGGCAGAGCACGATTTCCCTGCTCGCGCAGTTCGGGCCGCGGACGATCTGGCTCGGGCTCTGGGCGGTGCTCATCCCCATCTTCGTCGGCATCCCGCTGGGGATCTACGCCGGCCTCAACGCCAACTCCGCGGAGGACTACGCCGCCTCGGTCGGGGGGATCGTCTGGCGGGCGATGCCGAACTTCTGGCTGGCGGTGATCCTGCTCGCGCTGCTGTCCCGCACTGACTCGCTGTTCCTCGGCGCCGGCTGGGAGTCGTTCCTCGTCGAGACCGAGCTCGTCGGCGCGCCCGACCTCTCGAACCTCGGCACCGTCGACGGGTTCGTCACGGCTACGAAGCAGATCCTCCCCGCCGCGTTCGTGCTCGGCTCGGCGTCGATGGGCAACGAGCTCCGGCTCTCCCGGACCGCCGTCCTCGAGATCATCACCGAGGACTTCGTCGACATGGCGAAGGCCACCGGCGTCCCGGATCACCGGATCATCGGGAAGCACGTGCTCCGGAACGCGATGATCCCGTTGATCCCGATCGTCACCAGCGAGGCGTACCTGCTGGTCGGCGGGAGCGTGCTCGTCGAGGTCGTGTTCGGGATCAACGGGATCGGGACGCTGTTCTACGAGGCGATGACCAGCGGCGACCTCCCGCTTGCGGGCTCGTTGATGTTCGTGTTCATCCTGATCACGGTCTCCATCAACATCGCACAGGACCTGCTGTACACGGTGATCGACCCGCGGATCGGCTACGAGGAGCGACGATGAGCGGGAACGTCTACCAGCGGGACGCCGACCGGACGCGTCGGCTTCCCGTCCTCGTCACCTCCGCGGCCGGCTGGGCGCTGGTCGCCGGCCTGTTGGCGCTGCCGGAGTTCGGCGCCGTACTGCAGTTCGCCGCCGAGGTGCTCCCGCTCGGCGCCGGCGCGTCGAGCCTCGCCGACTCGATCCCCACCCTGATCAGCCGGGGGACGATCCCGAACCAGGGGGCGTACGTCCCCGGCTCCGGCTGGCAGGGGACGTTCCTCGGGCTGTCGCCGGCGGGCGCGTGGGCGCTGCGGGTGTCGCTGGCGTTCCTCTACGGCGGCGTCTGGTGTGTCTGGCTGT
>NZ_JBHUDH010000111.1:5257-7424 GCF_042678005.1 Halolamina salina | reverse complement strand
GGCCGTCTGGGGACTGCGCATCTACCGGCAGGAGTACCGCGCCGCCGACTGGACCCCCCGCGACGACGCGGTCCGGGGGTTCGCCCGCCACCGCTGGGGGCAGTTCGGGCTGGTCGTCGTGGTGCTGTTCCTGATCCTCGCGCTGTTCGCGCCCGCGCTCGGCCCGACGACGATGGAGCGCAACGTCGAGGACCCGTTCAGCTACGAGGTGAGCTACTACGACGAGGACGCCGGCGCGGTGCAGACGGTGACGGTCGGGCAGGCGAATCTCGATTCCACCTCGCAGGGGATCCCGGAGCGCAACGTCGGGCTGTTCAGCTACGACCGGTACAACCGCTACCACCCGTTCGGCACGCTCCCGTCGGGACAGGACCTGTTCACCGCGGTCGCGCTCGGCGCGCGGGTGTCGCTGTTCATCGGGCTGGTCGCGATCACCGTCAGCGCGGCCGTCTCGGCGGCACTCGCGCTGATCAGCGCGTACTACGGCGGGCTGGTCGATCTCGCGATCGTCCTGCTCAGCGACGCGACCCAGTCGCTGCCCCAGCTGCTGGTGGTGATCATGCTCTCGGTGGTGCTCTCCCAGACGTGGATCGCCGGGCTGTACAACGGCGCGGTGCTGCTCTCGTTGATCTTCGCGCTGACGGGCTGGCCGTCGCTGTGGCGCGCGGTCCGTGGGCCGGCGCTGCAGGTGTCCGAGCGCGCGTGGGTCGACGCCGCCGACGGCTACGGCCTCGATTCGCCGCGGACGATGCTGCGGCACATCTTCCCGTTCGTCGTCGGCTACCTGCTGGTGTACGCGTCGATGAGCCTCGGCGGCATCATCATCGGCGCCGCGGGCCTCTCCTTCCTCGGGCTGGGCGTCACCGCGCCCACGCCGGAGTGGGGCCGGCTCGTCAACGTCGGCCAACCCCTGCTCACGACCGTCTCGTGGCACATCGCGGTGATGCCGGGCGTGCTGATCGTGATCGTCGTGACGGGGTTCAACGCGCTCGGCGACGGGATCCGCGACGCGATCGACTCAGAGACCAACCTCGAGAACGAGGAGGAGGCCAGCGCGGCCGCCAGCGGGGCCGGGGGCTGACGATGTCGGGCGATCATCCTCTCGCTGCGGCGTGGACGCGCGTCCGCAACGTCGTGGGATCGACCGCGGCGACGTACCGCGAGGAGGGCCGCGAGGTCGTCGAAGTCGTAGCCGACCACGCGACGGTCCGGGGGAGCGACGATCCGGTGACGCTGAGCTTCACCGTCCCGGGCGACGCCGCGGACGAACTGGCGGCGGCCGTCGACGACGACGCTACCTACCGGACCGAGGTCCAGTACGTCGACGTGGACGGGACGCGACTGTTCGTGCTGGAAGTACGGGCGCCGGAGGCTCCGGTCGTCCTGCTCGCGGGCGGCGTGGGCCACGACTCGCTGCGACCGCACGCGTCCGACCCGGACGCCCCCGCCCGCACGCTCGTGCGCCGCGTCGACGGGGGCGAGGCGGCCCAGTTCGGGCACGAACGCGTCGCACCGTTCGTCGACAAACTCGGGTAGCGGCCGCCCGCCCCGTCTACATCCCGCCGTCCGAGGAGTCGTCCTGCGTCATGATGACGCCGCTGAGCAGCATCAGCAGCGCGAGCGCCACCATCCCGGCGTCCCAGCCCATCCCGGCGCTCGGCATGGTCGTGCCGCCCTGCATCCCGCCACCCATGCCGCCGTTCATTCCGCCATCCATTCCGTCGATCATCCCCGTTCCGAGTAGGGTCTGGTTCAATAGCATCAGGACCGCGTACGCGATCATCAGCGGGCCGCTGGCGTCGCCGAGCCGGTCGGCGTAGTCGGTCAGCAACAGCGCGCCGTGGACGAGCACGACGGCGCCCAGCGCGAGCATCAGCCAGCCGCCGGTTCCCATCGGCCCGACCGACGCGCTCCACAGCGAGTAGGCGCCGGAGACGACGGCGATCGCGGCGCCGTACAGCCGCGTGTTCGAGACCATACGCGCGCTTGGCCCGGACGAGGGTTAAAGCCGGCCTCGCCGGAGCACGCGGCTGGACCTGACCGTCGCGGAGATTCACGAACTGGTCGACGAACTCGGCGTCTGAAGAGAAGCGACACGCCGAGGGACGGATCAGTCCTCGGCCAGCAGCACGCGATCGACGTAGTCGTCGAGTTCGTCGCGGGCGGC
>NZ_JBHUDH010000111.1:0-5238 GCF_042678005.1 Halolamina salina | reverse complement strand
GTCGCCGCCGGTGACTCGGCGGGTCATCGCGCCGGCGACGACCGTGCTCAGAAACTCCGCGACGCTCTCGGGGTCGACCTCGCGGAAGGCGCCGGCGTCGATGCCGTCGGCGATCACGTCGACGAGTCGGTCGCGGAACACTCGGTCGTGCTCGGCGAACTGCTCGCGGTAGCGCTCGTCGTGGGCGGCCTGCGCCCGCAGTTCGACCATCGCGGCGGTGAACTCCTCGTGCTCCGCGGCGAGGGAGGGGGCGAGCATCGCGTCGAGGACCGCGTCGAGGCGCTCGACGGCGTCGCCGTCGGCCGTCTCGGGCACCGACGCCTCGTGCTCCTCCAGCATGAACTGGAGGAACGCCAGCAGTAGTTCGTCCTTGTCGTCGTAGTGGTGGTACAGCAGCGACTTGCTCTTCTCGAAGGACTCGCTGATCCGCTGGATCGTCAGCCCCGCGTAGCCGTGTTCACACAGCGCGAGATACGTCGCCCGCATGATCGACTCGCGGGTGCTCTCGGGGTCGGCGAGGAACGGTGGTGTCTCCCCCATGTCGATCGAATGTTCAGTCCGGAGGATATGGGTGTCGGTCGTGAGGCCTCACTCGGAGTCGGCCGCCGGGAACTCGGTCGTACACCAGTGACAGAACTCGAGGTCGGCGTCGACCTCCTTCCCGCAGTTGGGGCAGGTGACCATCCCCGGGCTCTCCTCGGAGACCACCGGCACGTCGACGTCCGGCGTCACGTCGCGATCGGTGCGGTTCCGGTAGGCCAGCAGGAACGCGTCGAACGCGCCGGCGAACTGGACGGCCATCGTGGGGTACAGCGCGGTGCTGTCGGCGATGGCCTCGCCCGAACTCATCGCCATCAGCGTCCCCTCGGGGACGAACGCGAACGTCACCGCGAACGCCAGCGCCAGCCAGCCGACGCCGCGCAGCCAGCGCCGCAGGTAGAACTGGCCGAACCCGGTCGCGATGGTGCCCAACAGCCCGGCCAGGAACGGCCGGAGTCGCTCCGGAACCAACGACATACGCCCCCTCAGCGGGCCGCCGGGGAAAGCGCTTCCGTCTGCTTCCGGTCCCGATGTTGAACGAGCGTTCACCGAGTCGGAAGGGTTATGGCGCGGCTGTTAGTACGATAGTACAGACAGATGATTGGCCAGCGTGTGGCGGACGAGCGGAGGTGCGGATGAGAGGGGTCGACGCCGTCGTCGACGCCGTGATGGACCACAGCCGGGTGGTGATCGCGGTGATGTTGGTGTTGACCGTCGCCATCGGCAGCGGCGCGGCGATGGTCGAGCAGACGTCCTCGCTCGACCAGTTCCAGACCGACTCGCCGGAGGGCGAGGCGCTGGACTACGCCGAGGAGAACTTCTCGACCGGCGACGGGGACACCACCACCGCGCAGGTGATACAGCGCGACGGCGACGTGTTCGACCAGTCGTCGCTCGTGGGGATGCTGGAGTACCAGCAGACGCTCCACGACAACGAGACGATCAACGCGACGCTGTCGGGCGACCAGCCCAGCACGAGCATCGCGAACGTGATCGCGATCACGGCGATCAGCGCCGAGGAGGGCGAGGACGTCCAGCGCACCGCCGCCGAACTGCGGGCGCTCAACGAGAGCGTCAGCGAGGAGCGGGCGGCGATCCGGGAGCGCAACGAGACGCTGACCGCCACCGCGGGGCTGCTGCGTGAGTCGCTGACGGCGCTCCGACAGAACCCCGACGCGAGCGTCGAGGCCGCGTTCGCCGACGTGCGCGCGAACACGAGCGTCGAACTCGACGAGGAGGACGCCGCGACGTTCGAGCGTGCCGCCGAACAGCTCCGGAACGCCTCCTCCGAGGCCGAGGCACAGGAGGCGTACCGTCTCGGGACGCAGGGCGTGCTCGAAGACGAGTACGCCGCCCTGCAGGAGCGCTCCGCGGCGCTTCAGGAGGACGCTGAGCGACTCCAAGAGCTCGCCGACCAGCTCGAAACCGAGCGCCAGCAGTACGAGAACGCTTCTAACGCCACCCTCGAGGAGCAGCAGGAGCAGCTGCGCTCGATGAACGAGTCGGAGATCCACGACACGATCCAGACCGTGCTCGGCGAGGACGCCGGCGGGAACGGCGGCGACGGTCCCGGGCCGTTCGCCCTGATGCCGACCCACTACGAGCCCGGATCGACCGAGGCCAACGCCACGATGCTGATCGTGACGATGGAGGGTGACGGCTCCGCGGCCCAGGGCGCCGCCGGCGAGGACGTGATCGACGCCCAGCTGGCGATGCAGACGCTCGGCGGGCAGGCCAACGGCGGCGAGTACCTCGTGTTCGGCGCGGGGATCATCAGCGACGAGATCACCAGCTCGATGACCGACAGCCTGCTGATCGTCGGGCCGCTGGCGATCGTGTTCGTGCTGATCGCGCTCGTGGTCGCCTACCGCGACGTGCTCGACATCCTGCTGGGGCTGTTCGGTATCGGCGCGGTGCTCGCGTGGACGTTCGGCTTCATGGGCTGGGCGGACATCGCGTTCAACCAGATCTTCATCGCCGTCCCGGTGCTGTTGATCGGGCTGAGCATCGACTACGCGATCCACATCTTCATGCGCCACCGCGAGGAGCGTGAGAACGGCGGCGAGGGCAGCCCGCGGGGGTCGATGCGGACCGCGCTCGTCGGCGTCGGGATCGCGCTGATCTACGTCACGGCGACCACCGTGATCGGGTTCCTCTCGAACCTGACCAGCCCAGTGCCGCCGATCCGGGAGTTCGGGATCGTCAGCGCCGCGGCGATCACCGCGGCGCTGCTGGTGTTCGGCCTGCTGATCCCGGCGATGAAAGTCGAGATCGACGAACTGCTCGAAGCGCGCGGGTACGACCGGCGCAAGCGGGCGTTCGGCACCGGCGGCGGCGCGTTCTCGTCGGTGCTCGCCGTCGGCGCGACCGCCGCACGGAAGAGCCCCTACCTCGTGATCGTGTTCGCGCTGGTGCTCAGCGCGGGCGGCGGCTACGGCGCCACACAGGTCGACACCTCCTTCGAGCAGTCGGACTTCATCGCGGAGGACCCGGCCGACTGGATGAAGGAGCTGCCCGAACCGTTCGCGCCGAGCGAGTACACCGCGAAGTCGAACCTCGACTACGTCAACGACAACTTCCTGCGACAGGACTCGCAGGCCCAGATTCTGATACGGCCCGACGGCGGTGATCTCACCGACGACGACGCGCTCCAGCGGATCGCCGACGCCAACGCGCTCGCCGCGGAGAACGACGACGTGACACAGACGCTCTCCAACGGGGAGCCGCGGATCGAGAGCCCGCTGTCGGTGATGGAGGCCGTCGCCGAGGAGAACGACTCCTTCGGCGAGCAGTTCGCCGCCGCGGACACCGACGACGACGGCGTTCCGGACCGCAACCTCGGCGCGCTGTACGACCAGCTCTTCGAGGCCGCACCCGACCGCGCGTCGAACGTCATCGACCGCGACGACGGCGAGTACACCGCGATGCGGATCGTCGTCTCCGTGCAGGGCGGCGCGAGCGGCGACGCGGTGACCGAGTCGATGCGGGACGTGGCCGACGAGGTCGACGGCGAGGGGCTGCAGGCGACCGCGACCGGCAGCGCGGTCCTGAACGATATCGTGCAGGACCAGCTGCTCGAGACCGTCGTCGAGAGCCTGCTCATCACGCTCGTGGCGACGTTCGTCTTCCTGATGATCGCCTACCGGATCACCGAGGGGAGCGCGAGCCTGGGGGCGGTGACACTGCTCCCGGTCGCGTTCAGCGTGACGTGGATCCTCGGCACGATGCACCTGCTCGACATCCCGTTCAACGTCATCACGGGGATGATCACCAGCCTCACGGTCGGGCTGGGGGTGGCCTACAGCATCCACCTCTCCGAGCGGTACAACCAGGAGCTGGAACGTACCGGCGAGATCTGGACCGCGATGGAGCGAGCGGTCACCGGCACCGGCGGCGCGCTGCTGGGATCGGCGGCCACGACGGTCGGCGGCTTCGGCGTGCTGATCTTCGCGATCCTGCCGCCGCTGCAGCAGTTCGGCCAGATCACGGGGCTGACGATCGTCTACGCGTTCCTCGCGAGCGTGCTGGTGCTGCCCTCGCTGCTCGCGGTCTGGACGCGCTTCGTCGGCCCGGACGGGGTGTTCCCCGAGTCGGCCGACGATGACGGCGACGACGGTGATGGCGACGCCGACGCCACCGACGCTGACGACACGGGGTCGGCCGGCACGTCCACCGAAGTCGCGAGGCAGGGTCCCCGTGCCGAACGCCGCTTCGACCGCTCGGTCGTCGGTCCCGACGGCACGGTTACGGTGACGATCGAGACGGCGGGCGTCGAGGGCCGTGTGGTCATCTACGAGCGCACGGGTGGGACGCCGTCGATCGAGTCCGCGACGCCCGAGCCGATCCGACACGTCGAGACCGACGGCGTGCTCTCGGTCGCGCTCGAAGGTGAGAACCCGACGCTGCAGTACACGACGACGGTGCCCGAGGGCGCCACGGACGGTGAGACGTTCACGTTCGACGGTGCGGTCGTCGTCGGCGGCGAGGCGTACAAGACCGACGGCGACTACGAGGTGTCGGTCGTCTCCGACGTGTTCGAGCGCGTCACCGCCTCCGGCTCGGTGTCGGCGGCGGACCTCGCGGACGCCTACGACGGGTTCGAGCGCGAAGAGCTCACCGAGGCACAGCTCAGCCGGATCAATCAAGCCTGGACCCGCGAGGAGGAGTGATGGACGACGCCGACGCCGCGAACGCGCTGACCGAACTCGGGCTGTCGACGTACGCCGCCCGGACGTTCGTCGGCCTCCAGAAGATCGGCGTCGCCAGCGCGAGCGAGGTCGCACAGGTGACGGACGTGCCGCGATCGCAGGTGTACGGCGCGACCGACGAGCTGGAGGAGATGGGGCTGATCGACGTCCAGGAGGGCTCGCCCACGCGCTACCGGGCGGTCCCGGTCGACGAGGCCCGCGAACTGCTGTACGACCGGCTGCGGTCGAGCGCCGACGCGGCGTTCGACCACCTCGAAGCCGTCCGGGGCCAGCACACCTCCTCGGACGACCGCGAGGCCATCTGGACCACGGAGGGGCGCGAGAACGTGACCGCCCGGATCACGTCGCTGGTCGCGGGCGCCGACCGCGAGGTACTGTTCGCGACCAGCAATCCGGCGCTGCTGACCGACGACGTGGCCGACGCGCTGGTCGAGGCCGCCGAGGCGGGCGTCGACGTGACGGTCGCCAGCGCCGATGCGGCCGTGCGCGG
>NZ_JBHUDH010000110.1:8877-14953 GCF_042678005.1 Halolamina salina | reverse complement strand
TCTGTGGGCTGTGCGGGGCGGCGCGGTCACAAGGTGCCAACGATCGAGACGCTGTTGTGGTCGCCGTCCCCGTCGTCACCGCAACTCGACCACCACCAACCAATGGGCGAAGAAGCAAAGAGTCGCCCCGCCCAACCACGGCCCGTGAGGGAGTACGAGCGCAAACAACTGCTCGAACGGGTCGGCCGCGAAGCCGCCACCATCGGCGCCGACATCCCCGAGGAGATCGAGGTGCAGGGCGAGACCCTCGAACTCCGGCAGTTCGTCTTCGAGATCAAGCGCCGCGACACCGTCCCCGCCGAGGAGCGCGAGCGCGTCGCCGAGGCCAAGAAGAACCTCCGCCGGGAGCGCAACGAGCGCCTCGAACGGATCGAAGAGGGCGAGATCAGCTACGCGGAAGGCGAACGCCTCGCCGCCAGCATCATCGGGATCGACCGCGCGCTCGACGCGCTCGAACAGCTCGAACCGGTCAGTATCGAACAGGAGGCCGCCCGAAAGGAGGCCGTCGACCAGAAGCGCTGGATGAACTTCCTCCAGCAGGCGCTGGGCCACGACGACGACGGCAGCCGGCGTCGCGGATCGCTCTGACCCACGTCGGCCCCATCGAGACGCGACGACCCAGATCACTCCGGAGACCCACCTTATGCCCACGAACGACGAACTCGCGACACTGCTCGAAGAGATGGCCGACCTGCTGGACGCCCGGGACGTGGAGTACAAACCCACGGCCTACCGGCGCGCCGCCGAGAACGTCCGGGAGTACCCCGAGCCGGTCGAGGAACTGGCCGACGACGGCGAGGACGCCGTCGCGGAGATCAACCGCGTCGGCGACGCCATCGCCGCCAAACTGGTGGAGTACGTCGAGACCGGCGAGATCGAGGAGCTCGAAGCACTCCGCGAGGAGCTCCCGGTGAACATGGCCGCGCTCACGAGCGTCGAGGGCGTCGGCCCGAAAACGGTCGGCACGCTGTACGATGAACTCGGCGTGACCGACCTCGACGAGCTCGAGGACGCCGCCCGGAACGGCGAGATACGGGAGATCAAGGGGTTCGGTCCCAAGACGGAACAGAACATCCTCGACGGGATCGACTTCGCCCGGCAGGCCCACCAGCGAACCCTCCTCGGCACCGGGCGCCCGCTTGGTGAGGCCGCGCGGGACTTCCTCGCGGGCATCGACGCCGTCGACGCCGCCGAACTCGCCGGCTCGAACCGGCGCTGGAAGGAGACGATTGGCGACGTGGACGTGCTCGCGGCCAGCACCGACGGCGAGGCGGTCGTCGACGCATTCCTCGAGTGGGAGAACTCCACCGAGACGATCGAGTCCGGCCCCACGAAGGCGAGCCTCCGGACCGGCGACGGCGTACGCGTCGACCTCCGGGTCGTCGACCCCTCGGAGTTCGGCGCGGCCCTGCAGTACTTCACCGGCAGCCGCGACCACAACATCCACCTGCGCAACGTCGCGATCGACCGCGACCTGAAGCTCAACGAGTACGGCTGCTTCGACGTTTCGGCGGTCGACGATCCCGATTCGGGCCAGCGTGTCGGCGACCGCGTCGCCGGCGAGACGGAGGCGGGGATGTACGAGGCGCTCGACCTTCCCCTGATCCCGCCGGAACTCCGCGAGAACGCCGGCGAGATCGAGGCCGCTCGCGATGGCGAGCTACCGAATCTCGTCGAGGAATCGGAGATCCGCGGCGACCTCCACGCCCACACCGAGTGGTCCGACGGCGACGCGACCGTCGAGGAGATGGCGTTCGGCGCGGCCGAGTTCGGCCACGACTACCTCGCGATCACCGATCACGCCGAGGGTCCCGGCGTGTTCGGAAACACCGGACTCTCCCCCGAGGAGGTCCGCGAGCAGGCTGACGAGATCGAGGCGGCTCGCGACGCGCTCGCCGACGAAGGGCACGACCTCGAACTGCTCCACGGCGTCGAGACGAACGTCGACGCCGAGGGCGAGCTCTCGACCCCGGACGATCTGCTCGCGGAACTCGACGTTGTCGTCGTCTCGCCCCACGCCGCGCTGGGACAGGACCGGGGCGAGGCGACCGAACGGCTGATCGCCGCGGTCGAACACTCCGAGACGGATATCCTCGGGCACCCGACGGGCCGGCTGATCAACGAACGTCCCGGCCTCTCCCCGGATTTCGAGCGGCTGGCAGAGGCCGCGGCCGACGCGGGGACGGCGCTGGAGCTCAACGCCAACCCCAGCCGGCTCGATCTCCCCGACTCGGCGGTCCGGGTGGCGGTCGAGGCCGGCGCCACGATCGTGATCGACACCGACGCCCACCGCCCCGGCGCGTTCTCGGAGGCGCGATTCGGCGTCCACACCGCGCGCCGGGGCTGGGCCGAAACCGACGACGTGCTCACGGCACGCGACGCCGAGGGCGTGCGGGCGTTCCTCGACCAGTGACCGGCCCCACGGACGACCCCAACGACGAGGACCGGTTCCTGCTCGACGTGATGCTCGGCAAGCTCGCGACGTACCTCCGGATGTGTGGCTACGACGCCGCGTACGCGCTGGATCGGGGGATCGAGGGCGACGACGCGATCCGGACCCTCGCCGCGGCTGAGGACCGGATACTGCTCACCCGGGACGAGGCACTCGCGGCGGCGGCGGACGACGCCATCCTCCTCACCGAGCGCGAGATCGAAGCGCAGCTCCGGGAGCTCCGCGCGGCTGGCGTCCACCTCTCCTTACCCGACCGACCGCGGCGCTGTAGCGCCTGCAACGGCGAAGTCGAGCCTGCGGACACGGACGACCCGCCCGAACACGTCCCCGACGACGTGGAGCCGTACCGCTGTCGGGACTGTGGACAGTGGTTCTGGAGAGGATCACACTGGGACGACGTCGCCGAGACGCTCGCCGCGCTGTGAGCTACTTCCGCGGGGTGTACTCGTTGCAGGCGTCCATGTCGTCCATGATCTCGTCGTGGAGGCCACAGTAGGGCTGCATCCCCTGGTCGGTCTGGACGTACTCGAACTGTGCACAGGAGCCACAGTAGCTATCCCGGTCGGGACCGCCCGCGGCGTTCTCGGGGGTCGATCCAGTCGGCGTCCAGTCGTCTTCACGCCGGGCGGAGCTCCCGGTTCCGACGTCTTTCACCTCGCCCGTGTTGCTTCCCGATCGGCCGGCGGCGTCGTCGCGGTTCTCCCGCCGCGGCGGTTTGGAGCCGACGGAGTCGTCGTCGGAGCGCGGGTCGGTCGTCGACGGGTCACTCGGTCCACGGTTCCGCGATGAACTCCCGCTGGTGGGGTTGCTCGGCCCCACGTCGGCGATCTCGGACTCGTCGACGAACGCGCCGCCGGTGCCAACGTCGTCGATCGTGTTCGTCGACGCCCCGCCGTCGCTGGCGACGCTACTGTCGCTTCCCCCGCCGGCGCCCGGGCGGTCCGGGGAGTCGACGTCGGGGGTCCCGCCGAGGACGCCCATGCTGCCGGAGAACTTCGAGAGCTCCGAGGTCGGCACCTCGATCACCTTCGTCTCGCCCTGTGTGGTCACCTCGACGCGGGCGGTGCCGCCGGGGCTGTTCCGGGACTCGAAGTTGACGATCCCGGTGAACAGACACCAGAGCGTCGTAATGATCCCCGCGGAGTACAGCAGCGCGACGGGGAGGGTGAGCAGCGATCGGTCCCCGAGACAGTTGGTCCCCACCCACTGGCAGGGGTAGGCGTGGGCGAACAGCGCGACGCCGAGGATGGAGAGCGCGGCGCCGATCACGGCCGCGACCCGGGTCCGCCGGCCCGAGGGGAGTACGATGAACACGCCGAGGATCGCCGCAGGAACGCCGAGTCCGGCGAGGATTCCGGCCCACTCCCACGAGGCGGTGAGCGAGCGCAGCGGCGTCGTCGCTCCCACGACGACCCCGGCGATCGCGAGGAGGCCGCCAAGCGCGAACAGCCCCAGCCCCGCGTACAGTCGTCGGAGGCTGGTCTGGAACTCCGCGTCGGGCTTGTACACCTCCGAGAGGCTGGTCATACTGTGTGTAACAGAGCCCACGGACTAAAAGCCGTACGTCAGACATCTGTTCGCGAACGGAGAAGTCCCCGCCGTCGACGCCATCGAAAGCGTTACCGTCCGGACGGGCGATGTGCCGGGTATGAGCGAAGAGGAGACCGAGGAGGAGGACGAACCGGCTGTCGAACTCGGGGAAGGGCCCGACGTGGAGGGTGCCCCCGTCGCCCGGGTGGCCGCACGACTCACGTGGCCACAGGAGCGCAGCCGCATCGTCGAGAAGGAGGGTGACGCGACCATCCGAACGCCCCAGGGCGGGCGAGTTCTCGGAGACGTGTTGGAGGAGACCGACACGACGTACTTCGACACTCGGCAGTCATTCGTCGAGGCGGTGAAGGAGGTCGTCGGGCACGGGCCCGTCGAGACCGACGCGGAGTAGTCAGAACTCGAGCAGGCTCGACTGCAGTCCCGCCGCCATCGTCGACTTTCTTCGCAGGCGTGCTTCCGAGACCGGCAGGTGGGTCCCGACTTCGCTGATCGCGCCCGACAGCGTCTCCGCGGTGCCGTACTCGCCCTCGAAGGCGTGGCGGACGGCCTCCCGGACCTGCCAGACGCCGACCGGCCCCCAGTAGTCGTCGGAGACGTGCCGCAAAACGAGCGCCTTCGCCTGCCGGCCGATATCCGAGAGGTGTTCGAGCACGCCGAGGCGGGCGGCGTAGTACGCGCCCGCGGTCTCGTCGACGTAACCCGTCCGCCCCTCGAACTCCTCGTGGGCGCTCGCGAGATACGTGCCCGCCTCGGGGTCGGGGTTCCAGATGCTGCCCGGGGCCTTCATCTCGACGAGCTCGTACTCCCAGTTCCCCGGCGCGAGGATCACCCAGAAGCTGTTGCCGAGGTACTCATTGTGGTGGACCTGTACGCTGTCGACGCTCTGGTTCCCGCGGAGCGTCCCGCGGAGGTACTGCCCGACGGTGTCGTCGACGGCCGTGATCGACCACCGTGTGGGGACGAGCTTGCGGTTCTCCGCCTGCCCGAGCGCACCCGCCGAGAGGATCGTGTTGATGTCGTACACGTCGAACCCGCGGCGGTAGAGGTAGTTGATCGCGCCTTGGGCCTGCCAGTCGTCGTCCTCCAGCGTCTTCTCGACGGGGCGGGGGACGTGGGGGTTCTCCGTGAGGTCAGCGGACTGGGCAGTGGCTCGTGGTCCCACTGGCGTCGCCACGTCGTCGCGGGACACGTCGTAGTCCACGTCCGGCCGGCCGTCGAGCCCGACCTCGACGCCGACGGGCCGGTCGGCGATCGCGATCTCGCGCTGGACGCCGGTGAACCCGTCCCACGCGTCGTGGACGTCGACGCCCACGCCGGTACGGTTCGAGTTCAGCAGGCTGGTCCGGCGCTCGAACACGTCCGCGATCCCGACGCCCTCGTCGTACCACTCGCCGCTGGTCTCGAAGCGCCCGGCGTCGTCCTCGTGGCCAACCGGCGAGAGGATCCCGGTCGACACTTTCGGGTAGTCCGACCGGCCGACGAAGATGGAGGGGGAGACGCTGCCGACGAGCGCGTCGTCGGTGACGTGCTCCTCGAAGCGGCTCTCGAACTGCTCGAGGTGGTCGAGTATCTCGTAGTTCTTCTCCTCGGCGAGACGGCGGCGTTCGGCCGCCTCGTCCGCCTCGTACTCGAGATACTCGTCCAGTCGCATCACCTCGAACTCGGCGCTGCGTCGGCTTGAAAGTTCTGTGCGCGGCACTCCGGACTGCCGTGTTCAGGTAGCGAACAGGTGTCACGAACGCCTCCCGGCCGGTGTGTCACGCTCCCGCCTCGGCCGAACCGGGACCACTCTCAGCGCATACCGTCGGTGGTCCCGTTCCGCTACTTGAGTGTCGGGGTGACGCAGAACGGAGGCGTCTTTACGCGCCCGGGAGGTAGCCTACCCATGCCGACGGTCACTGTCGACCCCGCGGACGCGCGCGACCGCCTCCGGGAGGCCGGCGTCGAGATCCGGGAGGGGAACACCGAGCACGAGCGCTGGCGGGCCGAACGCGCCGTCGACGGAACAGACGACCGGCCCGACCCGGACCTGCTGCTGATCGACGGCGGCGAGGGGCAGTTGGGCGCGGCGAT
>NZ_JBHUDH010000110.1:3119-8866 GCF_042678005.1 Halolamina salina | reverse complement strand
AACCGCGGGCCGGCGGCCGTCGGCTGGGCGATCGTCAGCAGCGACGGCGTCGTCGCCGAGGGGGGCGAGGAGATCGGCCACCGGACAAACAACCAGGCGGAGTACGAGGCGCTGCTGCGGGCGCTCCGGGCCGCGCGGGATCTCGGCCTCGACGAGATCGACGTTCGGGGGGACTCACAACTGGTCGTCAAGCAGCTCCGGGGGGAGTGGAACACCAACGATCCCGAACTCAAGGAGCTGCGCGTGACCGCCCGGGAGCTGCTCCGCGAGTTCGACCGCTGGGACGTCGAGCACGTTCCACGGGAGATAAACGAACGCGCCGACGATCTGGCGAACGAGGCACTCGATGACCGATAGCGAGCCCGAGACAGTCGACCGAACCGAGGGGGAGGAGGAGCGCGTGCCGGACATCCCGGCTGACGCCGTCGACGAGACCGAACGGCTGACCCGACTGGCGCGTGCGGCCGAACGCCGGGAGGACGACGCCGCGGCCGAGGAGGCGTCGGTGTACCGAGATCGACGCGAGGAGCTGGTCGAGAAGCACGACTACGAGACGCGGCTCCGCGACGAGGACGACACGCTGGTGCTCTACCCCGAGGAGTGGATCGAGGACGGCGTCGTCCAACTGGACCGCATCGAGGAGACCGACCGCGCCGTCGAGATCTCCCTCTCCGGCCCGGGCGACCCCGAGCACTGGGAGGAGATCGCCGACCACAACGACGAGCTGGTCGAGGATGTCGCCGAGGAGTACCCGGATCACGAGGCCAACGCCCGGGCGCTCGCGGACTTCGCCAGCAACCACTACGCCAAACCCATCGAGAAGCTGACCGCCGAGGAGGTCGAACTGTTCCTCGACGAGTACTACCCGCGCAACGCCTGGCCCAGCGAGACGGACGCGTCGCTGGTCGAGGACTCCGTCAGAAAACTGTTCGCGGCGGCCGACAGCGAGCCGCCGGCGCCGGTCAGCGAGGAGTAGCCGCCGTCAGTTCTGCTCGTCGACGATCTCGCGGACCTCGTCCGCGCGGCTCTCGTCGGTGACGTATCGGGAGAGCGTCCACTCGAGCGTGTCGAGGACGGCCTCGTGGCCCTTCTCGGTCAGCGCGTACTGGTTGGTTCGCTTGTCGAGCTCGCTCTTCTCCACCAGACCGAGCTCCACCAGATCGTCGAGGTTGGGGTAGAGTCGACCGTGGTTGACTTCCGTCCCGTAGAACTCCTCGAGCTCGCGTTTGATCGCGAGCCCGTACATCGCCTCCTCGGAGAGGATGACGAGGATGTTCTGCTGGAACGCTGTAAGATCACGTGCGATACCCGGCTCTTCGTCGGTAACTGCTTCTGCCTCTGACATTGTTAGGGTGTGGCACTGTCCGTTCCCCCCCACCACTGTGGCCGTAGTAGACCCCCCTTCCCGGGGTTCTACCTCGGAGCCGGACAGTTCGGGGTGTTCGTCCAGTGCTCGTGACAGGAGATAGTCGTCCCAACCTAAAAGCGTTTTCGCCCGGACAGGAACGTCCCGAAAAGCATTTGCCCGGCTTGCCGGAACCTCCGAAGGCATGACGAACCTCTGGGAAGACCTCGAGACGGGGCCGGACGCGCCCGAGCAGATCTACGCGATCGTGGAGTGTCTCAAAGGCGAGCGCAACAAGTACGAGTACGACAAGGACGTGCCGGGCGTCGTTCTCGACCGCGTGCTGCACTCGAACGTTCACTACCCCTTCGACTACGGCTTCATCCCGCAGACCTACTACGACGACGAGGACCCCTTCGACGTGATGGTGATGGTCGAGGACGCCACGTTCCCGGGCTGCGTGATCGAGGCCCGCCCCGTCGCGCTGATGAAGATGGACGACGACGGCGAGCAGGACGACAAGGTGATCGCCGTCCCCAGCGAGGACCCCCGCTTCGACCACATCGACGACCTCGACGACATCCCCCAGCAGACGCTCGACGAGATCGACGAGTTCTTCGAGACGTACAAGAACCTCGAGGAGGGCAAGGAGGTCACTACCCTCGGCTGGGAGGACAAGGACGCGGCGCTCGACGCCATCGAGCACGCACAGGAGCTGTACGACGAGAACTTCTGAGCGGCCCCGTTTTCGGACAGTAGTAACGGATCACACCGGCGCGCGTTTCCACGCCGCCGCTATTCGATCTCGTAGCTGGCGCCGATGCGTTCCAGTTGTCGTCGCCGAGCGAGCGATACCCGACAGACATGGATATGTCCCGGAGGTATCGCTCGGCGCGCGGCGATACGTTATGCGTATGGGTAATCTCTTGAGGCCGGAAGCCGACCCTACGGATATGGCCACGAAACAGCACTCCGTCGGTATCGACCACGTAACTGTCGTGCCCGAGCCGGCGGCGACGGCCGACGACGACGGCGACGACGAGGATTAGCGGCTCTCGATCACGTCGCCGACCCGCTCCAGCCCCTCCCGGAGCTCCGGGGTCGGGAGGCCGAACCCGATCCGGAAGCGGTCCTCGTAGGGACCGAACAGGTGCCCCGGCGCCAGCACCACCGACGCCTCCTCGACCACGACGCGACAGAACTCCTCGGCGTCCTCGAAGCCGTCAGGCACTGTGACAAACCCGTTGACACCGACCGGCTCGTGCCAGTCGAGATCCTGCTCGTCGATCCAGTCCGCGACGATCTCGCGATGTTTCGTCGCGAGGTCGCGGTTCTCCCGGAGGATGTCCTCCTCCTGCTCGCCCAGCGCCTGCTTCGCGACGTGCTGGCCGAACAGCGTCGGCGAGATGGTGGTGTAGTCCTTCCAGCGCCACGCGCGCTCGACCACGTCCTCGTCGCCGACGACCCAGCCGAACCGCAGCCCCGCCAGCCCGTACGCCTTCGTGAGGCTGGTCGTGGAGATGCCGTACTCCCCCATCGCGGCCGCCGGGGTGATCGGCTCCTCGGCGAGCAGCCGGTACACCTCGTCACAGAGCAGGTACGCGTCGTGCTCCGCCGCGAGGTCGTACAGCTCCCGGACGGTCTCCTCGTCGTGGTAGTTCCCGGTGGGGTTGTTGGGGTTGTTGAGCACTACGACCGCGGTGTCGTCGCGGATCGCCTCCCGAACCCCGGCCACGTCGACGCTCCAGTCCTCGCGGTTCAGCGGGACGCGGGTCACCTCGCCGAACGCCTCGGGGACGGCGTGGAGCGCTTGGTACGTCGGCGTGACGACGACCGCGTGGTCGCCGTGCTCGGAGTTGAGTAGCGAGAGGAACGTGAGGAAGTTCGCCTCCTGCGTGCCGACGGTGAACAGCACCTCGTCGGCGCTCCGCCCGTAGCGGTCGCCCACGTCGGCGCGGAACTCGGGATCGCCGTTGGTCGGGATCACGTACCCCAGCTTCCCGGGGTCGAGATCGAAGCGGTCGGCCGGCAGCGACCGGATCCCGCTCTCGGCGAGCATGATGTCGGCGTCGTGTTCGTACTCCGCGAACCAGCGTTCGAGTCCGAACGGCGAGACGTCCATACGGGTCCTGTGTCGCCGGCCGGCAAAAACCACCTGCTGCCGGCGACCGTTACTTCCGCTCGCGCTCCCGCATGTTCTGGCGGGTGAACTGCGGCGTCGCCCGGATCGACCGCTGCTTGCGCCGGAACGAGCGCCACAGCGCGAGCACCAGCGGCGCCGTCACCGCGAGGATGCCCGCGGAGACCCGCCAGTCCTGCCCGAACGCGTAGATCAGCGCCGCCGAGAGCACGCCCGCGGCGACGAAGATTCCCAGGATCAGCCGCTTCGCGAGGTCCCGGAACACGTCTTCGCCGTCCTCGACGTTGATGTTGATCGTGAGGCTCTCCTCCTCGATCCCGTCGAGCACGCGGTCGAGCTTCGGCGGCACCGACACCAGCGCGCCCGCGGTCTCCTGTGCCTGCTCGGCGGCGTCGTTCGCGATCCGGCGGGCGGTCTGCTCGCGGTACCCCTGCTCGGTGAGGTAGTCGGTCGCGACGCTGATGAAGTCGAACTCGGGGTCGAGCGTCACACACACCCCCTCGACGACGGTCGCGACCCGGAGCACCAACGCGAGGTTCCGGGGCAGCCGCAGCGGGAACTCGTAGATCGTCCCCTCGACCTGCTCGATGATCTGCTGGACGCGGTACTGCTCGATGTCCTCGCCGCGGGCGTCCTGGATCGCGAGCTCCATCACCCGGCCCATCACCTCGCGGTCGGCCTCCGGCGAGAGCGTCCCCATCTCCACGAGGGCGTCGAGGATCGCGTCGGTGTCCTGCTCGGCGATCGCGACGTAGAACTCCACGATCTTCTCCTGGATGTACGGGTCGACGCGGCCGCTCATCCCGAAGTCGTAGAAGATCACCGCCCCCTCGTCGTCGACCGCGAGGTTCCCCGGGTGGGGGTCGGCGTGGAACACGCCGTCGTCGATGATCATCTGCAGGTAGATGCGCTGGAGCCGTGTCGCGAGTTCGGTGCGGTCGATCCCCTTCGCGTCGAGTTCGTCGAGATCGTTGATCTTCGTCCCCGGGAGGTACTCCATCGTCAGCACCGACTCGCCGGAGGCCGCCTCGTGGGTGTCGGGGATGCGGATCTCCTCGTTGCCCGCGAAGTTCTCGCTGATCTCCTCGAGCATCACGCGCTCCCGGCCGTAGTCCATCTCCTGTCGGATCGTCTTCGAGAACTCCTCGGCGAGGTTCGACAGCGAGAACGAACTCGACTCGTCGACGAGGAACACGATCACGGGCAGCGACCAGCGCAGCACTTTGAGGTCGGCGTTGACCAGCGGGACGATCCCCGGCCGGCGCACCTTCACGGCCACCTGCTCGCCGTCGTGGACCGCGCGGTACACCTGCCCGAGGCTGGCGCCGCTGATCGCCTCGCTGTCGAACTCGTCGAACGTCTCCTCGACGGGGCCGAGTTCGTCCTCCAGCACCTCCTTCGCTTCGTCCCAGTCGGCGGGCGGCACCTCGTCCTGCAGGCTCGCGAGCACGTCGACGTACTCCGGCGGGAGGATGTCCGGTCGGGTCGAGAGCAGTTGGCCGAGCTTGATGAACGTCGGCCCGAGCGTCAGCAGCGTCTCGAGCAGCGCCTCGGCCCGCCGGATTCGCGTCTCGCTGTCGACGCTGCGGCTCCGCCCGAACAGCAGGAACCGCTTGCGGTCTCTCGCCCACGCGAACAGCAGGGGGAAGAAGCCCTTGAAGACGACGAGGAATCGCCAGTAGGCACGGAGAGAGACCAGCTTAGATCACCCCGCCCTCGGGCGCGTCGGTTCCGGGCTGGCAGTCGGTCCGAGCATCAGGCGTCGTCGATCTCGATCGACTCGGCGGGACCGGCCGAGCGCTTGGGGACGGTGACGGTGAGCACGCCCCGGCTCATCGACGCCTCGGCGTCCGTGCCGGCGTCGGGCGGCAGCGGGATCTCGGCGTCGAGAAAGAGCGGCCGGTCCTCCCGGACGTAGTCGAACTCGCCGCCGAACGACTTCTCGCGGCGCGCCTCGATGTGGAGCCGACCGCCCTCGCTCCGTAGCTCGGTGGTGTCGGCGGTCGCTCCCGGCAGATCGATCACGAGTCGGTAGGCGGACTCGCTCTCGAGCAGGTCGGCGAACACCGCATCCGGGAGCTCCTGCAGCGCCTCGCGAACTGTGTCCATGTTCGGAGCATGGGGCGGAGTGTCGAAAAAGCCGGCGGTGGTGGCTTGACGAAGCGGCGACGGGCAGCCGCGAAGGTGGCCCGACGAAGCGGCGACGGGCAGCCGCGAAGGTGGCCCGACGAAGCGGCGACGGGCAGCCGCGAAGGTGGCCCG
>NZ_JBHUDH010000110.1:0-3102 GCF_042678005.1 Halolamina salina | reverse complement strand
GAAGGTGGCCCAACGAAGCGACGACTGACAGCCGCGACGATGACTCGACGGAACAGCGACGGACAGCGAGAAAGTGGCGGAACCGCGTCAGGTCGACGGCGTCATCTCGATGTTCAGCGCCTTCTGGATGATCTGGATCGACGCCGTCGAGCAGAGGAAGTACCAGAAGATCCACGGCCGGATCGGCCCGAGCATCGGCTCGGTCCACTCGAGGGTGCCCCAGATCGGGAACACCACGTCGGTGAGGACGTGGTGGCTGCTCGCGCCCCGGGCGCCGATCGCCCAGTACATCCACAGGAACACCGGGATGGTGAGGAACATGATCCACGCCATCGGGCGGAACTGCTCTTTGAACATGCCGAGCTGGTCGCCCATCGCCTCCATCTGCTCTTCCTGGATCTTCTGCATCGCGGCGTCGTCGCCGCGCTCCTTCGCTTCCTTCCGGCGCTCCTGGATGTCCTTCATCCGGTCCTGGTACGCGCTCATCTTGTCCATGTCCATCAGCAGCGCGCGCAGCACCGTGGAGTAGAGGCCGGTGGTCATCGCCAGCAGCAGCACGACCGCGTAGAACGGCAGCACGTCGAGCAGCGGGCCGAGACCGAGGTCCAGCGCCTCCCCGACCGTGTTCCGGATCGGGGTGTACGCGTAGCCGACCATGAACAGCAGCGTGCCGACCCCGGCCAGCTTGTCCCACTTCGACCAGGACGTGCTCTCGACGTCGTCGAGGTCGACTGAGGAGCTGGTGAGGTCGTCGTCGCCCCCCTCGAGCGCCTCCCGGACGGCGTCGGGGTCGTCGATCCGGAACCCGGTGTCGCCCTCGACGAGCACCTCCTTCTCGATCAGCCGGCCCCACTGCCCGCTCTCGATCTCGCCTTTCACGTCCGTCCAGCCCACCTCGCCGTCGTCGGCGCGGTCGAGCACCGTCTCGAGGACGTCCCGCATCTCGGGGTCCTCGGAGACGAGTTCGCGGACGCGTTTCTCGGTCCGTACCATTGACTGTACGTTCACAACCGGGCGTTATGAACCTTTTACTTGTCGCTACGCAGCGTCGGCGACGCGGCGGCGAGAAGAATCCGGATCGCCGGCTCAGTCGTCGCTTTCGATCGCGTCGGACAGCCGCTCGAACACGTCCTCGGGCGCGCCCTCGCCGTCGATATCGACGAGGTCGCCGGTCTCGCGGTAGTGCTCGATCACCGGCTCGGTGTTCTCCTCGTACACCTCGAGCCGCTCGCGGACCACGTCCTCCTCGTCGTCGTCACGCTGGTGGAGGTCGCCGCCGCAGGCGTCACAGACGCCCGCCTCCTCCGGCGGGGCGAACTCGACGTGGTAGTTCTCGCCGCACTCGGTACAGACCCGCCGGCCCGTCAGGCGCTCGACCAGCGTCTCCCGGTCCACGTCGAGGAAGAACACGTAGTCGAGATCGGTCGCGTCGTCGAGGAACTCCACCTGCTCGAGGTTGCGCGGGTAGCCGTCGAGCACGTAGCCGTCGGCCTCCGTCAGCGCGGCCTCCAGAACCTCGTTGACGACCTCGTCGGGGACCAGTTCGCCCGCCTCCATGAAGCTGCGGGGCGTGCCGTACTCGGTCTCCATGTCCTTGTTCGCCCGCAGAGCGTCGCCCGTCGAGACGTGGTCGAGATCGTACGTCTCACACAGCTTCGTCGCCTGCGTTCCCTTGCCGGCGCCCGGCGGCCCCAGCAGCAGAATGTGGTGATCGGCCATATCGGAGGAGACTGGGGCCGCGCATAAAGGCTTGAAGAAAGCGGTCGGACCCCGCCACGTTTTTGTCGGCTCATGAAGATGTCTGCCCGTGTCTGATCCCCCCGCGACGCCCGTCAACGACGACGCCGTCGACGTGCACGCGACGGCGACGACGTACGCCGAGAACGCCCCCGAGCTCGTCGAGAAGTACCTCGACTTCTCGCTGTTCGAGCGCCACGGCGCCGCCTTCCGCGACGCGCTCCCCGACCCCGAAAATCGCCCGCCGCGAGTGCTCGACGTGGGCTGTGGCACCGGCGCTGACACCGCGCCGATGGCCGACGCCGGCCTCGACGCGGTCGGCCTCGACCTGACGGCGGCGTTCCTGTACGAGGCCCGCGAGCAGGCCCCCGGCGCGCGGTTCGTCCGCGGTGACATGCGGGCGCTCCCGCTCGACGCGGGCGCGTTCGAGGGTCTCTGGAGCAGCGCCGCGTTCCTCCACCTCCCGCGCTCGGCGGCGCGACCCACGCTCGAGGAGTTCCACCGCGTGCTCGCCCCCGGCGGCGCCCTGCTGCTCTCGGTGATGGCGCGCGAGACGCGCGACGCGGCGGCGGTGGAAGTCGCGGATGGCCGTCGGTTCACCTTCTGGCGTGAGGGTCCGATCCGGGACCACCTCCGCGAGGCGGGGTTCGCCGAGATCGACGCGCTGGGCGACGAGGCGGACTGGCACGCGCTGCTCGCAGTCCGGGACTGATTAGTCGCCGGCCGCCCGAGAGCCGGTATGACCAGGTTCGACGCCGACACGCCGACCGATCGCCGGAAGCTGTTCGCCGACGCCGTCACGGCCCACCGCACCCGCGGGAGCGCCTTCCTCACCATTGAGGCCGCGCCGCCGGAATCGCCCGCGTTCGACCCCGACGGTGACGACGAGGAGGAAGAAGAGGAACCGCAGCCGTGGCTCCAGTTCGCGGAGAAGACGTTCAACCTCGACGTGACCGACGCGGAGCTCGACCGCGTGAAGTCGCTGGTCGACGAGTTCCCGGAGTTCCGAATCGACGAACTCGAGTCGCCCGACACCGCGGAGGGGACGAACGTCCGGATCACCGCCCGCTCGGACGCCAACCGCCTCGCGGACTTCGCGGATCGAGTGTTCCGGGAGGTGTACGAGCGCGAGGAGGAGTACCGCGCGTGGGTCGTGGCGGTCTGAACGGCGTCCCGATCCGGACGCCCGTCAACTGAAGCGACTGTTACTCCCAGTGGCGCTCGGTCAGGTCCGCGCGCATCACGAAGTCGGGCTCGTCACCCACGTCGGCGCCCGCAAGTGCCGTGTCGCTGACCCACTCGACCGACTCGGGAATCAGCACCCGCGTCGTGTCGGCGCCGGCGGCGGCCGCGTCCCGAGCGATC
>NZ_JBHUDH010000109.1:12276-12546 GCF_042678005.1 Halolamina salina | reverse complement strand
ACGCCCGCCCGCCGGAGGTGGACGCGTGAGGGGGAGCGTGCTCCGGATCGCCCGGCACGACTTCCTGAACGTGCGTCGATCGCGGCTGCTCTGGGGCGTCGTCGTGGCCTACGCGCTGTTCACCGTCCTGCTCGTCGTTTCGGGAGCCACGAGCGAGATCACGAGCGCGACCCAACTGCTCGTCGGGGTCACGGGCGTCACCGCCGTCGTGCTCCCGGTGGTGGGCATCGTCGCGGGCTACCTCGCGATCGCCGGGGAGCGCGAGGACGG
>NZ_JBHUDH010000109.1:11864-12228 GCF_042678005.1 Halolamina salina | reverse complement strand
GGCTACCTCGCGATCGCCGTCGAGCGCGAGGACGGGACGATCACCGACCGGCTCGGCCTCCCCGACAGCCGGCTTGCGGTCGTCGCCGGGAAGCTCCTCTCGCGGGGGGTGACCGTCGTGCTGGGCCTCGGCGCCGGCTTCGCGGTCGCGCTCGGGCTGGCGATCGCCACGTTCGGCTCGGTCGATCCCGGCGTCTTCGCTCGGTTCGTCGCGATTTCGACCGTGTTCGCGCTCGCCAACGCCGCGGTCGCGGTTGGGCTGTCGGCGGTCGCGGCGTCGGGAGAGGGGAGCGTCCCCGCGGCCGCGGCCGGGAGCGCCTCGCGGACGCTCGCGTGCTCGGGCGTCGCGGCCGCGAGCGGGACGA
>NZ_JBHUDH010000109.1:6181-11848 GCF_042678005.1 Halolamina salina | reverse complement strand
GTCGGGCTGACGGTGTCGGCGCGCGACGCCGCACTCGTCACCGCACTCAGCCCGGTCGGCGCGTATCTGGAGGCGATGGAGCTGGCGTTCGCGCCGGGGGGAGCCGCCCGTGCAGCCGACGCCGTCCCGTGGTTCGGCCTCGAGATGCTGCTCCTGTGGGGTGTCGCCGTCCCCACGATCGGCTACTGGCGGTTCCGGACGGCCGAGTTGGGCTGATGCCCCGGTCGTCGCCCCCGACCGACCACGAGCGCCCGCGGCGAGTAGCGAGCGATTTAACAGACGACGGGAACACCGAGGAGAGGATGAGCGAGGAGGATCTGGCGGCGATCGCCTCGTTGATCGAGGACGAGTACGCCAGATCGATCCTCCGACACACGAGCGAACGGCCCCTCTCGGCCAACGAACTGATGGACCGCTGTGACGCATCGAAGGCGACGACGTACCGCCGTATCGACCGGCTGCGGGAACACGACCTGATCGAGAGCTATCAGGAGTACGACCCCGAGGGCCACCACTACGAGGTGTACGCGGCGACGCTCGAGGAACTCCGCGTCCGCCTCGTCGACGGCGAGTTCGTCGGCGGCCTCGACCGGACGCGTGACCCCGCCGACCGCATGACCGACCTGCTCAACCAACTCAGATGATCCCGCTCCAGCTATCCGACTCCGGCGCGGCCGTCGGCGTGCTCTTTTTCGCCGGCTCGATCGCCTCGATCGTCGTCGGCGCCGTCGTCGGCTACCGGGCGCTCCGCGCGTACCGACGCACCGGGGGCCGGTCGCTCCTGCTGTTCGGCGTCGGCCTCCTGCTACTGGTCTCGGTCTCGAAGCTCGTCAACATCGCCCTCTCGTCGACGCTGCCGTCGACGGCGCTGATCGGTCCCGCGACCGAACTGTGCCGCCTCGCCGGCGCGGCCGTCCTCACCTACGCGATCTATGACCGCTGAACACACCACCGACGACCGTGCCGCCCCCCGGACCCGCCGGCGGAGCCGCTCCGTCGCGGCGTTCGGGGCAGCGTTCGGGCCGCTCCAGAGCGTCTCCGTCGAACAGGGCGCCACCTCGACGATCGAGATCGCGTTCCTGCTCGCGCTCGCGGCGATCGGGGCGCTGCTCACCTATCAGGCGATCCGTGGCTACCGGCGCAACGACGACCCCTCGATGGTGCTGTTCGGCTGCGGCCTGTTCCTGTTGACGGTGGGCCACGCCGGGCTCAAACTGTTCCTGACGTTCGTCGTCCCCGCTCTCGGAGCCGAGGGGCCGGTGCTCGCCTTCGCGGTGGCGTCGGCGAGCCAGATCGCGGACATCGCCGGCCTCGGTGCGGTCTTCTACGCGATACTCCGGTGAGGCGATCGGCCCGAGCGGTACTGCTCAGGGCGTACATATTTATGTCCGCCCGGACGGTACCCCAGATAGCTACGGATGTCGGGGGAGTTCATCGACGGGTCGGAGCTCGGGGAGACGCTCTCGGACCTCAAGCGTCGCATCTCCCGAACGGTGGAGATGCTCCGAGGCTCCGAGCTCCGGACCCGCCCGTTCCGCCCCGGCGAGGACGGCCCGCTGGCCAGCTTCGACGTGCCGCAGGGCCACGAGGAGATCGACCGCTACTGGGTCAACGCCCCCTACGCCTACGTGGTGATCACGCACGACCCGGAGGCGAGCGAACACCAGTACTACGCGGTCGAGCCGGATCTGGACGAGTTCGAGACGCTGCTGCTGCGGCGGATCGTCGAGGACATCCGCGACCCCCTTCTCTACCGCGCGGCCCACACCGACGCCGACGAGGAGACGCTGCGGGAGGAACTCGCCGGGTTGCTCGAACAGTACGGCGTCGAGGCCGACATGGGGACGTTCCACTCGCTACTCTACTACCTCGTGCGTGACTTCCGGGGGTTCGGGAAGGTCGATCCGCTGCTCAACGACCGCCACATCGAGGACATCTCGTGTGACGGCTACGAACTCCCGATCTTCGTCTACCACGACGACTACACCGACATCGAGACGAACATCTCCTTCGAGGCGGAGGCGCTGGACAACTACGTGATCCGGCTGGCCCAGCAGTCCGGCCGGCACATCTCCGTCGGCGACCCCATCGTCGAGACGACGCTGCCCGACGGCTCCCGCGCCGAACTCGCGCTGGGGGAGGAAGTGACCCCGCGGGGGTCGGCCTTTACCATCCGCCAGTACGCCGAGGAGCCGTTCACGCCGATCGACCTGATCAAGTACGACACGTTCACGATCGGCGAGATGGCGTACTTCTGGCTCTGCATCGAGCACAACAAGTCGCTCATCTTCGCGGGAGGGACGGCATCGGGGAAGACCACGTCGATGAACGCCGTCTCGATGTTCATCCCGCCGCGGGCGAAGGTGCTCACCATCGAGGACACCCGCGAGCTCTCGCTGTACCACGACAACTGGCTCTCCTCGGTCACCCGCGAGCGACTGGACGAGGGGACCGACATCGACATGTACGACCTGCTGCGCTCGGCGCTGCGACACCGCCCGGAGTACATCGTCGTCGGCGAGGTGCGCGGGGCCGAGGCAGTCACGCTGTTCCAGGCGATGAACACCGGCCACACGACGTTCTCGACGATGCACGCCGACTCGATCGAGACGGTGATCAACCGACTGGAGAACGAGCCGATCAACGTCCCCCGGGCGATGGTCCAGAGCCTCGACATGATCTCGATACAGGTGCTCACCCGGAAGGGCGACGAGCGCGTCCGCCGGGCGAAGGCGATCGGCGAGATCGGGGGGATCGACCAGCGGACGGGCGAGCTCGACTACTCCGCGGCGTTCACGTGGGAGGCCGACACCGACACGGTGCGCCGACAGGACTCCGCGCTGCTCGAGGACATCCAAGAGGAGCGGGGGTGGAGCCGCTCGGAGCTGCTCGCGGAGATCCGGGACCGCGAGCGGTTCCTCGAGTTCCTCCTGAAGCGCGGGATCACCGACTACCGGGCGTTCACGGCGCTGATAAACGAGTACTACGCCAACCCAGACCGGGTGATGGAACGGGTCGAGAGCGCCGACGTGGAGCTGTCGGCGGGCGAGGAGCTCGCGGACACGGTGGAGTGAGATGCTGTGGGTGCTCCCGCTGCTGTTCGCCGCCGCGCTGTTAGGTCCACTGCTGGCCGAGCAGGTGAGTCAGGGGACGAACCTCCTGCTCTCCCGGGTCTCGCTCTCGCTGTTCGGCGACTACGTCGCCAACGAGAGCCCGCGCAAGCAGGATCAACAGTCCCGGTTGCGGGCCGCCCACGTCGAAACCACCCACCGCGTCTACGCCGCGCGGACGCTGCTGTACAGCCTGCTGCTGGGTATCAGCGGCAGTATCTTCGGCGTCTACGGCGCCGCGGTGCTGCTCTGGGTGCTCCGGATCAGCGGCGAGACGGTCCGGGCACAGCTCCCGACCGCGCTGGCGTTTCTCGCGAATCTGACCCGGGTGACCGAGCTCGGGCTCACGAACCTGTTCGTGCTGGTGTTCGTCTCCAGCGCGACCGTCGGCACCGCGCTCGCGTTCGGCGTCTACTACTTCCGGTGGGCGATGCTGGACGAGAAAGCCGACGCGCGTGGGAGCGAGATCGAGGCGACGCTCCCCCGGACGATCGCGTTCATCTACGCGCTCTCGCGGTCCGGGATGGCGTTCCCCGCGATCCTCGACACGCTGACCCGGAACCGCGACGTGTACGGCGAGGCGGCCGTCGAGATCGGCGTCGCCGTCCGGGACATGAACACGTTCGGCACCGACGTGCTGAGCGCGCTCGACCGGATGGCCGACCGCACGCCCAGCGAGGGGATGGAGGAGTTCGGCGAGAACCTCGCCTCGGTGCTCGGCTCGGGCCAGTCGCTCTCGAACTTCCTCAAGGACCAGTACGACCGCTATCAGGAGGAGGCCGAGGCCCAGCAGCGCCAGTACCTCGACCTGCTGTCGACGTTCGCCGAGGCGTACGTGACGGTGCTGGTCGCCGGACCGCTCTTTCTCATCACGATCCTCGTCGTGATCGGGCTGGTGTTACAGGAGACGCTCGACCTCCTGCGCGTGGTGGTGTACCTCGGCGTCCCGCTGTCGAGCATCGCCTTCATCGCCTACATCGACAGCTCGACGAAGACGATCAGCGAGACGCTGGGACAGGACCGCTCCGAGATCCCCTCGATCGAGATCAGCGGGATCACCGACAGGCCCGACGGGATGCTGGCCGACGGCGGGCGGGCGTCGCCGGCAACCGAGGGCGGCGTCGCCGACGAGTGGGCGGCCAGCCGCGAGCGGCTCGAACTCTACACGAAGTTCGAGAGCGCCCTCGGGTGGATCCGCAGCCCCGGGGAGCTGGTGCTCCGCAACCCCGAGTACAGCTTCCTCGTCACGGTCCCGGTCGGGCTCTGGTGGGTCGGGCTCCGGTCGGGGTCGGTGCCGCTCTCGCCGCTTGCGGCGCTGCGGACGGTCGACACGCCGGTCGTCGAGGCGATCCTGTTCGCGACGGGCGTGTTCGCGCTACTGTACGAGATCAACAAGCGGCGGGTGAAGGCGATCGAGCGGGTGATCCCGGACTTCCTCGACCGGCTCGCGAGCATCAACGACGCCGGCGTGAGCATCGTCCAGAGCATCGAGCGGCTGACGCGTTCGGACCTCGACGCGCTGAGCCCGGAGCTCCGCCGGGCGTGGGAGGACGTTCGCTGGGGCGCCGACGTGCGCGCCGCCTTCCGCCGGATGGAGCGGCGGATCGACTCGCCGATGATGACCCGCGCGACAGTGCTGATCACCAACGCGATGACCGCGAGCGGCGAGATCGCGCCCGTGCTGGAGATCGCCGCCGACGAGGCCCGCGCGAGCCGCCGGCTCCAGCGCGAGCGCCGACAGGAGATGCTGACGTACCTGATGGTGATCTACATCTCCTTTTTCGTGTTCATCGGGATCGTGTTCGCGCTCTCCTCGTCGTTCATCCCGGCGATCGACAGCGCGAACCTCGGCGGCGCCGGCGGCAGTGGCCTCCCCAGCGGCGTCTCCTCCAGCGTGTTCGCCGGACTGGGGAGCGTCGACACGTCGGCCTACACGCTGCTGTTCTTCCACGCCGCCGTGATGCAGGCGATCTTCTCGGGGCTGGTCGCGGGCCAACTCGGCGAGGGGTCGCTCGCCGACGGCGCGAAACACGTCGTCGTCCTGCTGACGCTGACGGTGATCGCGTTCCTCTTCCTGTAGGCGGTCGTTCCCCCAGCCATGACCCACGCCGGCCACACGTACGACCGCATCGCCGCCCACTTCTCGAAGACCCGCGAGCACGCGTGGCCGGAGATCGAGTCGTTCCTCGACGACCGCACGGGCGAACTCGGCCTCGATCTCGGCTGTGGCAACGGCCGCCACGCCGAGGTGCTCGCCGACCACGCCGACCGCGTCGTCGGCGTCGACGCCAGCACGGGGCTGCTCGCGGAGGCCGCCGACCGCGCCGCGCAACGGGAGTTCGACGCCGATCTGGTCGCCGGCGACGCCGCCACGATCCCGCTGCGCGACGAGACGGTCGATCTCGCGGTGTACGTCGCGACGCTGCACCACCTCCGGCCACGGGAACGCCGCCGCCAGAGCCTCGACGAACTGGCTCGCGTGCTCGCCCCCGGCGGCGCCCTGCTGCTCTCGGTGATGGCGCGCGAGACGCGCGACGCGGCGGCGGTGGAAGTCGCG
>NZ_JBHUDH010000109.1:0-6131 GCF_042678005.1 Halolamina salina | reverse complement strand
AACACGACCGCTTCGCCGACGAGGAGACCGACGGCTCGGGGCTGGACACGGAGATCGACTGGACGCTGCCCGGCGGCGAGACCGTCGGGCGGTTCTACCACGTGTACGACCCCGCGGAGTTCGAGGCGGATCTGCGGGAGAGCGAACTGGAACTGATCGAGTGGGAACTCTCCAGTGGGAACTGCTACGCGGTCGTCGGGCCGTAACCGCCGCCGTCGCGCTTTTCCCCCGCTCGCGCGTAGCGCCGACAAATGGACGCCGCCATCGTGACCGTCGGCGACGAACTACTGACCGGCGACACCGAGAACACGAACGCGACGTGGCTCTGTGCCCGCCTCGACGACCGCGGGGTGGACGTAGAGCGCGTCACCACCGTTCCGGACCGCGTCTCGGACATCGCCCGCGTCGTCAACGAGTACCACGCCGAGTACGGCGCCGTGATCGTCACCGGCGGGCTCGGCCCGACGCACGACGACGTGACGATGGAGGCCGTCGCCGCCGCGTTCGGCCGCGACGTGGAACTGCACGACGAAGCCGTCGAGTGGCTCCGCGAGGAGGGCGGCTACGCGGCCGAGGATCTCGTGGCCGGCACCGCCGAACTCCCGGCCGGCGCGCGGCCGCTGCACAACACCGAGGGCGTGGCACCCGGCGCCGTCGTCGAGTCCTGCTACGTGCTCCCGGGCGTCCCCGCGGAGATGCAGGCGATGTTCGCCGGCGTCGCGGGGGAGTTCGAGGGCGAGCGGACGTACAGCGAGACGGTCGAGACGCCCGAACCCGAGAGCGCGCTGCTCGACCGGCTCTCGGAGGTCCAAGATCGGTACGACGTGAGCGTCGGCTCCTATCCCGGGGAGACGGTGACGCTGAAGCTCACCGCGACCGAGCCCGAGACGGCGCGTCGGGCGGCCGAGTGGCTGGCCGATCACGTCGAACCCGTCGACGACGGGCGATAGCTACCGGTAGAACGCCAGCGTCCACGCCGCCGTCAGCGCGATCGCGAGCACGAGTCCGACGGCGCCGGTCAGCGCCGGGTCGAGCGAGACGCCCTCGACTGTCGTAGCCTGAAGCATACCCCCGCGTTCGACTGGCCGGCGCTTAGCTCTGGTGGTCGGTCGCGGCGTCCGCGGCCGTTTTCCCCCTGCCCGCCGAAGCCGAGGTATGCACGTAGGTTTCGTCCTCAACCCCATCGCGGGCATGGGCGGCCGCGTCGGCCTGAAGGGGACCGACGGGAAGGTCGCCGAGGCCCGCGCCCGTGGCGCGGAGCCACGCGCCCCCGACCGCGCCGAGCGCGCGCTGACGGAGCTCCAAGAGCGACTGCCCGACGCCGAGATATCGACGTGGGGCGAGCCGATGGGCGAGGAGGCGGTCCGCGCGGCGGACTTCGACCCCGACGTGCTCGGCCGGCCGGACGGCGACGAAACCGGCCCCGAGGACACCGAAGCGGCCGTCGCGGCGTTCGTCGACGCCGGCGTCGATATGGTGCTGTTCGTCGGCGGCGATGGCACGGCCGCGGACGTCGCCGAAGCGCTGGAGGGGACGGGAACCCCGATGCTCGGCATCCCCGCGGGGGTGAAGGTGTACTCCTCGGTGTTCGCCGTCTCGCCGGAGGACGCCGCCTACATCGTCGCGTCCTACGAGCGGACCGAGCGCCGCGAAGTGATGGACATCGACGAGGACGAGTACCGCGAGGGCGAGGTGAACCCGGAACTCCGGGCTGTCGCACGGGTGCCCGTCGCGGAGGCGATGCAGTCCTCGAAGCAGTTGGGCGGGGGCACCGTCGACGCGCTCGCGGCGGGCGTCGCCGACGACATCCGCGCCGAGCCGGAGAAGACGTACGTGCTCGGGCCGGGATCGACGGTCGGGACGATCAAAGAGGAACTCGGCTTCGAGGGGTCGCCCATCGGCGTCGACGTGTGGCGCGACGGCGAGGTGGTCGTGAGAGACGCAACCGAGCAGGAGATCCTCGACGCGCTGGGCGAGGCGAACGTGATCGTCGTCTCACCCATCGGCGGGCAAGGGTTCGTGTTCGGCCGCGGGAACCCACAGCTCTCGCCCGACGTGATCCGGCAGTGTGACGTGACGATCGTCGCCTCGCGGGCGAAGCTCGACGGCGTGAACGTGCTACGGGCCGACACGGACGACCCCGAACTGGACGAGGCGCTTCGGGGCTGGTGGAAAGTCCGGGTCGGGAAGTTCGAGACGCGGATGATGAAGCTCGTCTGAGCCGGCGATACTGATTAGTTACTGACTGGTGTACGCGGAACCGATGGCCGAGCGCCCGCCACGGCGGTGGTGGCCGTGAGCCGCCACGCCGCCGCGACTCTCCTGACGGTCGGACTCCTCGTGATTGCCGGCTGTAGCGCCCCGAGTGCGAACCCCTCGCCGAGCGCGGGAGCGGGACCGGCGTCGCCGACCGCCACGCCGACCGAATCGCCCGCCGTGACTGCCACCCCCACCGACGCGCCGACGGCGACCCCCACGCCCACGCCGGACGGCGGTGTGACGGTGTACGGCAACCTCTCCGTGAACGCGACGCTGGTCTGGGAGCGCGTCGCGTCCTCGCTGGGCGGCGAGTACGAGCCGCCGATCGTCTCGGTCCGGGAGACGTCGCTGCCGGCACAGGCCGGCTCGTTCGCCACGCAGTTGGGTCTCGACGCGGGGCTGGAAAGCTTCGACGACGGCCGGGTCCGGGCGAGCTACTCGCGCCGGACCGGCAGGGTTCGGATCTCGCCGCGCAACGGCTCGACGGCACAGGTGACCCGCATCCTCGCCCACGAGTACGTTCACGCCGTCCAGTTCCAGCGCGCCTCGGAGAACCGAACGACGTTCCTCGACCGGGTCACCGAACGCGACTCGTTCGGCATCCGGCGCGCGCTGATCGAGGGGAGCGCCGTCTACGTCGAGGACGCGTACACCCGGCGGTTCCTCGGCTTCTCGGCGATCGAGCGGCGCTGTGCGGAGTACCGGAACGGGACGGCCTACGAGCGGTACGCGGGGCAGGCGTACTGCTTCGGCGGGCGGTACTTCGCGACGCAGCTTGATTCCCCGAGCGAACTGCTGTCGTCGAACGTCACGCTACCGAACACGACCGAGCAGCTACTCCACCCCGGGACGAGCGACCCACCAGCGAACCTCACCGTCGTCGACGAGACACCAGCCGACTGGTCCACGCCCGCGTCGTACCCGCGCCGGGGCGAACTGTTCGTCCGGACGGTGGTAGGCACCGAACTCCCCGAGGACCGGGCGGCCGAGGCTGCGGCCGGCTGGGGGAACGACCGAGTCGTCCGCGTGAGCCGTGAGACGGAGGGGTACGTCTGGGTGCTACGGTGGGATACGGCGGCCGACGCAACGGAGTTCGAGAACGCGTTCGCGGACTACCTCGACGCCCGCGGGAACCGAACCGCCGACGGCTGGCGGGTCGACGACGATCGCTACCGGCTCGCGACTGTCGACGATCGGACGGTCGCCGTCGTCACGGGGAATGAGACGTTCGTCGATTCGGTTTCGGTCAGGGGAGAAGGCGGGAACGTGACCGTCTCGGGCGAGTCTTAGAACAGGCTCTCGCTCTCGGCGAGCACCTCGGCGGGACCGCCGACCTCCCAGATCTGCGTCTCGACGCCCGTTTCCGCGACTTTCTCCTCGACCACGTCGGCGTACTCCGCGGTCGTGTTCACGTACACCGACGCGCCGGTGTCCGTCGAGAAGTAGACGGGGACGCCAGTCTCCCGGAGTTCGCGGACGGCGTTGAACACGGCGATCGTCTCGGGCTTCCAGTACACCCAGCCCGCGGGACCGGTCATCGTCGTCGCCGTCAGCGACAGCGAGTCGTGCTCGGCGGTGCCGAAGATGCGGTGGAAGTCGCCCTCACGCAGCGCGTCGCGCATCTCCACGAGCTGGTCCTGCACGTGGGCGAGCCGGGCGTCGAACATGTGGCTCGCTTCGGCCTCACGGTGGGCCTCCTCGGTCTCCTTGTACGCGGGGACGAGCGCGGTGACGATCCGAAGGTCCTCCTCGGGGTCGAACCCGTCCTCGCCTTCCCCCGTGTCGAGCCGGTGGGAGCGGCAGTCCTCGTCGTTCAGCCCCGCCGAGAGGTCGGAGTAGGCGCCCGTGACCGCCCGGGCCGCCGAGGAGGAGCCACGGCGGGCAACCGTCGAGATCTCCGGGCGGGTGAGGTCGAGCCCGGCGGCCTCGGTGGCGGCCGTCGCCAGCGCCGCGAAGCCGGAGGAGGAGGAGCCGAAGCCGACGTTCGAGGGGAAGGAGTTCTCGCTCTCCATCCGGACCCCGTGGTCGAACCCCGCGAGGTCGCGGACGTGATCGAGCACGTGGCGGATGCGTTCGGCGCCCCGGCCGTCGACGGCCTCGCCGTCGATGATGTACGTGTCGTCGCCGGCGTCGGGTAGGAACTCGACGGTCGTGGTGGTGTTCGACGGCGCGGTACAGACGCTGATCGAGTCGTGGTACGGGAGTCGAAGCTCCGTGTCGCGCATCCCGTGGTACTTCACGAGCCCCTGGATCGGGTGGGCCCGCGCGGTGGCCTTGAGCGGCATCTCTGTCGGGATTGCTCGGCGGTCCGGGTTAGACGTGTCGGTGCCGTGCCGCGGGCGTCAGCTCCGGTAGACGTGGTAGCCCGCGCCCCAGACGGCCAGCAGTACGCCGATGACGAGCATCACGCCCGCGATCTCCTCCTCGACGGGCACTTCGAGGTACGCCTGCAGGAGGTTCCCGGCGATCCGCGAGAGCCGCTCGAACGGCGGGAGGTACGTCAGGATGGTCTTGTTCAGAAAGCCGCTGACGACGATACACACGAGGTAGCCGAGCGAGTGAGCGGCGCCCGATTTGGCCGGCATGGGGCGTCCATCGTACTGCCTCCCCAAAAGTGTACGGCAGGCAGCACGACTGGCGCCACGCGGAACTGTGAATAGCCTCCCGGTCCAGCGTCGGTCCATGGTCGACCCACTCGTCGTCGGCGGCGTCGGCGCAACAGTCGTACTGCTCGCGTGCAGCGCCTTCTTCTCCAGCTCCGAGACAGCGATATTCTCGTTGCCGCCCGACCACGACGCGGTCCCGGGCGACGACGACCCGAGCGAACGGACGCTCACCGCGCTCCGGGAGGACCCCCACCGGCTGCTGGTAACGCTGCTGGTCGGGAACAACGTCGTCAACGTCGCGATTTCGAGCATCATCACCGTGCTCGTGGCGCGGAGCCTCCCCCCCGGCCCGGCGGTCGTCGCCGCGACGGTGGTCACGAGTTCGCTCGTGCTCGTATTCGGCGAGATCGTCCCCAAGGCGTACGGACTCGGCAACGCTGCCGAGTGGTCGCTGACGGTCGCCCCTGTCGTCGCGCTGGTCGAGCGAGTGCTCTCGCCGCTGATCTCGCTGTTCGACTGGGTGACCCGCGGGCTGAACCGCGTGATCGAGGGGGAGAGCGACATCGAGCGGCCGTACATCGAGTAGTCGACGCGACGACCGCTACCCGAGCGCGGCGTCGCCCCGCCGAGCGACCAGCAGCCGCACGCCGAGGTACGCACCGACCCCGAGCGCGACGTAGCCCGCGACGACCGCGTACGTCCCCATCGACGCGGAGTCGACTGCCAGCCGCGCGATCGTGTTCGGCGGACTCCCGGGCAGCAGGGATGCGGCACCGAACAGCCCCAGCACCCCCGTCGAGTAGAGGAACTGCGCGGCGCGACGCTCCGGCGAGAGCAGCGCGACCGCGGCACCCAGCGCCGACACCGCGAGCGCGAACGCCGTCGTCAGCAGCAGGAGTGCGGGGAGGTTCGCGACGGGCGTGCCGTTGAACGTGAGCAGCGCCATCCACAGCGCCGCCTGCGCGGGCGCGAGTAACACCGACGCCAGCAGTTTCCCGTCGACGATGCCGGCGGGCGACAGCGGCGACACCCGGAGCAACTCCATCGTCCCGCGGTCGATCTCCTCGGTCAGCGAGTCGACGGTGATCGAGCCGCCGATGAAGGCGGGAAGCAGCAACAGCAACGGCACCAGCACGGTGTAGCTGAAGCCGAAGTAGGGGCTGCTCGCCGGCTCGGGCGGGAGCGAGAGCGGCGCGGTGCCGAGGTACTCGACGCGGCCCGCCCGCTGGTCGCGCTCGAACGCCCGCAGCGCGTCCCGGACCTGCA
>NZ_JBHUDH010000108.1:0-1617 GCF_042678005.1 Halolamina salina | reverse complement strand
ATGGTCGGATTCAAGGAGTTCTGCAGCCTTTTCCCGGGCTACTTCACGTGTTCTATCTTTAATATCACGCCAAAGAGTAGGGTTTCTATCGGAAGGTTCTCTTTTGGGCTTTCGACAAGTCAATAGTAAGGTACTATCTGCTGATGCGTTCTCTTGCACTCCGACTCGATAAGGGACTTCACTCGTGATAGTATGGGTTGCTGAAATAATAAATCCAGATTGAATAATCGACATGGTAAGAGAATCCCATGCTTCAATCTCCTTGTCAGTAAAGTAGATCGTCAGAGTCCCGCCTTGTTCCAGTACTCTATATGCCTCAGAGAAGACCTCACCCATTTTCTCTTCGTAGCGCTCTCTGGCAACCTCCGATGTAGATTCATCTTCGTCAGGATTGACGATTATCGGATTCTCAACTGCTTCATCTTGCTTATTTGTTTCTTGATCAGCGAAGGTCTCTGAGAATACATCTCCGAGATATTCACGGAACCAAACGTAAAACGCATCAGAGATCTCAGCATACATGACGTTATCCCCATAAGGAGGATCAATTACAACACTCTGAATGGAGCCATCATCGCAAGGGAGATTAGCGGCATCACCCTGATACACGGTAGCCGGTTCCTCTACATGGGAGACGTACTGGACGACCTCCTCATAACTTTCTAAAACGTTCTTGCTTTCTGACTCATAGCTGTAGGTGCCGACTGTCAAGTTACTCTCACCAAAGTGCCATTGGAAAGAGAAATTATTATTCCCAAGCATATTATCAGGAGATCCTCGACGTGGTGTAATTGGGTTAAGTCTCGAACTTCTCCTGATCAGCTTTACAGAAATGAACGAAAGGAGTATCAGAATTAGATTTGCTTTCTCCTCCTCATATTGTGATTGAATTTCAGGCTTTACTTGTTCGAAAGCCTCTAGGTATGTCGCGTGGGCGAGGAGTTGTCGAGGACTATACACATCCCTCCATTGTTCAATACCGTATGGTACAGCACGGTCGTAATACCCTTCGTACCGATCAGTAGAGAGAATAGTCGATAGTCTTAGGTTTGATGAGACTTTCTCGTTAGCCTTTTCGATAGCTTTGACATCTTCTTCTGTAGGTGGGTAATATCTTTTACCACCAATATCATCTTCATATCTTACCCCACAAACCTCAAATTCGAAATCACCATTTTTGAATATCTTAACTAAGTCTGATCTTTCAGTCACTACACCACAATGGGGACATTCTGCATCTCCCCCACTTACTGTTCCCTGATTTGGATCATATCCTTCTCTCGTCTCAGCCTCCTCTGGATCAATTATATCGAAGTTGAGTTCACCATCTTCGACTTTGGGGTAGACGGCGGCGTTCCTTCGTCGATTGAAATACCAACGGTTTGAAATTGGTAGAGGATCACCGCAAGAAGGGCAGGTGATACTGTATGCACGGAAGTAGTGGCTTGGAGAAACCCCATTTCGATCGGGGAAGAAATCGTCTAATTCTTCAGAAGTATACTCCTCAATCGATGACACCCAAGTTTGGATGTCCTCTTCAATTGACCCGACGATCGGTGCATACTCCAAGATGACTTTGTTCAAAAGCCAAGCAACAGGATTCAGCTCATTAGAAAT
>NZ_JBHUDH010000107.1:454-15675 GCF_042678005.1 Halolamina salina | reverse complement strand
CCTGTCGGCGGCCGCGGCCGACACGCTCCGGCACTGCTTCCTGCTCGACTGCGTCACTCGGACGGAGGGCCTCTACCCGGTCGACCTCCACGAACGGGAGGTGCTGGCCGAGCGAGCGTCGATCGCGCCCGAACGCTGGTACGGGATGCCCGTCGACCGGCGGACCGCGGCGTACCTCTCGGTGCCGCGATCCGCGACCGACGACCTGCTGGAGTGGCACCTGACCGCCGACATCGAGCCGGCCGTCCGGAACGCGGAGATACTGCCGTTCGTCGTCGACGACCTCGCAGTCGTGCGGTCGCCGACGCCGCTGTCGGACCGAGGGAACGCGCCGACCGAACCCGACGAACTCGAGGAGTTCTTCCGGACCGACGACGCCCGCGGGCTGCTCCGGTCGACGCGAACCACGCAGAACGCCGACAGCGTCGACGAGTCGGTACGCTCGCCGGTCGACACCGAGACGTACGGCCACGTCTGGGTCGGCGAGGGGTTCCCGATGGGCGCCTCGAAGCCGACCGTCGACGCCTACCGGCGCCGTCTCGACCGCCAGCCCGCCGACGACAGCACGACGACGGTGACGCTGGTCTGTAACGACGAGGAGATGCTCGAGGAGGTCGACGAGGAGCTGTACGGCTTCCTCGACATGCTCCGGTTCGAGATTCGCAGCCACCACGACCTGACGACGGCCGAACTCCGCGAGGTGCTCCGGGAGGAGACGAGCTTCCTCCACTACGTCGGCCACGTCGAGGACGAGGGAGTGCAGTGTGCCGACGGCCACCTCGACCTGCGGACGCTCTCCGGAACCGGGGTGGAGGCGTTCCTGCTCAACGGCTGTACCTCCTACGAGCAGGGGCAGGCGCTGGTCGACGCCGGCGCGTTCGGCGGCGTGGTGACGCTGACCAGCGTGAGCAACGCGAAAGCCACCGAGACCGGCCGCCACCTGGCGCGGCTGCTCGACATCGGCTTCGACTTCCACGGCGCGCTCGACGTGATCCGGCGGATGCGGATCTCCCGACAGAACTACGTGGTCGTCGGCGACGGCCGGGTGACGATCTCGCAGTCGGAGACGGGGACCCCGCTGCTGCTCGAAGTCGAGGAAGTCGTCGGTGAGCAGGCCCGTGTCACCTACCGGACGTACCCCACCTCTCGGTATCAGGTCGGCGCGATGACCCACCCGTACGTCGAGGAGGGCGCCACGCAGTACGTCTCCGTGGGCGACATCGAGGAGTACCTGCTCTCGGCGGAGACGTACGAGGAGGAACTCGCGGAACAGCGCACCCCGATCGTCGTCGACGGGGAGCTGCGCTGGACGAACTCGCTGCGCTTCGAGTCGATTACGGACCGACCGTAGTGCCCGTTCCGCCCGCGACGCTGCCGGCCTGCGAGAGCAACAGCAACGCCGTGAACAGGACGCCGACCATCTTCGGGTGCTCTGCGAGGTACGCCGCCGTGCTGGAACTGTCGGATTCCATGTTCCACACGTGATCCCGTTCAATTAATAATTTATCTTAAGAGTTCAGATAGGTAACCGACTTCGAAAAGGCCGCTCAGGGGTGGCTCGGCGGCGGACGCCGGTTTTCCCCGGGAATCACTCCTCGGGTGGGCTACTCCCCTCCAAGCGATCACAGATCGCCGCGGCGATCGCGTCAGCGTCGTCGCGCCACCAGTCCGGCCGCTCGCCGCCCCGCTTGGGCGGCGCCACGTCGAAGTCGAGCGGGTGGTACGTCACGTGGTCGAACAGGTCGGCGGCGGTCCGACCGACGAACTCGGCGTTCTTCCGTTTCGAGGAGACGCCGCCGCGGGCGAGGTCGTAGTATCGGGTAAACAGTTGGAACACGACGACGGTGTCGGCGTCGATGCTGCCCTCCGCGACGTGTCGGCAGAGCTTCGCGGTGTTGTCCGCGGGGTCGGCCCGGCGCCACTCCAGTTCGACGAGGACGAGGCGCTCGCCGGCGCGGCCGCCGAGATCGACGGGCGTGCCGCCGACCCGGTACTCGGTCTCCCACTGGACTCCGGGGCGACGTGCCGAGAGCTCCCGGCGGAGGTACGCCCCCACGTCGTCGGCGAACGAGCCCATGAGGCCCAGCTCGCGCTCGGGGGACTCCGGGTTTCGGGAGCGTCGATCGGAAAAAGCGTGTGCCGGGCCGGGTCGCCGTCTACATGTAGCCCAGGTCGCGGAGGCGCTCCATGAGGTCCTCCTTGTCCTGGGCGCGGCCGGCGCGCTCGGTGGTGTTCTCGAGGTCCTGGTGCCACGCAGGCTCCTCCTCGCTCTTCTCGGTGGAGACCTCCGAGCCGAGCGAGCGGAAGCCGGCGAAGTACTTGGGCGAGACCGGGATGTCGTCCTGGGTCAGCCCGTTGGGCAGGTCGTCGGCGTCGTCGGGGACGTAGCCGTCGTCGGGGTAGCCCTCGACGGTGTCCGGCACGACGTAGTGCCAGAAGCAGTCCCAGACCGCGCGCTCGTCGAACTGCAGGATCGGCTGGATGCGGTCGTGGGGCGGGTAGATGTCGGGGTCGTGGCGCGGGCTGAAGAACGTCTCGTCGGCGCGGGCCTCCTGCTCGTCCCAGCGGACGCCGGAGACGATGCCGTCGATGTTCAGCTCCTCGATGGCGTTGTTCAGCGGCACCGTCTTCAGCAGGTGGTTGCCGACGTAGGTGTCGAGCAGGAACGGGAACGTGTCGTCCTCGTACTCGAGGATGTTCCGGATGTGGTGGCGGTTCTGCTCGTTGAGCGCGGAGATTTCGATGTCGTCGCCCGGCGTGAGGCCGTGCTCCTCGACGTAGGCGCCGATGTCCTCGTTGCGCGCGAAGTGCACGTCGAGGTCCCACTCGTCGGCCCAGTGCTCGACGAAGTCGATGAGTTCGTCGAAGTGCTGGTAGTGGTCGAGGAACACCGCGGGCGGCATCTCCAGCCCGTGCTTCTCGGCGACCTCCTTCACGAAGTACAGCGTGAGCGTGGAGTCCTTCCCCCCGGTCCACATGATCGCGGGGTTCTCGTACTGCTCCAGCCCCTGCCGGGTGACCTCGATGGCCTTCTCGATCTTGTGTTCGAGGCTCGGGTAGTCCGCGGGGGACTCGCCCTCGCCGTCCGTGTAGTCGACGTCCAAGTAGTCGGGGAACTCGGCCATTCGTAATTACATCTAATTAGCGGGGGACTGAAATGGTTTCTGTCTGGGCGTTCGAATTCATCAGGACATTTATAATGGCACAGAGCCGTCACACGACGAAATGGCCGATCGGGACGGCTCGGATCAACTGGAGGGACTGGACGACATCAACGGGTACGACCCGAAGGAAGTGGTCAAGCTCCCCCGGAAACGAATTGTCGAGATTCGGAAGGAAGCCCGGGAAAACGCGCGGCAGGAGATTCGCGACGTGAACTCCCTCCAGCATCAGGAACGGGAGAAGATTCGGGAACAGGCCAGAGAGAAGGCCGAGACGGAGACGAAAGCGAAGCTTCTGGAGAAACACATCGACAAGATCGACAGCAACATCAACAGCCTCGAACAGCGGATGACCCGAACGTCGAAGGCAGTCGAATCGATCGTCGATGTGGTCGAGAAAAACGAACAGGAGATCTACGTTGTCCCGCCGGACACGGATGTCGACAAGCACTTGAAACGGGTGTGGTTGACGTCCGCATCCTTCGCCGCGTCGTTGGCCGTCCTTTCGGCGTTTTTCAGCTTCTCGGCCATTCAGGGGGTGTCGATAGCCTTCACCGTCGCGTTAGTCGCGCCGCCACTCGTCCAGTTCCTCTGGCACATCCGCGACTGATACTCTCCGTAGACTCCTCGTGGGACGCGAAAACTACGCGTTGCTCGGGAGTATTCAGGCCCGAATTAGCTGATGAACTCGTTGTCCCGCCAGTTGACGCCGCCGTCCTCGCCGTTGCCCTGTCGGGGGTTCTCGACGACTTCGACGCTCGCGGGACGTTCCTCGCCCTCGACGATGCGGACGGCCTGCAGGTCGCCGTCCTTCTCGAGCACGGCGGTCAGGGTGCCTTTCTCGGAGATGAGCGCGAGTTCCCGGAGCACGAGGAACATCGGGAACCGCAGCGCGCTGTTCTGGAGCACCGTCTCGCGGTCGCCCTTGAAGCAGGCGAACTCCACGAGCTCGGAGGGGATCTCCTCCTCCTCCTCCTCTTGGCCCCACGTCGGGGCCGTCTTGGGCGGCTCCTCCTCGTACACCCGCGTCTCGGAGACACTGGCTTTGAGCTGTGCGGTCGGGGTGTACTTCCCGATGTCGGCGTCCTCCGCGACCGCTTTCAGGATCAGGGTGTTGTTCCGGCGGGTGAGCTCGACGTCGTCGAGCTCGGGGGGAAGATCCGGGTCCTCGAGGAACGCTTCGAGGTCTTCGAGTGGCAGTTCGAGGGTCGAGTGGAGTCTGAATACGCGACCAGTCATTTGTAGGTGTGGGATGGGGTTGGTGTGGGAGTTCGGTGGGCGGCGGGCGGCGAAACCGCGGTAGTACGTCGATAGGTAGGCCGGCTAGCCTTTTAGCTGTTGTTACCGGGGGGTTCAGGCGGTGGCGTTGACGGTCTCGGCCAGCTCGCCGCGCTCGTCGAGCTCGGCGAGGATGTCGCTGCCGCCGACGAACTCGCCGTCGACGAACGTCTGCGGGATCGTCTCCCAGCCGGACTTCTCCTCGAGCACGGCCCGGTACTGCGGGAGCGCGGGCAGCACGTCGATAGTCTCGAACTCCGCGCGGTGCTGAGAGAGCAGCTGCACCGCACGCTGGGAGTAGCCACACTGGGGCATCAGCCGGTTGCCCTTCATGAACAGGACGACCTCGTTCTCGTCGAGAACCTCCTCGACCTGCTCCCGGACTTCCTCCTCGGTGAGTTCGCTCTGAGTACTCATTTCGGTACGAGATAGGGGGCTTGCTCGGATAACGGTTGCGCCGTGGGGACGGTAGCCTTTAACCTCCGGCCCGTAAAGCCGGGTACACATGAGCGCGGCCGAGTACGACCTCAGCGACGACGAGCGGCGGGCCCTGGAGCTGATCCGTGACTCCGGCGGCATCTACCAGAGCGACTTCTGGAAGGAACTGGACATCTCCTCGCGGAAGGGGAGCCGCATCGCGGAGGGGCTCGCCGAGAAGGAGCTGATCCAGCGCGAGGAGGCGGTGTACGACGGACACAACACGTACCTGCTGAAGCCCCGCACGCGCGATCTGGACTTCTCGCTTTTGATGGCCGGCGACAAGCTCACCCCCTTCATCGGCGAGGAGGAGATCGACCCGCAGTCCGACGCGTTCTCGCAGTGGCTGATGAACCTCGCCTACGAGGAGTACTGATAACTCGCGGCTCGTGACCTGTCTCGACCTCCGTGTCGAGGCCACGGAACCTACGCCGCGATTGTACTTTTAACCGATCACGGCGAGTGAGCGTCGGCGACCGCCGTGTCGTCTCGTGGCCCGTATTGTCCCTACGCCTCGGGCACGCGGTAGTACATCCCCTTCGAGGCCGGCGCGGTCCGCTCGAACCCCCACTGTTCGTAGAAGCCGTCCACGTCCGCCATCAGGTTCACGTACGCCGCCGGCGGGGCCTCCTCGTCGATCCACTCCATCAGCGCGTCCATCATCCGGCTCCCCAGCCCCTGTCGCTGGTGGTCGGGGTGGACAGCCATGTCGCAGACGTGGTACACCGACCCTCCGTCGCCCACGATCCGGGCCATCCCGACCGTCTCGCCCGTCCCGTCGACGACCGTGACGGCGTACAGGCTGTTCGGCAGCCCCTGTTCGACTGCCTCGCGCGAGCGTTCGGCCATCCCTGCAGCGTCGCGGAGTTCGAGAAACCGGTCGACCGTCGGCGGCGATTCACGGAGTTCGTACGCCATCGCGGGGTTACTGGGCGTCGCCGCTCTCGTCGTCCGCCAGCAGGTCCCGCTTCTCGAGGTGGGTCTCGACCTCCTCGGGCGGCAGGTGGACGTACTCCTCGGTGTCGACGTCGATCGTCGCGATGTCGACGCCGTCGGGCGTCATCTCCTCGTCGTCGTGGACCGCGAGCGCCGAGAGCGCGAGGCCGACGCCCGCTTCGAGGCTCATGTCGTCCTCGTACTCGGCCTCGAGGTGATCGCGAATGTCGCTCCGGTTCGCGCCGACGGAGAGTGCCTGCCACTCGTAGGGGGTGCCGCTGGGGTCGCACTCGAACAGCCGCGGCCGGCCGTTCGTGACGCCGCCGACGATCAGCGAGACGCCGAACGGACGGGCGCCGCCGTACTGGGTGTACTGCTGGATGAAGTCCGTCACCGTCTTCGAGAGCGTCTCGACGGTGATCGGCTCGCCGTAGCGCAGGCGGTTGGTCTGTGCCTCCCGGCGCGCGACGTCGATCAGCTGGCGCGCGTCGGCCACGTGGCCGGCGCTGGCGATGCCGATGTGCTCGTCGGCCTTGTGGAGCTTCTCGACGGAGTCCGGCTCGATCATCTTCGAGCGCCGGCGCTTGTCCGCCGCGAGCACGACGCCCTCCGGTGTCCGGACGCCGACGCTGGGCGTGCCTCGCTTGACTGCCTCGCGGGCGTACTCGACTTGGTACAGTCGCCCGTCGGGCGAGAAGATGGTGATACCGCGGTCGTAGGCCTGCTGTTGTTGTCCTTGCATGGTCACTCGAGATCCCGAACGGTCGCGCCGATCCACCCCGCCGGGGCCGCCATGTCGACGGCGCCGTCACGGGATCGGGCCGGGTGCTCGGCACCCGCGAACGCGACCTCTTCCTGTGTTAAACTGCCGGCTGGATCGCCTAAATAGCTTTCCGAAGCGGCGTCGACGCTGCCCGAGACGCCGGAGACGCGAAGGCCGACCGGCTCGCCGTCGACCTCGTCGACGCAGGCGATCGCCGCGCGGGCGGCGTCGACCTCGCCGCGCCGGGCGCGGACGATCGCGCCGCCGCTTCCCTCCCCGAGTGCGAAGCGCATCACGCGCAGGTCGGCGGCGGCGCTGCCCGGGTCGCCCAAGAGGTTCTGCCCGGCGTACCAGAGTTCGCGCTGGAACGCCCGGCGTCCGATATCCGCGTCGGGCCAGCTCTCGATCGCGACCGCGAGGTAGCGCCAGCGCGGCTGGAGGTGTTTGGGGAGGTGTTTCATCGGTCGGCGACGAGCACCCCGTACTGCTCGCTCACGAGCGTCGCGTCGGAAACGGTGAAGCCGGCGTCGGTCAGCGCCTCCACCAGCACGCCGACGGTCGCGGGGTCGTCGACCTCCGGGGAGTACTGCTCCTCGCCCTCGGGGATCGCCGCCGACAGCATCACGTCGCCGAGCACGAACCGCCGCGGCTCGAGATCCGCGATGACCTCGATCGCCTCGCGCTTCTCCTCGTCGGCGAGGTGGTGCATCTCGAAGTTCGGGACGACCACGTCGACCGACTCGTCGACGTTCGGCTCGCGGAACCGCCCTTCGCCGAACGTGACGTTCTCGTGGCCGCCCGCCTCGGCCTTCCGCTCGGCCTCGGCGAGCATTCCCTCGCTGATGTCCCGACCGATCACGCGGCCGGCCTCGGGGGCGAGCGCGAGCGCTATCGCGCCCGTGCCCGTCCCGAGGTCGAGCACTGTCTCGTCGGAGTCGGGATCGGCGGCCTCGATCACCAGCGAGGCACAGGCACCGTACTCCTCGCTGTCCTGCTGTTCGTCGTACTCCGCCGCGACGGCGGAGAACCGCTCGGCGTGGTCCTCGATCGAGCGTTTCATTCCTCGTACCGCCCCCGTTGGACCCCCGGAGAGATGAAGGAATCGGAGAGCCGTTCCCGGTTGCGGGCGGCGAGTCGGCCCCACTCGGCCAGTCCATCGCGGACGGCCTCGGCGCCGAAGCCGATCTGCTCGCCCACCGCAGCGAGCTCCCGCGGCGCGCGCAGCCGGAGGTGGCTCTCGGGCGTCGCGCTCACGACGTACGGCGCGTCGAAGTCCTCGACCAGCTCCCGGAGCTTCCTGAGCTTCCGGAGCCGCCGGACCCGCGTCCCGCCGTCGTCGCGCAGTACCGGACCGAGGTCGAACTCGATGCGCACGCCGTGTTCGACTGCCGCCTTCACGAGCACGTGGTTCACGTCGCCGCCGTCGCCGAACGGCCGCGTCAGTACGTCCACGCGGTCGTGCTCGACGGCGAAGCGGTTGACCGCGTCCGTGCCGCCACGGACCAGCAGCAGGGTGCAGTCGCCCCGGAAGTTCCCGACCGCGCCGCTGGCCTCCTGCGGGTCCGCGGCGTCGATCTCGACCCCGCGAACCACGTCGATCCCGTGCCGTCCGGCCAGCGTACCGGCGTCGTACTCGGCTTCGCGCGTGCGAACGACCACCCCGTCGAAGCCGTACTCCGCGGCGGTTTTGACCTGCCGAGCGGCCGTGGCGTCGCCTTCGGGGTGAGCGTAGACGGCCTCGTACGGACCGAATTCGGCGTTTCCGTCGCCGTCCGCTTCCCCTCCAGTGTCGCTCACGGCTCGAACCCCTCCGGATCGTCGGTGGCGTCGGCGACGTTCACGGCGGCGACGTTCTCGGCCACGTCGTGGACGCGGACGATATCGGCGCCGTTACGCGCGGCGAGCGCCGTCGCGGCGACCGTGGAGTGCGGCGCGTCGCCCGCTTCCTCGCCGGTCAGTTCGAACAGCGACTTGTGAGAGTGGCCGAACAGCAGCGGACAGCCCAGCGCCTCGAACTCTTCGAGCCGGTCGAGCAGTTCGAACGACTCGCGGGCGCTCTTCCCGAAGCCGATCCCGGGGTCGACGATCACCTGCTCGCGGTCGACGCCGGCCTTCTCGGCGGCGAGCAGTCGGTCGCCGAGTTCCCGGATCGTCTCCTCGACCACGTCGTCGTACTCGACCGCCGTACTCGGGTCGACCGGCGCCTCGATCGAGTGCATCAACACCACCGGGACGCCCGTCTCGGCGACGACGCGGCGCATCTCGGGGTCCTGCAGCCCCTCCACGTCGTTGAGTACGTCGGCGCCGGCGTCGACCACCGCGCGGGCGACCTCGGGCCGGCGCGTGTCGACGGAGATCGGCACGTCCAGTTCGCTCAGCTCCTCGACGACCGGCAGCACCCGATTCAGTTCCTCCTCGATCTCCACAGGATCGGCGCCCGGGCGGGTGCTCTCCCCGCCCACGTCGATCACGTCCGCGCCGGCCTCGACCATCGCCTCGGCCCGGGAGACCGCGTCCTCGACGCGTTCGTACTCGCCGCCGTCGTGGAACGAGTCCGGCGTGACGTTCAGGACGCCCATCACCGCCGTTCGGTCCTGCGGCCACGGGAGGTCGCGCTCGGGCGGGCTGTACTGAATTCCCAGCGACTCGCGGATCTCCTCGCCGAGTTCGGAAAGCCCCCACGGCTGGCCCTGCAGTTTCTCGGCGAGGCGTTTGAACTGCGCCATCGTGCCCGAGAGCACCACGTCGTGGAGTTCGCCGCCGGAGCGCAGCGCCGACGCCGAGCACTCGCCGTCGAGCGAGAGCATCTCCTGCTTGAGGTACTCGGCCTGCCGCTGCTGAACCCGGGTGTGCAGCACGCGGTGATCGGCCTTCCCGCGCATCCGCCAGATCCCCGGCTCGGAGACCTGCCCGTTTCGCAGGACGGTCTCGGCCTCGTCGATCGACTCGATCCGTTTGGGGATCTGGAGTCGGGTCCACGTCGCTCGCGCTTCGGCGACGGCGTACAGCGAGCCAGTCACGAGCAGCGCATCGTCCTCCTCGGCGTCCTCGCGGGCCAGCGAGAGCGCGTTCGCGACGGAGCCGGTCGAGCGCACGTCGTCGTAGCCCGCGTCCTCGAACGTCCGGGCCAGCACCTCGGGGTCCTCCGCGCGGTCGATCGCGGGCGCACAGGTGGTCACCGAGCCGTCGGGCAGCGCCGCCGCCATCGCGGCGGTGTCCTTGTCGTGCATCGCGGCGACGACGATGTGGCAGTCGTCGTACTCGAACGTCGAGAGCGTCTCTCCGACGGTCTCGCAGGCCTCGGGGTTGTGCGCGCCGTCGAGCACGGTTAGCGGCGACTGGCCCATCACCTCGAACCGGCCGGGCCAGTCGGCGCGGGCCAGCCCCCGCTCCAGCGCGGTCCGATCCACGTCGACGCCGAGTTCGTCGCCGACCTGCCGGGCGAGCACGCAGGCGATCCCGGCGTTCTCGGCTTGGTGCTCGCCGAGCAACGGGATCTCTGCGTCGACCGACCAGTCCTCGGCCGCCACGCTCACAGCGGCCTGCTGGTGGGTGACGCGGCCGTCGTAGCTCACTGTCACGTCGGGGTGCGCTTCCTTTTCCGTGGCACCTTCGCCCGCCCAGTCGTCCTCCCCGACGGTGATCACGCCGCTGGCGCCGACCCGGCCCGCAACGTCACGGACCGTCGAGAGCGCTGCACCCTCGGTACCGGTCACGAGCCGGCGTCCCTCGGGGGCGACGTGTGACTTCGTCTCGGCGATCTCCTCGACGGTCTCCCCGAGCACGCCGGTGTGCTCCAGCGAGACGTTCGTGACCGCGCTGGCGGTGGGGTCGACCGCGGAGGTGGCGTCGAGTTCGCCGCCGAGGCCGACCTCGAGGACTGCCACGTCCACGTCGGCGCGCTCGAACTGCCAGATCCCCATCGCGGTGACGACCTCGAAGAAGGTGAGCGGCGCGCCGTCGGCCGCGCGATCGACCAGCCACGGTTTTGCCTCATCGACGAACTCGGCGACAGCCGATCGGGGCATCTCCCGGCCGTCGATCTGGATCCGTTCGGTGAGGTGGTCGAGGTGAGGCGACGTGTACAGGCCGACCGAGAGGCCCGCCTCCCGCAGCGCCGACTCGACCATGCGGGCGGTGCTCCCCTTCCCGTTGGTGCCCGCGACCTGTACGTAGGCGGGGCCAGAGCCCTCGGTCGGGGAGACGTCCATCGCCGCGAGGAGGTCCTGTACCGACTCGACCCCGGGGTCGACGCCGAACCGCCGGAGGTCGAACAGGAAGTTCGCGGCCTCGTGGTACTGCATGGTCGACGTTGCGGCCGGTGGGCGTTTGGCCGTTTCGGACGCGGCCGGTCAGTCGTGCCGGAATGCGCGCTGGCCGGTCATCACCATCGCCAGCCCCAGTTCGTTCGCGGCCTCGATCACGTCGTCGTCGTTCACCGAACCGCCGGGCTGGATCACCGCCTCGACGCCCGCCTCGGCGGCTTCCTCGACGGCGTCCGGGAACGGGAAGAACGCGTCAGAAGCGACGACGGCGCCCTCGGCGGACTTCCCTTCCGCGTCGTTCTCGGCTTTCATCGCCGCCAGCGTCACCGCGTCGACGCGGGACACCTGTCCCATCCCGACGCCGACGGTCTCGGTGCCGTCGGCGATCAGGATGCCGTTGGACTTGACGTGTTTGAGCACCTTCCAGGCGAACAGCATCGTCTCGATCTGCTCGTCGGTCGGTTCGCGCTCGGTGACGACCTCCAGGTCCTCGCGGGTCAGCGTCGAGCGGTCGCGCTCCTGAACGAGTCGGCCGCCGACGAGCGCCTTCTCGGTGAAGCGCTCGGTGCGGTCCGCGGGGCCGAGCGTGTCGTCCTCGGTCCGGTCGCCCACGTCCAGCACGCGGAGGTTCTCCTTCTCGGTCAGCGTCGCGAGCGCGTCGTCGGTGTACCCCGGCGCGACGACGACCTCCTTGAACGAGTCGACTATCTCCGCGGCGGTCTCGGCGTCGCACTCGCGGTTGAGCGCGACGATGCCGCCGAAGGCGGACTTCGCGTCGGTCGAGAGCGCGTCGCGGTAGGCGTCGGCGACCGTGTCGGCGGTCGCACAGCCCGCGGGGTTGGTGTGCTTGATCACCGCGGCGGCGGGCTCCTCGAACTCCTTGACCAGATTCAGCGCGCCGTCGGCGTCGTTGTAGTTGTTGTAGGAGAGATCCTTCGCGCCCTCGTTCAGTTGGGGGGCGTGGACGACGCTCGGCTCCTCGCTCGCGTCGCTGGCGTACACCGCGGCGTCTTGGTGGGGGTTCTCGCCGTAGCGGAGCGTGTCCTCGCGGCGGTTCGCGACCGTGCGCCGCGCCGGGAGGTCACCTTTCGTGTCGGTCGCGATGTCGACGCCGACGGGCCGGCCCTCCTCGTCGCGTTCGACCTCGACTTTCCCCTCGGCGAACCACCGGATCGCCCGCGGGTACGCCTCGAACTCGGCCTCGTACAGCACGCGCTCCTTCAGCGACTGCTCGTCGTCGTCCTCGAACACCGGCACCGACTCCTGCGTGACGATCGGTCCCTCGTCGAGCGCCTCGGTGACGACGTGGACCGTCGCACCCGTCGTCCGGACGTTCGACTCGAGCACCTGCCCGTGGGCGTCGGCGCCGGGGAACGCCGGCAGCAGCGACGGGTGGACGTTGAGCACAGTGTCCACACGGTCCAGAAATTCCGGCGTCAGGATCCGCATGAACCCGTCCAGACAGAGCACGTCGAACTCGTACTCCGCCAGCGCGTCGAGGATGCGCTCCTCGTGGGACTCGCGGGACTCGTCGTCCCCGCGCTCGACCGCGACGCTCGGGATGCCGCGCTCCTCGGCGCCGTCGAGCGCCGGGGCGTCCTCCCCGTTCGCGACGACGACCGAGAGTTCGGCGCCGCCGGGCGCGATGTCCGCAATGTGCAGAAGGTTTCGACCGCGGTTACCCGCGATGCCGGCGATCTTCATGTGCGTTCCCGGGGCCGAACGCGCAAAGAGCGTTGCGATCGTGTGAGCGCCGATACTCATGTTCGAGCATAGATTACGGCCCTGTTTGCGAATAGAGAGGCATACGTATGCACGGTGGTGCGATATGCGCGGCGGCGCTCCGGCAGGGTTTTGTGACTGCCCGGGCGAGCGTTCGGCATGAAGGAGCTCTCCCGGGAGTCGCCGCTCGCGGCCGTCTCGCCGCTGGACGGGCGGTACGCCGGCCGGACCGCGGATCTGGTGCCGTACGCCAGCGAGGCCGCGCTGATCGAGGCCCGCCTGCGCGTCGAGGTGGAGTACCTGCTCGCGCTCGCGGACCACGAGAGCGTCGACTGTGAGGTCACCTCAGAGGAGCGCGCCCACCTCCGCGAAGTCGTCGACGAGTTCGACGCCGACGACGCCGCGCTGGTCAAACGGATCGAGACGGAGGGGGCCGCGGGCTTTGCGGCCACCAACCACGACGTGAAAGCCGTCGAGTACTTCCTCCGCACCGAGACGCCCGAACGGCTCCACCCGTGGATCCACTTCGGCCTCACCAGCGAGGACGTGAACAACCTCGCCAACCGCCTGAATGCGAAGGGCGCCGTCGAGGACGTGCTGCTGCCCGCTATCGAGGACGTGCGGGCGTCGCTGACCGCGATGGCCCGCGAGCACCGCGACGTGCCGATGCTCGCACGCACGCACGGTCAGCCGGCGACGCCGACGACGTTCGGCAAGGAGATGGCCGTGTTCGCGGCCCGACTCGGCCGCGCGGAGGCGCGCGTCCGCGAGGCGAGCGAAGAACTGTCGGGGAAGCTCGCCGGCGCCTCGGGCACGTACGCCGCCCACGTCGCCGCCTACCCCGAGGTCGACTGGCGCGCGTTCTCGGCGGCGTTCGTCGACGACCTCGGCCTCGAACACACGCCGCTCTCGACGCAGATCAACCCCTGTGACGACCTCGCGGCGCTGTTCGACGCGCTCTCGGGCGTGAACAACGTCCTGCTCGACCTCGATCGGGATATCTGGCGCTACGTCTCGGACCGCTACCTCGGCCAAGAGAGCGACGACTCGGAGACGGGCTCGTCGACGATGCCCCACAAAGTCAACCCAATCGACTTCGAGAACAGCGAGGGGAACCTCTCGAAAGCCAACGCCGACCTCACGTTCCTCCGGGACTACGTCACCTCTTCGCGGCTCCAGCGCGACCTCTCGGACTCGACGGTCAAGCGCAACGTCGGCGCTGCGCTCGCCCACTGCCTGATCGGCTACCGGAAGACGGCGGCGGGGCTGGAGAAGGTCGTCCCTAACGAACAGGTGATGCGCGAGGAGCTTGAGGCCACCCCCGAGATAATCGGCGAAGCCGTCCAGACGATCCTCCGACGCGAGGGCGACACGGAGGCGTACGAACGCGTGAAGGAGCTAACCCGCGGCCGGCGGGTGACGCTCGCCGACTTCCGGGATCTGTTCGACGAACTCGACGTGGACGAGTCGGTCCGCGAGGAGCTTCGAGCGCTCACGCCCGCGGGCTACACCGGCGTCGCCGACGAGCTGGTCGACGAACTCGATCGGTAAGCCGTCGTCACTGTCGGTCGTCGACGCCCCACTCCGTCTCCGTCCCCCAGTCGTCATCGCCGTCCGAAGATTGGTCCTCGTTCTCGTCGGTGTCCTGCCGAGCCGCACGCTCCGCGTGGGTCCGATCCATCCGCGGCGGGTCGTCCGTCTCGCGGTCGATCGCGTACCAGAGGCCGATCGTGCCGGCGATCGTCGCGGCGAACAGGAGGGCGAACAGCAGTCCGACGGCGGCCATACCCGAGCGAGGGGCCGCGCGGCCGTTAGAGGTTTCGCCGCCCGCGGTAGCTTTTTGCTGGCCTCGGTCGAACGCCCGGCCGCATGTGCCCTCCGACCGACGATTTCGGCGACGACGAGAGCGGCTGTCCCAAGTGCGGTCACAGCGAGACGGAGATCGACGAGATCGCCACCAGCGGCACCGGACTCTCGAAGATGTTCGACGTCCAGAACCGCAGCTTCAAGGTGGTGACCTGTGCGAACTGCGGCTACTCCGAACTGTACAAGGGGACGAGCTCCGGCAACATGGTCGACCTGTTCCTCGGGTAGCTACTTCGAGGCCGCCATGACGACGGGGATGTCGACGCGCTCGTCGACGCTGTCGGGCATCGAGCCGAACAACACGCGTTCGAGGCGGCTCTTCGTCGGCGCGCCGATCACGATGGCGTCGTAGTACGCCGACTGCTCGGCGATCGCCGCGGTCGGGTCGTCGGCCTCGTAGAGCCACGTGTCGAACTCCTCGAAATCGCCGAGGTAGCGCCGTGCCTCCGCGAGGTGTTCCGCACCCTCGGAGCGCTGTGCGGCGTCGGCGTCAGCCGGGACGACCGTGAACAGCTCGATCCACGCGTTCTCGTGTTCGGCCAGCGCGCGAGCCACCCGAACCGTGAGTTCGGTGTTCGGCCCGCCGGTGACCGGCACGAGGATCGACGCGAGATCGTCCAGTTCCCCGGTGCCGTTGGCGAGCACCGTGTCCGTCGGGCTGTTCGCGACGATCCGGTCAGTCGTCCCCCGGCGGATCCCGACCCCCGAGGACTCCGACGCCGGGCGTTCGAGCACGACCACGTCGGGGTCGAC
>NZ_JBHUDH010000107.1:0-421 GCF_042678005.1 Halolamina salina | reverse complement strand
CTGGACCGGCGGGCCGTCGGCCGACGTCGCCGGCACCGGCGCCGTCTGTGCGTCCGGCGCACGCTGTGGCGCGAGCAGGCGGACCGGCGTGCCGGCCTCTCGGGCCAGCGCGAAGGAGAGCTCGCGTGCCTGTGTGTCCCCCGCGGGGTCGAGCAGCGTCCCCAACACTGGTCGACCGTCGGGGGTCCCATCCTCAGCCATGCTCCTAACGTCACCTCCCATCCACATAAGCGGCCCGCAGTAATTCCTCCACGACCGGCGCAGGCCAGAAATTCCGCCAATTTTCGGCTGTTCGGGCCTCGTGTGGCGCGTCCGTTAGTCGTCCAATACCGGGGGTCGAGCGCTGCCGAAGAGCGGCGCCGCGTCCCCGACTCAGAGCACGGACGGGACGGCGAGCGCGGCGATCCCGGCGACGTTCGGA
>NZ_JBHUDH010000106.1:0-1672 GCF_042678005.1 Halolamina salina | reverse complement strand
CTGACAAGCCTCGGGGCTTGACCCCGAGGCGGTTGACCTTGAGTGACATTATTCCCGTACCGCACGGAGGGATATTCACTCTTGATTAACTCGTTTGATGTACCATGTTGTTCCGTCGGAGGACCCACCCCATTTCTTCACTTGAAGATCGGACTCCAGATCTTCGATTGAACCCATTACTGCGCCAACCTTTTTTGCTGAAATACCGAGTTTTCCCGCAACATGCCGACTCTTAGCAAATGTTTCCCCAGCACAGAGTTGGCCCTCTATGTACTCAAGCACTCGTTTTTCAGTCGGTGTAGAATCAGTTGAGCTCATTTGCCAGAGTGAATGCGACTCGAAGCAATCAGGATTACGGAAGAACACATGAATATATCCGTTTGGAAACCAGTGGGGACGCTCCGCGAGCCCTGAGTTCGACTTACCGCGCACAACACGTTCTCGAATTGCTCGGCGGTTCGGTGGAGTGCGTCGCGTTGCTCGTCGGAAACAGCGAGTTTTACGACGGCGGTTCGACGCACGTCCATAACTTCAGAGAGAACCCAACGGTCCTTATATACCCGGGAGTCGGTCGCAGTGTGGCGGTTGTGTCGTACCATGTCGGTTTCCTCCCCGACCTACTTGCTCACTCCGTTCGCTCCTTGAGGTTGGGGGCTCCACCTCGAAATGCTGAGACAGCCCACAAACCATCACGTATCTTGGGGGTTCCTCGGGTACTCGAAATACAGGCCGGAGACAGTCTCCTGTGGGAGATAGATCCGTCGTTCAGTAACAGTTACCGTACCGTCAATCACGGACCTGAATAAGTCTGCAAGGTCACGTCGATAGCTCGTCGTCCGTTGTTCCATTATTGCGAGCCCATCACCGTGGAGACTCCCTCGGTTGATGATGTATATGCGGACAAAGTCGCGTCGTTGACTATCAGTTGCGTCTGTGAGATACTCCGGAAGATCGACAGATGCAGTTTCGTTTTTCGGCCCGGTCGGGCACCCAAGGGCGACAAGCGCACGACCAAGGAGGGCATGCTGAGATTCGAGCCGGATTTCAGAGACCCGCTCTTCCCGTTGAATCTGTCTCGGGGATAATCCAAGAGTCTCAATAGCGGAGATCACATCGTCTTCAATTTCCGGTTCAGGGATAAATGACGGGGCAAAATCCCGTTCAGCAATTGTACCGCCACTCAGGACAGCTGCAACTAAGTTGATGAATGCACCTCCGAGGGGCGACTGGATGGACGCATCAAACCAATCCAGTTCCGACGCGGCATCGCACGTCTTCACTAGGTCGGGTTTACTTCCCTTCATCCAATTATATATCCGTCCGTAGGGTAAGTCCAGTTCTTCTGCTGCTTTGGTTGGGCCTGTATCGGGGTGTTCTTCAAGCCACGCCATCGCGTCTCGATATTCGTTCAGTAATTCTGCCCCAGTGGCGTGCTTCTGTGGGTCATATGTATTAGCGAGTTCAGGTGGGGTTAGTAGTGGGACCATTTATCGATAGTAGTTCGAGGGAGTATACTCATGAATCTTATTCGTCACCCGCCCTAAAGGGCGAGGCTTGTCGGTGGACTCCCGTTCTGGCCAACCCTATCGTGGGAGTCCGCCTCCACAGTCGGCAAAACAGAGAACAGCCGTCGCTATCCGGTGTAGCGTTCGAAAGAAGTGAAACCGGAAGA
>NZ_JBHUDH010000105.1:0-4568 GCF_042678005.1 Halolamina salina | reverse complement strand
CTGTTTCGAAGGCGTCGATCGCGCGTGCTGGCCGGCGGACCGTGCCTGCGGTCGTCGCCGTGCTGGTGGTCACGTCGATGTTCGTGGGAGTGGTGGTCATCGGAACACAACCTGTGGATCCGGATACATCGGGAACTGTTGAAGCCACAAGCCACGAAACTGGCATAGTTCTATCAACTTCTGATGATAATACACTTGAAGCATCCGACCCGGAAACTGGAAACACTATCTGGTCATACACTTTCTCAAGTAGTGTTTATGACGTACATAAAGGGCCTAACGGAAAATACGTGTACGCTCATGATAACAGCGATGATGCGGATATGCACAGGATATATGCGGCAAATGGAACACTGGATAAAACCATCCCATTAGCCACGACAACTGCCTCATATGCCACTGGATCTATCGTTTCTCCGGATGGGGGTACAGTTTACCATAACAACTTTAATGATGATAACATCAGCGCTGTGGACGTTGGAACGGGTGCAGTTGACTGGGAAGTAAGTATAACGGGTTCAAGTATGGACGAATTCGCCATCAGTAGTGATGGGGGAACTCTTTACGTTGGTGGGAATCATGGCAGTAACGATCAGGGGCGAGTTACTGCTATTGACAGTTCCACGGGTGATGTTCTTTGGACTACCCTTTATGTGGACAGTGTTAATGACATCGCCCTTTCGCCTGATGAATCTAAAGTATATGTGGAAGTGGCTGGTGACAGCGGCAACGGAGAAACAGTTGCTACGTGGGTATCAAATCAGTCAACCCAGTGGATATACACTGTTGACAACTATGGGACCCACGATCTCACTGTTTCACCAAATGGTAAAACAGTCTATGTGACTAACACTGAATCCAACGACAGACACATACAAGCCGAAGCATTAGACGCTGAAACAGGCAATCTTCAGTGGCGAACTGAACTAAGCACTGCAATAGATGAGGGGCATGCTATTTATGCGTCAGATGATGGTAAAAAGGTATTCTATGGTATAGGGACCGGTGAAGTTGGGGCTTTAGACAGTTCTGACGGGTCCTTATTATGGTCGGACACCTCACAAACTGGAAATATAAACCACATAGTGTCTATGAACACCGATGTGAAACTACTTTCCAGCCTTTCAACTACTAACACAGGTTCCACATCAACTGAACTGAATTGGGAGTCAAACCATGACGGCCAAACAAATGTGGAATACAAGCCTTCAGACTCCTCTACGTGGAAAACGTATTCGACTGTCTCCGGCACCACCACCTCTGAAACAATTACGGGGCTGAAAAACGGGGAGAAATACGATGTTCGAGTGATTGTCGACGGAGGAACCACGAACAGCACCACCAGCGCCACCACCACGCTCCCAGCCGACGACCAACCTGTACTCTCGACGCCATCGGAGGGCCAGATCACCGTCGACCGCGAGACGGTGATAACCAACTACGGCGAGGTCGAAGTCCAGTACCGCGAGACGAACACATCGACATGGACCACCCACACCACCGTCCCATACGACTTCACGACCATCGACATCGAGAACCTCTCCGACGAGGAAGAGTACACGGTCCGTCTGCAGACCCAGACCGAACACACGACCGGTAGCTGGACGGATCTGGTGTCGACGGGAACGTTGACACCAACGGGTCCGATCAGTGGCACGGTTGAGAACCAGAACGGCCAAGCGATCGAAAATGCAACGGTGAAAGTCTTCACCGTCACGAATGCCACTGAGGGTGTCACTGATCCTGCGTCGGGGATCGATGAACTCACTGATCTCTCGGACCCAATGCCGGACTCGTTCGCCGAACAATCGGACTCGGACTTCCAGTTGCTGGGTGACGGCGGCACGCTCACAAACACAGACCGCCCCTACGCCCTAATCTATGAGGAGTCGAAATTCACCGCACAGGGGATCTACGACGATCCCCCTGACCTCTCAGATCCGAAATGGCGCCAGATCGAACAGGGCGAAACTGTCGCGATCGCGGTTGGTGACCCGACTGCAACGGGGTTCTTCTACCAAGATGATTTCGACCGACAGGTGCCCGGTTCGTTGATCGGCGAAGACGAACAGGCCTCTGTAATCATCCAAGAGGTGCTCCCTTCTGGTGAAAATGGGAGCGCACGTGTTGGCAAGAATATCCAGCTAACCAACAAGAATAATGACCTGTTTGACGCCACTCGACAACGATACGCCACCCTGGACACGAGCACGCTCACGCCGGGATTCTACCGGATCACAGCATATATCGACGGTGAGCGGGGATACTCCTACATCGTCCGGATCGGCTCACCGTACGAGCTGATCAATCGCTACACCGAAAACGCGGAGGGACAGACGAGCCAACTCGCGAATCAAACACAGACATATATCGATCAGGGAAAAATAGTCGTCAAGTCGACGACGACAAACGAGAACGGCGAGTTCGCCGTCGACGTTCACGATGACACGAAAGCGGTCCAGATCCAGGCCTATCGATCCAACGTCGACACTGGCAACCTCGCGAACCTGACGCTCGAGGATCTCGCAACGATCGACGGCTCGCTCTACTTCCCGTCCCAGCCGACACGCGTCACCCCGCCGAAGTCAGACATCCGGCTGACGATGACCGAAGTGTCGGCGGCGCCTGGCGCGAACGTCACCGAACTCCAACAGCAGATCGAGAAGTGGAAACAGCGAGCCGAAGATAATCGGCAGACGTTCGGCAACACGCCCGAGACAGTCCAAGACGTTGCCGAGAAATCATACGATGAGCTCTTAGAAATCCGCGACCGGCTGGCGGGGATCGTCTCCGAAAACGAGCAAGCCGAACAGTATTACTGCCAGAACTACCCTGGCTGTGAGGGGAACACGACGGCGTTCGAGGAGATTGATAACAAGTCTCGGCTGAACCAACAGATTACAGGACTCGGTGAAGCGCTGGAGTACGCCGCGCAGAACACGAACTCCTCAACGGTTGATGAGGATCTGAAAGACACGCCAACGGAGGTCTTTGAGCTCATCGAGTTACCATACATACCCGATTCACTCGAGAATATCGAGGTGACCGCGACGTTCGAAGACGGCTCGACGGAAACGATCGGCGAGGACGCGCTGACGGTACAGAACGACACGCTCGTCGTCAATGACTGGCAGGTCCCGGAGGACAAGACACTCGAGGATATCGGCGTCGACTACCCCGATCAGGATGTTACGGAAAACCCAGATCCGAACGAGGATCTCGGGAAAACACTGTCTGGTAAATGGGAGTTAAGTGAAGATCTCTCTCAGTACCAGGATATCCACGTCGAGGATATTTACTTCCAGGTCCAGTATCGGGCGAATGGGTTCGACCAATACTCGACAGCCAACAATTCCGAGTACATCAATGTCAATGTCAGCGGGGATACAGTCGCTATCGAGGAACTCCCACTCAAAGACGATGCAGAGTTTGTCAGAGTTACTCAGTGGGTTGTTGAGTGGAGTGATGGATACAAAAGCCAACTCGATGCGACACGCGTTGATGAACCAGATACCATCGAAGAGACGGCAAATATCCTCGACAAGACGTGGGATGTCGGAATCGATGTTCCTCACCGCTCTGAGTTCGATGTCTACGCACAGTTCAAAGACGGAACAGAAACCCGCATCCCAATAGACAAAATTACGAAGGACGGTCAGAACGTTACTGTCTGGAACTATTCGTCACCGCAAAACAAGGAGTTTGATGGGGTCCGGTTCGATTGGCCGAGCGATATCAACTCGGGCAACGACACCGAGGAAGATGTCCCAGAAAGCGATGTCGATCAGGGACTGAACCGCACTTACGAGATCCCGTACAACGTCAGTGAGGATCAGATAACGCCGATTGTCGAGTACGCCGACGGGACAAACGGAACGATACCCCAAGATGTCATTGAGGTCGTCGAAGCCCCGGATGGCAGCGGCACCACGATCGAGATCGTTGGCTGGCCGACGGACCAGACGCGTAACGTCAGCGATGTTGTTTTCGACACCGAGAACGTGTCAGAATCGAACGTCAACGTCTCGAAACATCGCTTCTACAGTGCGACGATCCAGTTCGGCGAATTCCTGAGTGGGACGGACGTGGCCGAGCAGACGGATATCTCGGTTATGGTCCGCTACCAGGACGGAGAAGTCAAGCAGATGAACGAGAGCTACTGGTCGCTGAACAAGCGAACTGGGCTCGCTGATCAGGTGGTGATCGAGGACTTCCCGATCTCCGAAAGCAGGCAGGTCGCGACGATCGAGATGTTCGCGAACACCGAGGATGGGCTGTCGAAACTGGAAAACGAGGTCGAAGTTTCAGATAGCCCACTTGAGCTCAACTCGATCGCGTTCTCTGACCGAAGTCCGGGGACGAGTTCGCCGGTCTCGGTCACAGTCTCACCGAGCGGTGATGCAGAACTGGTCGACGTGGACGTGATCGGGCCGGACAACGCCGAACTCAACCACACGCAGGCTGGGAACACGGCGACGTTCACGACGAACGGAATTGGCGTCCATGAGGTTGAGTTCACCTTCCGGACGGCCGATGGGTTGACGACGATCGAGCGATCGATCCAGGCG
>NZ_JBHUDH010000104.1:365-715 GCF_042678005.1 Halolamina salina | reverse complement strand
CTTGACCGGGCCGCGCTCGTCGACGCGTCGGTAGCCGTCCGGGGCGTCGGGGTCGCGCGTGACGGCGACGAGCGTCTGGTCGCCGTTGCCCTTCGGGAAGACGATCCGCCCGCCGTCGGCCAACTGCTCCAGCAGCGGGCGCGGCGGCTCGACGACGCCGGCCTCGATCAGAATTCGGTCGTAGGGGGCGTACTCCGGCAGCCCGGACGAGCCCTCCTGACAGTCGACGAGCACCTCGCCGTAGCCTGCCGCTTCGAGGTTCGAGCGGGCGCGGTACACCTGCGGGCGGGCGATGTCGAGCGCGTGGACGTGGCGCCCGCCGAGAATCTCCGCCAGCACGGCGGCGGTGT
>NZ_JBHUDH010000104.1:0-353 GCF_042678005.1 Halolamina salina | reverse complement strand
CCCCGCCCGCGCCGACGACGAGCGCCTCATCACCCTCCCGCGGGTCGAGCGCGGTCAGGAGTCGCGCGACCGTCCCGGGCGCGAGCGTGACGGCGCCGTCGACGGTCCGCGGGCGGTTGTCGTACGGCGCCTCCTCGACGAACTCCCGGCGCGGCACCGTCCGCATCGCGAGCCCGATCTCCTCCGGGAGCGGCCGGCCCAGGGCGTGTTCCAGCCCGTCGACCATGTCGTCCCGGAGCACCGCGGGGTCCATAGCGGCGGTTCGGTGACGCGGGTATTTGAACTCCGCGGTGCGTCAGATCCCCGAGTCGTCCAGTCGCCCGGCGACGGCCTGGTACGGCGTTCCGGGCACG
>NZ_JBHUDH010000103.1:29545-34314 GCF_042678005.1 Halolamina salina | reverse complement strand
GGCGACGGCCCAGCCGCCGAGCGAGCCGACGAACGTCGACGTCGACGACGGCGCCGGTCATGTAGCTCGCCCGCTCCGAGCAGAGGAAGTCGATCAAGTCGGCGGCCTCCTCCGGCTGCCCGAGCCGGGCGAGCGGCAGCTCCTCGGTGAACTCACGGATGCCCGCCTCGGTCCAGAGCCCCGAGTCGGTCGTCAGCGGCGTGTCCATCAGCCCCGGGACGACGCAGTTCACCCGGACGTGGGGGGCGAGCTGTTTGGCCAGCCCCTTCGTGAGGCCGAAGACGCCCGCCTTCGAGGCCGAGTAGTGGACGCCGCCGCTGGCCGAGCCCTGCTTGCCGGCGCCCGAGGAGACGTTGACGACGGGGNNNNACGGCGCCGCGCCCCCGCTCGTACATCCGCGGCGCGGCCGCGTGGACGAGGTTGTACTGGCCGGTGAGGTTCACGTCCAGCACCTCGTGCCACTCCTCGGGGCCGAGGTCGCCGATCCACACGTCCCGGGAGATGGCGGCGTTGTTGACGACCGCGACCACGTCGGCGTCGGCCTCCACGTCGTCGACGATCTCCTGAACGCGCTCGTGGTCGCGCACGTCACCGACGTACCCCCGTACGTCGTCGAACTCCGCGGCGACCTCGCTGATCGCCTCGTCCACGTCGATGCCCGCGACGAGGTCGTAGCGCTCCCGGAACAGGTCGACGGTCGCGCGCCCGATCCCGCTGGCCGCGCCGGTCACGATCGCTGCGTCGGTCATACGCCCGCGGTTGCCCCGGACCGACTTACGTGTTCGCCCCGGCGGCCGGCGACGGCCCGGCCGGGACCCGTGGATTTATGCCGTTCTCTCGGTTACGTACGGCCGTCGACCGACACGGCGCTTTTCTCGCCGTAACGTCGACAATCCAACACAGCGCTCGACCGCGTGGCGAGGGGTCCGCCACCATCGGCGCACCGTCGGACCGACCACGGGGGCCACCCGGTCCGACACATCCGCCTCCCCCGCCCTCTCCACCCTTCCGACGCCGATCAGCGCCGGGTGAGCGTCACTCGCTCGCCCGACTCGGCCGCCTCGTAGATCGCGCCCATGATCGCCACGTCCGTCAGCCCGTCGTGGCCGTCGGGTTCGGGCGGCGTCCCCGTCAGCACGCAGTGGGCGAAGTAGTCGAACTCCTCGCGGGTCTCGTCGGCGCCGATCCCCGAGAGCTCCACCTCGCCATCGCCGGTGGTCACCCGGACCGTCCGGTCGCCGCCGGGCACGAACGCGTTCTCGATCCGGACCCGGCCGTCGCTCCCGACCAGTTCCAGCCACGAGTCCGCCTCGCCGCTGAAGCTCGCCGTGAACTCGCCGACGACGCCCTCCGGGAACGACGCGAGGACGTGGACGTGCTCGTCGGCGAAGCGCGGGCTGTCGGGGTCGTCCGGACGGTCGCCGAACGGCTCGCTCGCGCGGGCCATCGCCTCGACCGCGCCGGGGTCGGCGCCGAGCAGGTACCGCGTCGTGTTGAGCGGGTAGACGCCCACGTCCATCAGCGCGCCGCCGCCCGCGAGTTCGGCGTCGAGCCGCCACTGGTCGGGACCGTTCGACCCGGCGAGGACGGGGAACGTGAACTCGCCCATCGCCTTCGTCGGCTCGCCGATGCCGCCCCGCGAGACGAACGAGCCGAGCGCGCGGATCACGGGGTCGGCCTGCATCCGGTAGGCGGTCATCAGCGTCACGCCGGCGTCCTCGCAGGCGTCGACGCCCGCCGTGGCGCGCTCCGTCGTCGCCTCCAGCGGCTTCTCACAGATCACGTGCTTCCCGTGGTCCGCCGCGGTGCGGATCTGGTCGAGGTGGATGCGGTTCGGCGTCGCGACGTAGACGGCGTCGTAGGCGTCGACGGCCTCGCCCTCGGCGTACCCCTCGTAGCTCAGCGGGACCGCGCCGTGTTCGTCGGCCACGCGCTCGGCCTTCTCGGGGTCGCCGGAGACGACGGCGCCGACCTCGGCGTAGTCGCCCGCCTCGATCGCCGGGATCGAGACGTTCCGGGCGTAGTTCCCCAGCCCCACGACGGCGATCGAAACCGTTCCCTCCGGGTCGGTGTCCCAGTCGCGGGTCGAAGCCGCGTCGACGAGTGCCTGCAGGTCCATACCTCCGGGTGGGGACGCGGCCGGGAAAACGGTTGGCGAAAGGGAAGAACCGAGTGGAGTTTTGTCGGTTCGAACATGGCTTCCCCGCATGGAGCCGGTGAACGAGGCCGACCTGTCGTGGACGGAGACCGAGCACGGGGAAACCGCGTTCCGGCGGAAGAAACTCGCGGCCGCCGCGACCGAGGAGGGGGACGACCCCGATCTGGGCTGTAGCCTCTACGAACTCCCGCCCGGGAAGCGCTCGTGGCCCTACCACTACCACACGGGGAACGCCGAGGCGTTCTACGTGCTCGCCGGGCGCGGGCTGCTCCGGACCGAGGACGGGGAGCACGACCTCCAGCCGGACGACTACGTCGCCTGTCCGACGGGGGCGGCGGGCGCCCACCGCGTCGTCAACGACGGCGACGAGCCGCTACGCTACCTCGCGCTGTCGACGATGCGCGAACCCGACGTGACCGTCTACCCAGATTCCGGAAAAGTCGGCGTCTACGCGGGTTCGCCGCCCGGCGGGGAGGACGAGCGCGACGTGTCGGGCTACTACGACCGCGACGCGACCGTCGACTACTGGGCCGACGAGGAGTGAGTCGGTTCCAGACATCGCCCCGAAGAGTCCGTGAAATCCGTTTCAGTAACGCCGCTTACAAAAATGTAATTCAGATTATCTTAATGGTGCCGGCAGTCGTAGCACGACGTGTATGACGGGACCCAACCCACCAACCCCACGATCCACGACTCCCGGCGCGCGCGAACCGAGGCTCGGCACCTCCTCGGGGATGCTCGTCGGCACGCTGTTCATGGGCGTCGTGCTGCTCGGCGGGCTGTTCACCGCGGTCACGTCGCCGGCGCTGTTCACGGGGCTGGCGGTCGGCCTCGGCGTCGGCGCCGCCGCCGGCGTCGTCGCCACCCGCCGGCGGGCGTCCCGGGACAGGCAGTTCTGCGTGCCGCGAACGGGCGCCTGTGTCCGGCTATGACCCGCAGAGTCTAATCAGTATTTTTACATAAGTGCAGTTCACCGAACACTTTTTCGGGTTCGCCGCCGGATTTCCCCTATGAGCGAACGGATCGGGCCGATTCAGGGCGGTGGCGAGGGCGTCGAGCCCGCCGACGCGTTCGGGCTGGTGGCCAACGAGACGCGGCTCGCGATCCTCGAAGCGCTGTGGACCGCCGACGACTCGCCGGTACGGTTCTCCGCGCTGCGCGAGGACGTGGGGATGCGCGACAGCGCGCAGTTCAACTACCACCTCGACAAGCTGACCGACCAGTTCGTCAGGAAAGTCGACGAGGGGTACGAGCTGCGCCACGCCGGCGAGAAGGTCGTACAGGCGGTGCTCGCAGGGTCGTTCACGGAGCACCCGACGCTCGACCCCATCGACGTGGGCGACCCCTGCGTGAACTGCGGCGCCGACCTCCGGGCGACCTACGAGGACGAGCGGCTCTGTATCGAGTGCCCCGACTGCGGCTACGGCCACGGCGAGTACGCGTTCCCGCCGGGCGGGCTGACCGACCGGACCGACGAGGAGGTGCTGGCGGCGTTCGACCAGCGCGTCCGCCACCTCCACTGCCTCGCGAAAGACGGCGTCTGCCCGGAGTGTAGCGGCCGGATGGAGACCACCGTCGAGCGCGCCGAAGACTGCTGTCTCGGGGGGTCGCTCACCGCGATCCACCGCTGCTCGCAGTGTAACCACCAGCTCTGCTCGGCGGTCGGCCTCGCGCTGCTGGACGACAGCGTCGTTGTCGGCTTCCACCGCGAACACGGCGTCTCGCTGTCGGAGCGACCGTACTGGACGCTGTCGTGGTGTGTCTCCGACGACGCGATCGAACTCGTCGGCGAGCAGCCCCAGCGGTTCGAAGTGACGATCGAACTCGACGACGAGGCGCTGACGGTGACGCTGGACGACGACCTGAACGTACACGACACCGAACGCTCCGCGGTCTGATTCTCGCTCCGACTTCGTTTCGCCGCCGCACGCTCCCCAAAGCCTATGCCACGACCAGCCGGCCGTCCCGCCATGGCGACAGAGTCCCCGCCAGCCGTCGAAATCGACGGCCTCCACAAGCAGTTCGGCGACGTGACCGCCCTCCGCGGCATCGACCTCACCGTCGAGCGCGGCGAGGTGTTCGGCTTCCTCGGCCCGAACGGCGCCGGGAAGTCGACGACGATCGACTGCCTGCTCGACTACCTCCGGCCGACCGAGGGCCGTGTCGAGGTGTTCGGTATCGACGCCCAGCAGGAGTCCGGTCGCGTCCGCCAGCGCGTGGGCGTGCTCCCGGACGGCTACGACACCTTCGCTGAGTACACCGCCCGCCAGCACGTCGAGTACGCGATCGCCTCCAAAGGCGCCGACGCCGACCCCGACGCCATGCTCGACCGCGTCGGACTCGCCGGCGAGGAGGAGCGCGTCGCCGACGACTTCTCGAAGGGGATGACCCAGCGGCTCATGCTCGCGATGGCGCTCGTGGGTGAGCCCGACCTGCTCGTCCTCGACGAGCCGTCGACCGGGCTGGACCCCAACGGCGTCCGGTTGATGCGCGAGATCGTCCGGGAGGAGGTCGACCGCGGCGCGACCGTGTTCTTCTCCAGCCACATCCTCGATCAGGTCGAGCGCGTGAGCGACCGCGTGGGGATCCTCGCCGACGGCGAACTCGTGGC
>NZ_JBHUDH010000103.1:26229-29540 GCF_042678005.1 Halolamina salina | reverse complement strand
GTCGACGGGCTGCGCGGCGCGGGCGCCGTCGCGGAGCTCACGGTCCACTGCGACGCGCTGTCCGAGAGCGCCGTCGCCGCCGTCGAGGCGCTCGAAGGAGTCGAGTCGGTAGAAGCCGAGGACGGTCGGCTGACGGCCACCTGTGCCGGCCCGGCGAAGCTCCGAGTGCTCGACGCGATCCGTGACGCCGGCGCCGAGATCCGCGACTTCGAGTCCGACGCCGGCTCGCTGGAGTCGGTGTTCGCGGCTTACACCGGCGAGGGTGGCGACGGGACGGGAGCGACGGTCGAGACCCCGGAGGTGGCCGAATGAGCCTCCGGACCCTCGTCGAGAAGTACGCGCTGGACACCCACCGGACGAAGTCCGCGTGGGTCGTCGCCGCGCTGTTCGTGATCGTGTTCGGCTTCATCGGCTGGTCGACCGGTGGGCCGACGTACCGGGGGGAGATCCGGCCGCTGGTCGTCGGCGGCGTCCAGAACTCCGCGGGGATACTGGTGGTGCTGACGACGCTGGCGCTGGGCCACGGCGTCGTCGCCGGCGCCCGAGAGTCCGGGTCGCTGCGGGTGCTGCTGGCGTACCCACACTCCCGTCGGGAGGTGGTGTTGGGCGCGTTCCTCGGGCGAGTCGGCCCGCTGCTGGCGGCGATTTCGGCCGGGCTGCTCGCGGCGCCGATCGCCTACAGCCTCAGGACGGGCCAGCTTCCGGGAGCGAAGTACCTCACCCTCGTGGGGTTCGTGCTGCTGTGGACGGTGTTCTGTACCGCCCTCGCGGTCGGGATCTCGGCGCTCGCGTCGACGGGCCGGCGGGCCATCGGCGCCGCGTTCGGCGTGTTCCTCGGCTTCCTGTTCGTCTGGGACTGGCTCCCCACCGAGATCGTTCGCCGGACGTACCCCCCCGAGCAGCAGCGTCCCCGTCCGGAGTGGGCACAGCTCTGGGCGAACCTCGACCCCGTCACGGCGTATCAGCGCGGGACGAGCATGCTCTCCTACCCCCCCGAGGGGCCGCTGGCAGTCTACGAGACGCTGCCGTTCTTTGCGGCCGTGCTGGCGGTCTGGGCGGTCGTCCCGATGGCGCTGGCGCTCTGGTGGTTCCCGAGGACCGATCTCTGAGGGGACCGCGGTCGCTACCGGTCGACCTCGCCCATGATCGTGTCCAGACTGCCGAGCGTCGCGATCAGGTCGGGGAGCATCCCGCCGGTGGCCATCTCCGGCAGCGCCTGGAGGTTCGAGAAGGAAGGGCCGCGGATCTTGAAGCGCGCGGGCTGGTCGGTGCCGTCGCTGCGGATGTAGATCCCGAGTTCGCCCTTCGCGGCCTCGACGGTCCGGTACACCTCGGCGCCGTCGTCGGGCTTGATCGTCCGCGGGACGCTGGCCTGAATCGTCCGGTCGGCCTCGGGCCACTCCTCGAGCAGGTCGACGCACTGGTCGACGATCGTCGCGGACTCCTCCAGTTCGCGCAGGCGAACGAGCAGTCGAGCGTAGTTGTCACAGCCGTCCTCGGTGACGACGCTCCAGTCGAGTTCGTCGTAGTAGCCGTAGGGGTCGTCCCGGCGAACGTCGTAGTCGATCCCCGAACCGCGCGCGACCGGCCCCGTACAGCCGTACTGCTTCGCGGTTTCGGGCGGGAGGCGGCCGGTGTCGACGGTCCGCATCTGGAGGAGTTCGTTCTCGGTCAGGAGGCTGTGGTACTCCCGGAGCCGTTCGGGCAGCCCCTCGAGGAACGCCCGCACGTCGTCGAGGAACTCCTCGCGGGGGTCGGGCAGGTCCCAGACGACCCCGCCGAGCCGAAAGTAGTTGAACATCAGCCGCTGGCCGGTCACGTCCTCCAGCAGTTTCTGGATCCGCTCGCGCTCCTGGATCGCGTACATGAACGTCGCCGTGAAGTCGCCGACCACGTCGAGCGCGTAGGCGCCGACCGCGAGGAAGTGGCCGAGCATCCGACTGAGTTCGGCGGTGAGCGTCCGGAGGACCTGTGCGTACTCGGGCACCTCGATGTCGGCCAGCGCCTCGGCAGCCCGGGCGTACGCCCACTCGTTGCAGAGGCCGGCGCCGCTCCAGTCCCAGCGGTCCGGGTACGGCATGATCTGGTGGCGGTACGTTCCGGACTCGCACATCTGCTCCTCACAGCGGTGGATGTAGCCGATGTCCGGCTCCACGTCGACGACCTGCTCGCCGTCGAGCGTGGTCTCCAGATGCATCACGCCGTGGGTCGCCGGGTGGTGGGGACCGATGTTCAGGAACATCGTCTCCGCGCCGTCGGCGGCCTCCCGCCCGCCGGCGTCCGTGAGCCGCCCTTCGTTCTCCCGGAGCGGCACGATCTGCGGGCCGTCGCCGTCGTAGTCGTGGCTCAGCGGGTGGCCCTGCCACGTCTCGGGGAGGAGGATCCGCCGCAGGTCGGGGTGGTCCTCGTACTCGAACCCCAGCAGGTCGTACGCTTCGCGCTCGTGCCAGTCGATCGTCCGGAACGCGTCCGCGCCGGACTGACTCACCTTCTCGTCGAGCGGGACCGGGACGGCGACGCCGAGCTCCCGGGTCGGCTCGTCGTACGCTCGGAGGAGGTAGACGCTCTCGGCGTGGGTGTCGTACTCCTGTGCGACCACACAGGAGCAGTGATCGAGGCCGAGCCCCGTCCGCAGCGCGTCGAGGACGGCCGGGACGCGGTCGCCGCGGATCTCCAGCGTCGGGATGTCGCCGATCGCCCGCGAGTCCACGACCGCGCCTCCCAAGCCGGCGTCGGCGATGGTCCGTCGGGCGTCCGCGAGCAGCGGGTCCGGCTCGGCGTCGACCGTCTCGATGACCGGCGATTGCTGAGGCACGGGCCGGGGTTGGGGCGCAGTCCACTGGCGCGTTCTGCCGCACTCGACCGGGTATTTTTAAGCGCCAGCGAGCGGACCCCGTGGTCGATGAAGTACGTCCGGCTGCGTGTCGCGTTCTCCGAGGAGACGATCAACCCAGTTCACGAGGCGATCTGTGACTCCGAAACCGTCGAGCGGGACGTGCTGCTCCACGAGGACCGCTCGGGACCGGACCGGGACACGCTGCTGTACCGCGTCGACGGCGAGCCAGAGGCGTTCGACGGGATGCTCCGGGCGGCGCCCTCGGTGCTCGAGTGGGCGTTCACGCCGGCGGAGAACGGGACGTTCTACGCGTTCGTCGAACAGGAGACGCCCGACCGGGACGCGGAGATCCTCGACGCGATCTCCCGGACGGGGATTATGGCGGTCCCGCCGATCGAGTTCGACAGCGACGGGAGCGCGACGGTGACGCTGGTCGAGGCGGCCGGAGCGATCCGGCCGGCGCTGGAGGAACTCC
>NZ_JBHUDH010000103.1:7731-26086 GCF_042678005.1 Halolamina salina | reverse complement strand
CCGCCGCCGAGCACCTACGGAAAGCCGAGAGCCGAGTGATGGCGGCGGTGCTGGACGTGGAGGCGTGAGTCAGGGCTCGTCGACGCCGGTGAACTCGAAGCGCGCCCCGCCGTCCTCGCTCCCGACGAGCCGGACCGACCAGTCGTGGGCCTCGGCCACCTGCTCGACGATCGCGAGGCCGAACCCTGTCCCGTCGCCGGTGGTGTAGCCCGTCTCGAACACCGATTCGCGTTCGCTCTCTGGGACGCCCGGCCCGTCGTCCGCGACGAAGAAGCCGCCGTCGAGGTCGCCGACGGTGATGGTGACCCCCGGGGCGCCGTGCTCGACGGCGTTGCGGAAGAGGTTCTCGAACAGCTGTGCGAGCCGGCTCCGGTCGGCCACCACCGTTCCCTCCGCGGGCAGTCGCAGTTCGGCGTCGCCGGTGACGACGCCCGCCCACGCGTTCGCCGCCTCCTCGGCTATCTCGACCGGCTCCGGGTCGGTCACGAACTCGCCCTCCCGGGCGAGGGTGAGGAGGCTGTCGATCAGCGCGTTCATCCGCTCGTGGGCGTCGGCGACGTGTTCGAGGTGCTCGCTGTCACACTCCTCGGCGGCCAGTTCGAGCCGCCCCTCCGCGACGTTCAGGGGGTTTCGCAGGTCGTGAGAGACGATCGAGGCGAACCGTTCGAGCCGACGCTCCCGTTCCTTCCGCGCCGAGATGTCCCGGCTGATCACCGCGAACAGCGGCTCGTCGTCGGTGGCGATGCGCCGGATGTGTACCTCGACGGGGAACGTCGAGCCGTCGGCCCGCTCGTAGTTCCCCTCGAACCGGCGGCTGTCGCCCGGCTCCATGCGTTGCCAGATTTCGGCGGCCGACTCGGAATCGATCGAGCAGTCGACCTCCCAGACCTTCATCCCGATCAGCTCCTCGCGGTCGTAGCCGGTCTTCTCACACAGTCGGGCGTTGGGTTCGTAGATCGTCCCCTCGACGTCGTGGACGTTGATCATGTCCGGCGACTGCTCGAACAGCGCCTCCAGCCGCGCGGTGGTCTCCGCCAAGCGGTTCTCCCGGCGCTCGCGCTCGGTCACGTCGGTGATGAACCCCTCGATGGCGACCAGTTCGCCGTCCTCGTACGCGCCGCGGCCGCGCTCCCACACCCAGCGCGTCTCGCCGTCGCGGGTCCGGATCCGGTAGTTCACCTCGAACGTCCCCCGGTCGTCGATCGACGACTGCACCCGCTCCCACATCTCCTCGCGGTCCGCGGGGTGGATGACCTCTTCCCCCCAGACCACGTCGCCGCGCTCCAGCGCCTCGGCGTCGTAGCCGGTCAGTTCCTCGACCTCGCCCTCGACGGTCTCCATCGGCCAGTCGGGCTCGTTCCGGCAGCGGTAGACCATCCCCGGGAGGGTGTCGATCAGGCGCTCCAGCCGCCGGGTCCGACGGGTGAGCAACTGCTCGGAGCGGGCGGCCTCGACGGCGTTGACGATACGGTTGGCCAGCACCGCGTACTGGCCGGTGCCGCTGTCCTTCTGGAGGTAGTCGGTGACGCCCGCGGAGATGGCGTCGCTGGCGATCTCCTCGCTCCCCTTCCCCGTGTAGAGGACGAAGGGAAGGTCGGGGTAGTCGGCGCGTACGGCTTCGAGCAGTTCGATCCCGGACCGACCCGGTAGCTCGTAGTCGGCGACGACGCAGTCGACGTCCTCGCCGATCCGTTCGAGCGCTTCGTCGGCGTCCGCGGCCGTCTCGACGGAGATCCGGTCGTTCTCCCGTTCGAGAAACGTCGCGGTCAGAGCCGCGAGATCCCGGTCGTCGTCGACGTGGAGGACACGGATCGCGCCGCCGAACTCGTCCATCGCTGTTCGCCGTAGGGGAGAGGGCGTGGCGGCAAAAAGGCGGGGGTGAATCTGTTACGGTCCGACAGCAACGGGAAGGCGCGCTCGAACGCGCACCGGCGGCGTCAGTCGTCGCTGGTCTTGATATCCGCGCTCAGCCCCTGTGCCATCTCGATCTCCTTCGAGTTGTTCAGGGTCCAGGCGGTGCGCTCGGTGACGGCCTCGATGACCTCACGCGCGCTGGGGTAGCCGTTGCCGGACTTCTTCACGCCGCCGAAGGGGAGTTGGACCTCCGCGCCGATGCAGGGGAGGTTGCCGTAGGCCAGCCCGACCTCGGCGTTGTCGCGGTAGTAGTTGATCTGCCGGTAGTCCTCCGAGATGATGGCGCCGGCGAGGCCGTACTCGGTGTCGTTGTGGATCTCGACGGCGTCCTCGATGTCGCCGCTGTACTTCAGCAGCGCCACGTGCGGGCCGAACACTTCCTCGTGAGTGCAGCGCAGGTCCTCGTGGGGATCGGCCTCGTAGACGAACGGGCCGACCCAGTGGCCGTCCTCGTGACCGTCGGGGATCTCGTCGTCGTCGAGTTCCTCGCGGTCGACGAGCACGTTCACGCCCTCGTCCTTCGCGAGTTGGTTGTACTTCGAGACCTTCTCCTTGTGCTCCTCCTCGATCAGCGGCCCCATGAACGTGTTCTCGTCGAGCGGGTCGCCGACGGCGACCTTCTTCGCGTTCTCGACGAAGCGCTCCTTGAACTCGTCGTACACGTCCTCGTGGACGACGAGCCGCTCGGAGGAGACACAGCGCTGGCCGGTCGTCTTGAAGCTGGACATGACCGCCGAGTGGACCGCCACGTCGAGGTCCGCCTCCTCGGTGATCACGATGTTGTTCTTCCCGCCCATCTCGGCGGCGACCAGCTTACCGGGCTCGCCGCCGACCTTGGAGGCGATCTCGTGGCCGACCTCCGCGCTGCCAGTGAAGAGGACGGTGTCGATCCGGCCGTCGTCGGTGATCGCCGCGCCGGCGTCGCCGAACCCTTGGACCATGTTGAACACGCCGTCCGGGATGCCCGACTCCTCGAACATCTCGGCGATGATCTGGCCGCACCACGGCGTCTGCTCGGCGGGCTTCCAGACGACGGTGTTGCCCTCGACCAGCGAGACGGCCATGTGCCAGAACGGGATCGCGACCGGGAAGTTCCACGGCGTGATACAGCCGACGACGCCGCGGGGCTTGCGCCGCATGTAGGCGTCCTTGCTCGCGATCTCGGAGGGAACGACGTCGCCCTTGGGGTGGCGGGCGTCGCCGGCGGCCCACTCGACCATGTGCCACGCCTCGGTCACGTCGGCTTTGCCCTCGGAGATCTCCTTGCCGCACTCCTTGGTGACGATCTCGCCGAGCTCCTCGTGACGCTCCTTGAGCTCGTGGTAGATGTCCCAGAGGTACTCCGCGCGGTCGATGTGGGAGAGCTCCTTCCACTCCTCGAACGCCTCGTCGGCGGCGGCGATCGCCTCGTCGACGTCGTCCTCGGTGCCGCGGTGGAACTCCCCGAGCGTCTCGCCGTTGGCGGGGTTCTCGCTGGTGAACGTCTCGCTGCCGGTGCCCTCGACCCACTCGCCGTCGATGTAGTGCTTGTAGGGTTCGCTGCTCATGTGTACGGAGAGTGGGGGCGTCTGCGTGAAAAACCCTGCCGGTCGGTGGTTGGCGTCGGCGGGAACCGAGTGGCTGGTCGGAACGCCGTCGGCGGGGCGTCGATGCCAGATGACTTATTGTGGAGCCGTCTGTGCGCTCGGCGTATGGCAGTCGGACTGCTGTTCGGCGCGTTCTGGGCCGGCCTCGGGATCCTCATGTGGTGGTGGCCTGCCGCGATCTTCGTCGCCTTCAGCTCTGACGACGTGACGCCGGGCGCACGGGCGTTCGCCGTCGGCGCCATCTTCGTCGGTATCGCGTTTCTCACCCTCGAAACGTCCCGAGTCGGGATCGGCGACAGTTTCCCGGCGACCGCAGTGGTCGTCGGCGTTCTGCTCCTGATAAAGCCGGTAAACGTCCTCGGAGCGGACGAGGAGGGCACGGTCACCCCGCGACGGCTCGGAGCAGCGCTGACCGTCGGCGGGACCGTTCTGCTCGTCACGTCCGTGGTGTAAACGCTACCGGCCGCGCTCGGCCTCGCCCGCCCGCGTCTCGATCTCGCCCTTCAGCGCCGTCGCCGCGAACGTGTGGTCCGGGCGAACCGAGACGAAGTCGAGGAACTCCCGGGCCGCCAGCAGTTCGCTCTCGTCGTAGTGTTCGAGCGCCGCGCCGACGGCGGCCTTCGCGCCGATCAGCGGTTCCAGCGCCGCGAGCGCACACGCGAGGTCGTAGGACCGCGCGGCGGCCATCGTCGCTCCGCCGCTCTCGTCCTCCCGGACGTTGGTGGCGTCGATGACGTAGATCTCCCCATCGACCACGAGCACGTTCTCCGCGCGCAGGTCGCCGTGGGCCAGCCCGTGGTCGTGCATCCGGCGGAGCGCCGCGAACACGTCGGGGGCGAGTTCGCGCTCCCGCGCCTCGTCGAGTTCGTCGAGCGTGTCGAAGGCGGGGATGTACTCCATCACCAGCACCCCCATCCCCTCGACCTCCAGCGCCTCGATCGGCTCGGGGGCGTTCACGCCCACCTCGCGCAGGCGCTCGGTCGCCTCCAGTTCGTGTTCGGCCATCTGGTAGGGGGTGCCGTAGTGGCCGAAAAACCCCTCCGTCCCCGAGGAGAACGCCCCGAGGTTCCGGGTCGCGGTGAACAGCGCGTGGACCAAGGAGTTCTGCTCGGTCACCAGCTTCACGAAGTACTCGCCGTCGAGCACCAGCGGCGTCGAGAGCCAGTTGTCGGCGTCGAGAAACCGCACGTGGACCGACTCGCGGTCGTACCGCTCGGCGAGCTCGCGAACGACCGTCTCGATCCGCTCCCAGTCCGGACTCCCCCGGACGACCCGCCGCAGTTCCATCACGTCGGCGTTGGAGGGGGGAGGAGATAAACGACCGTGGCCGACCGGTCAGTCACAATTTCCAAACATCCCGAGAATCCCGGCCCGGGCACGAACTCCACCCGGCCCGGACTACCCGCCGGCGCCCAGCCGAGCGTCGATCGACCGCTGCACCAGTTCGTTCACGTTGTACAGCAGGATGCCGACCGAGAGCAGCGTGGTCGCGAAGTAGACGACCAGCGCGGGCGGGCCGCCGACGGTGGTGCCGAGGACCCCGCCGGCGAGGCCGACGACGGTGAGCTCCGCCCACGTCACGACGATCCGGGAGCCGAGGCTCGGGGACTCCGACGCGGCGTCGGCCTCAGCCATACGACGCCTCCGCGTCGATCGGGCCGCTGAACACGGAGTAGAGCACGCCGAAGTACGACAGCACGATCGGTAGCAGGAATGCCATCATGATCGTCATCAGGTTCAGCGGCAGGGTCGAGACGATCCCCTCCGAGACGGGGATGCCGGCCGCACGGTCGATCGCGGGGAACATCGCCGTGGCGATCACGCCGACCAGCGCGGCGACCAGCCCCGCGACCGTCGCGAACGCGACGTGGTACTGCCCCTGCCGCGTGGCGACGACGTAGCCCGCGGCCAGCGCGATCGACAGCAGCACCAGCCCGATCACGGGGGCCGAGAGCAGCGCCGACTGCAGGCCGGGCGTGGTGACGTACACCGCCGCGAGCGTGAGCGCGACGAGGCCGACGTAGGCGGCGACCGCGCGGATCCCGTACCGGCTGGCGTCGTCCCGGAGCGAGCCGCGGGTCTTCAGCCCGAGGAAGGCAGCCCCGTCGGCGACGGTCAGCCCGCCGACCGCGAGGCCGCCGAGCAGTCCCGGGATCGAGACGATGCCGCCGACACCGGTGAGCCAGTTGATCGCGAACATCCCGAGCAGGAACGGCGTCAGCGCGCTGCCGGCGACGAAGGAGTAGCCCCAGTAGCGCCGCCACTGCTCGTCCTCGCGCTCCTCGTACATCTCCGGGGCGAGCCCTCTGAGTCCGAGCGCGGCCAGGATCGCGAACATCAGCAGGTAGTAGCGGCTGAACAGGTTGGCGTACACCGACGGGAAGGCGGCGAACAGCGCGCCGCCGAACACCACCAGCCACACCTCGTTGCCGTCCCAGAACGGGCCGATCGCGGCCAGCAGCGTCTCCTTCTCGTGGTCGTCCTCGCGGGTCGCGAACAGGATGCCGATCCCGAAGTCGAACCCGTCGAGGAAGAGGAACATCCCCAGCACGAAGAACACGAGCCCGAACCAGATCGCGGGCAGCGGCAGCCCGAACAACGGCTCGCCGGCGAGGTCAATCATCGACGCTCACCTCCGCTTCCGGCGGGGCGTCCGTGCCCGCGTCGCGCTCGACGCTCCCCTCGTCGATCTCGGGCGGGCCGTGCTTGATGATCCGCCGGATCACGTAGGTGTACAGCACCAACAGCAGCGCGTAGCCGCCGACGAAGCCCGCAAGGGTGAACGTCGCCTCCGCGCCGGTCAAGTTCGTCGAGACGCCCTGCTCGGTCAACAACACGTCCTGAATCAGCCACGGCTGGCGGCCGACCTCGGTGACGATCCAGCCCGTCTCGACGGCGACGATCCCCAGCAGCGACGAGCCCATGAACGCCTTGTGGAGCAGGTCGTCGTCGACCAGATCCCCGCGGTACCAGCGGAACGCCGCCCAGAACGCCAGCAGGATGAACCAGAAGCCGAGGCCGACCATGATGCGGAACGCCCAGAACACGATCGCCACCGGCGGCGCCGCCGCCTCGAAGGAGTTCAGCCCGCGGATCTCCGCCTGCGGGTTCCCGCCGCTGGCGAGCCACGACGCGCCGCCGGGGATGCCGATCCCGAACAGCTCCTTCGCCCGCGGGTCGAGGATGTGCGAAGGATCGGTCGGGAACGCGATGATGTACTCCGGGACGTACGTGTCCGTCTCCCACAGCGCCTCCATCGCGGCGAACTTCTGTGGCTGGGTCTCGTACACGTGCCGGGCGTACAGGTCGCCGTGGAGCACCTGCAGCGGGGCGGTGATCACGAGCGCGACGATCGCGATCTTGAGCGTCTTCACCCAGAACGCCGCGTTCTCCACCTCGTCGCCCCGGACGTGGTGTTTGTACACGAAGTAGGCGGCGACGCCGGCCATAAAGAGCGCGACCGACTCCACCGCCGAGTTCTGCATGTGGATGAACATGTACTGGAACCGGGGGTTGAGGTACGCCGCCATCGGATCCGTGAGGTGGACGACCTCCTGCCCGCCCTCGTTGACGAGCTCGTACCCCCGCGGAGTCTGCATCCAGGAGTTGGCGATCAGGATCCACACCGCCGAGAGCCACGTCCCCAGCCCGACCGCGACGCTGGTGAGGAAGTAGAACGTGTCCGAGACGCGCTCGCGGCCGTAGAGGAAGATGCCGAGGAACGTCGCCTCGAGCATGAACGCCATCATCCCCTCCGTCGCCAGCGGGCCGCCGAACAGCTCGCCGGCGAACGTCGAGAACGCCGCGAAGTTGGTGCCGAACTCGAACTCCAGCACGAGCCCGGTGACGGTGCCGACGACGAAGCTGACCGCGAAGATCTTGACCCAGAACCGCCGTAGCTGCTCGTAGACCGCCTCGCCGGTCCGGATCTCCTTCCAGGTGAAGTAGATCAGAAACGGTGCGAGCCCCATGCTCATCACGGGGAAGATGATGTGGACGATCGTCGTGACGGCGAACTGGAGCCGGCTCGCCGCGACGGGGTCAACCATGTCGGTCCCCCCCTTCGCGGCAGCCGGCGCCGCCCCCGGCCGGCCCGACGCTCCCGTGGTCGACGACGTACCTGTTGGTCATTGCTCTACTGGCCGTTGTGTACGACGCGAAGTTAACTCTGGCCCGTCGGATCGGACGCTACGGCTTCACTAACACTTTCACCGCGTCGCGCTCGTCCATCGCGCGGTACCCCTCATCGATGTCCCGCAGGTCGACCTCCTTCGTGAACACCGGCGAGGGGTCGAGCGTCCCCTGCAGCACGTCGGCCATCAGTTCCTCGGCGTACGCCCGGACGGGCGCGACGCCGCCCTCGAGGCTCACGTTCTTCCCGAACGCGGTGCCGATGAACTCGGCGTTCTCGACGCCGCTGGGGACGCCGACGTAGCCCACGGTGCCGCCGGGGCGGGCGACCTCGAAGGCGGTCTCCATCGACGACTGCGCGCCGACGCACTCCATCACGTGGTTCGCGCCGCCGTGGGTGAGCTCTTTGGCGCGCTCGACGGCCTCCTCACCGCGGGCAGCGATCGTGTCGGTCGCGCCCAGTTCCTCGGCGATCTCGAGGCGGTCCTCGTGGTGGCCCATCGCGATCACGCGCTCGGCGCCCAGCCGCTTGGCGGCCGCGACGCCACACAGCCCGACCGCGCCGTCGCCGATCACGACCGCGGTGTCGCCGGCCTCGACGCCCGCGCTGACGGCGGCGTGGTGGCCCGTGCACATCACGTCGGTCAGCGGGAGCAGCGACCGCAGGGTCTCCTCGTCGTCGGCGTGACGGTCGGGCACGCGGATCAGCGTGCCGTCGGCGTGTTCGGTGTGGACGTACTCGGCCTGTGCACCGCTGTTCGGGCCTGTCCAGCCGCCGCCCTCGACACAGGAGGTGTGCAGCCCCTTCCGGCAGAACTCACACTCCCCGCAGCTCGTCGAGAACGGGCCGAACACGCGGTCGCCCGGCTCGACGCTGGTCACGTCGTCGCCGACCGCCTCGACGATCCCCATCGGCTCGTGGCCGATCCCCGTTCCCGCTTCGCGGTCCTGATAGCCGCGATAGGGCCAGAGGTCAGAGCCGCAGACCGCGGTGTGGGTCACCCGGACGACGGCGTCCGTCGGGCTCTCGATTTCGGGTTCGGGGCGGTCCTCCACGCGGATGTCGCCTTCGCCGTAGAACACTGCAGCGTCCATGTTCGGACGTGGTGTCGGAACGCGCAAAAATCCGTCCGTCCCGGCGGTCTGGGTACCGACGGTTACGTATCTGCAAACGCCCCCGCCACCAACAGCGGGAACACGAGCGTCGCCTCGGCCTGCACCTGCGTGTAGTTGGTCTCCTCCTCCTTGATCTTCCCCCACGAGACGGCCTCGTTCGGCGGCGCGCCCGACAGCGAGCCGTCGCCCTCCATCCCGGTGGAAATGTAGACGGCGTAGTCGGCGCCGCCGCGGAACAGGTTCGTCATGATCGCGTGGTGTTTGGGGACGCCGCCGCCGACGACCAGCAGCCCGGTGGTGTCCGCGAGCATCCCGTTCTCGATCAGGTCGTCGTAGTCGGCCATTATCTCGATGCCGATGTCGGTGTCGTGCTGCTTGCGGTAGTAGTAGAGGAAGTTCCCGACCTCGGCGTCGTTGAGCGCCGGGCAGTAGACGGGCACGTCGTTGTCCGCGGCCTGCTTGAGCACGGAGTCGGGGTCGTCGAGCGTCTTCCCGAGCTCACGGGAGAACTCCGTCGGCGTGCGGACCTTCTCCTCGGCGAAGAAGTCGTCGAAGAAGTCGTAGAGGTACTCTTCGAGCCAGACGTAGCGGTCCGAGGGGACGTAGATGTTCCCGAGGCGGTTGATCCCCTCCTCGCGGAGTTCGGCCTCGTCGGCGTCCCACTCGCCCATCTTGAACGGCTTCTCGGTCTTGATCACGTCCTCGGTCAGCGAGCCGGAGGTGGTGATGATCACGTCGACGAACCCCTCGCGAACGAGGTAGGCGACGACCTCCCGCAGCCCCGAGGAGATGATGTTCGACGTCAGCGTCAGGTAGATCTTCGCGTCCTCCTCGCGCATCTGTTTCGCGATGTCGACCGCCTCGGCGAGGTGGGTGGCCTGAAAACCGGTCGTCGCGTACGCCTCCAGCATCTCGCCCAGGTCGAACTCGCCGCGGAAGTCGTAGCCCCGCACCGCCTCGCCGCCGGGCTCGGTCTCGCTGCCCGGAACGACGTGTTCGTGGCTCTCGTCTTCGTCCATACCGGCGGTAGCTGGCCGGGACTCTTGAACTGCGTGGGTTGGCCCGGCGAGCGCGCCTGTGGGCACCGACCCGGGACAGCCACGAGCCGTCGATCTGCCGCGAAGCGAAGGCCGAAAGGCGCCGACGACGTACCGCCGGTGTGAGCCTCTCGATCCGCCGCTTCCGCCCCGCCGACCGCGACGCCGTCGACGAGACCGTCGAGGCCGCCCTCCGCTCGGCCGACGCCTACTTCGAGGACGTGCCCGAACTCGAGGACGACGACATCCTCGCGGAGTACGTCGACGCCGGCGGGGAGTTCCTCGTCGGCGAGGACGGCGGGGCGATCGTCGCGACGGGCGCGTTCCGGCCGCCGAAAGGCGTCGTCACTGAGTTCGTCGACCCCGCGGGCGCCGCGGAACTCAAGCGGATGCACGTCCACCCCGACCGCCACCGCGAGGGGATCGGGCAGGCGATGTACGACGAACTCGAGGCCCGCGCTCGCGAGCGCGGGTACGAGCGGTTCGTCCTCTCGACGACCGGCCGACAGGAGCCGGCACACGCGTTCTACGAGGCCAACGGCTTCGAGCGCGTTGGATCGACGACCGCCGACGTGCCGGGAACGACGCTCGAGATCCTCGTGTTCGAGAAGTCGTTCGACTGAGGCTCCGTCCGGCGGTATCTTGATCACGTCGCCGCCCCTCCGTCCCCGGCAATGCCCGCGATCCGGACCGACGGCCTGACCAAGTACTACGGCGACGTGCGGGGGATCGAGGACCTCTCCCTCTCCGTCGAGGAGGGGGAGGTGTTCGGCTTCCTCGGCCCGAACGGCGCCGGGAAGACCACCGTCATCCGGACGCTGCTGGGGTTCCAGTCGCCCACTCGGGGCTCGGCGACGGTGCTCGGCGCCGACGTGGAGGACGCCGAGGCGCTGCGGGAAGCCCGATCTCGTGTTGGCTACCTCCCGAGCGAGCCCGGCTTCGACGAGCGCGTCACCGGCCGACGGCTGCTGGAGTACCACGGCGAACTCCGGGGCGACACGCGCAGCGACGAACTGCTCGAACTGTTCGACCCGCCGCTGGATCGCCCCGTCGGCGATTACTCCCGCGGGAACCGACAGATGCTCGCGATCGTGCTCGCGTTCATGCACGACCCCGACCTGCTGATCATGGACGAGCCCACCTCGGGGCTGGACCCCCTGAAACAGGAGACGTTCCTGGAGTTCGTCCGGACCGAGCGCGAGCGCGGGACGACCTTCTTCTTCTCCTCGCACGTCCTGAGCGAGGTCCGGAAGGTCTGTGACCGCGTGGGGATCGTCCGCGACGGCCATCTCGTCGAAGTGTCGACCGTCGACTCGCTGCTGGACCGCAGCGGCAAGCAGGTCCGGGTCACGCTGGGCGACAGCCCCGACAAGGGGGCGTTCGACCTCCCGGGCGCCCACGACGTGACCGTCGGCGGTCGGACCCAGTGGGATGACGACGAAAACGCCAGCCGGGAAGACGGCGTCACCACCGTCTCGTTCACCTACACCGGCAGGTACGAGCCGTTGCTCCGGAGGTTGCTCGAACACGACCTCCGTGACCTCGCCATCGAGGAGGCGCCGCTGGAGGACGTGTTCATGCGGTTCTACGACACCGACGCCGAGGAGACCGTCGAACGGGTCGAGGCGGAGGCCGAGGATGCTTGAGACGGCACGCTACGAGGCGGAGAAGCGACTGCTCGGCTCGCTCGCGCTCGCGGGCGGGCTGGCGGCGTTCGCCGCGCTGATGGCGCTGCTCGCGCCGGGGCTGCTCGGCGAGGTCGACATGGCCGTGCTGGCCGAACAGCTCCCGCCGGCGTTCGTGGAGGCGTTCGACCTCGAGCGGATGGGGACGATCGAGGGGTTCCTCGCGATCGAACTCTACCAGTTTCTCTGGCTGATCGGCCTCGGGGCGTACGTGGCTTACGCCGCTGGCGGGGCGATCGCCGGCGACGTCGAGACGGGACGGATCGACACGCTGCTCGCGGCGCCGATCTCCCGGGCGCGCCTGCTGGCGGAGAACTACCTCGCCCTCCTCTCCCCGATCCTGCTCGCGAACGTCGCGGTGTTCGTCGCTGTCTTCGCCGCCACGCGGTTCGTGGGCGAGCCGATCGCGACCGCAGACCTCGTCGCCGTCCACGCGCTCTCGATCCCCTACTTCCTCTGCTGTGGCGCGTTCGGAACGCTCGCGTCGGTGACGGCGCCGGGACGGGTCGTCGCCGAGGGCGTCGCCGCGGGCGGGGTCGTCGGGACGTTCCTGCTGGAGACGATCGCGACGAGCACCGACCTCGACTGGCTGGGCGCCGTCGCGCCGATGCGGTACTACGACCCGACGGCGATCCTGACCGCGAGCGAGTACGACCTCGCGGGCGCCGGGATCCTACTCGTCACGACGGGCGTCCTGCTCGTAGCGAGCGCGGCGTGGTTCCGGGAGGTGGACCTCTCGTGAGGGCGCCGGAACGGTCGACGGTGTGGACCGTCGCCCGGTTCGAGGGGCGGGAGCGCCTGCGGACCAGCGCCGTCGTCGCGGCGCTGCTCTCGGCCTACGGCGCGCTGTTCGTCTGGGTCGGGCCGGAGCTGGTCGGCGGCGAGGAGCTGCAGGCCCTGCTCGACGCGATGCCGCCCGTACTGGTCGAACTGCTGGGGTTCGAGAGCCTCGCGTCGCTGTCGGGGCTGCTCGCCGGCGAGTACTACACGTTCGGCTGGCTCGTCGGCCTCGCGGGCTACGTGGCCTACACCGCCGCCGGCTCGATCGCGGGGGATATGGAGACCGACCGGATGGACACGCTGCTCGCGGCGCCGATCTCCCGGGGGAGCGTCCTCTCGGGGAACTTCCTCGCGCTGCTCGTGCCGATCGTCGTCGCCAACGCCGTAGTCCCCCCGGTGCTCGTCGTCGCGGCGGCGGCCGTCGGCGAATCGCTCCCGATCGGCGCGCTGCTCGCGCTCCACGCGCTCTCGGTCCCGTACCTGCTGTGCTGGGGGGCGGTGGGGCTGCTGCTGGGCGTCGTGATCGGTCGGAGCCGGCCCGCGGGCCGGATCGCGATCGCGCTCGTGTTCGCCTCGTGGCTGTTCGAGTCGGTGCTGGACGTGAGCGACTACGCCCGGGTCGGGGCGGTGACGCCGACGCGGTATCTCGACCCGTCGGCGGTGCTCGTGAGCGGGGAGTACGACCTGCTCGGGGCGGCGGTGTTGCTCGCCGCGACCGCGCTGCTCGTGGCCGCGAGCGCTCGGCTGTTCGCGGGTCGTGACCTCTAACTTTCGGCGACCGCCGGCTCGTCGCCGTACTTCTCGCCGAACTCGCCGATGAGCTGGCCCATCTTCGCGTACCAGTCGTTCAGCGTGCGCTGCATCTCGTCGGCGATCTCCTCAGCGTCGCGCGGGTAGTAGACGTGGTGGTAGCCGCCCTGTTCGTAGTTCACCTGCTCCTTCTGGATGAACCCCGCCGTGAGCAGCCGCTGGACCGAGCGGTACGCGGTGGAGCGCTCCCGGTCGACGGCGTCGGCGATCTCGTCGACGGTCACCCCCTCGCCGCGCTCGTTCAGCAGGCGGAACACGTCCTTGTCGATCTCCTTCAGGTCGTGGAAACACTCCAGCAGCCCCTCACACTCCATGTCCGACTGGAGCATCTCCCGCATCGAGTTCGCCATCCTTGGCTCACGGTAGCGGCCATTCGGGTAAAAGCGTTTGCGTGAACGACACAATACTGCGCTCCGAGGCCGTGAGCCGGCAGAGCGTGCCGCTCGTCTCTCTGCGGAGCCGGCAGACCGCAGCCAGCACGACGGCGCCGCTGACGAGGAACGCGGCGCCGAAGATCGGGACGGTGCTGCGGGTGTTCAGCGCCTCGATCCTGACACCGTCCCAAGCTTGTTGGCGGGACGGCGAGCAGCATCGCGGCGAAGTACCTCCCGATCTCGCCCTCGTCGACGAAATCGGTCGCGCCCGCGCCGACCCGCGCGCCGAGCGCGCTCCCGAGATGGTGAATCTGGAGGACGTCCGTACCGACTGCGACCGCGGCGGGCACACCCAGTTCAATCGGCAGCATGGCCCCTCGTCTTCTTGTTTTGTTTAGTGATCTCCACACAATTCTACTGCCGAACGAGTGGAGTCGGATGGGTCGTCGTGGTCGTTCAGGCGGTCGACCCCCGCGATCGGACGTAGCCCTGTACGTACGCGCCGACGAACATCCCGACGATCGCCCAGAGGATCGGGAGGTTCCCGATCCCGACGCTGGCGTAGGCCGCGCCCGGACAGATGCCCGAGACGCCCCACCCGACGCCGAAGATCACGCCGCCGACGACGACGTTGCTGTCGAACTCCTTCAGTCGGCGGGTGTACTCGGCCCCGGTCAGCGGAGCGGTAGCGTCCAGTCGGGTCGCGACGGCGAAGACGACCCCCGTTACGACCGCGGCGCCGCCCATCACGAACAGCAGGCCGAAGTCCTCGAACTGGAGGAAGTCGAGCACGACCTCCGGCCGGGCCATCCCGCTGATCGCGAGGCCGAGCCCGAAGATCAGCCCGCCGACGTAGATGACGGGCAGGAACAGCGGGTGGCGGTCGTCGGCGCTCACGGCGCCACCCCCACGGCCTGCACCAGCTGTGCCGTCCCGATCGCGAACGCGACGAACGTCGCGACGTTCACGAAGGAAGTGTTCGACAGCGAGCCGACGCCGCAGACGCCGTGGCCCGAGGTACACCCCTTGCCGAGGCGGGTCCCGATACCGACGAGGATACCCCCGCCGAGCAGCCGCCACCACTGTACGTCGGTCGTCCATACGCCGGGATCCGCTGCCGGCCCGAGCGCCGAGGAGAGCGAGGGCGTCGCGGTCGCCAGCACCGGCGCGAGCGCGAACGCCCAGAGTACGGCGCCGCTGACGATCCCGGCGGTGAAGACGAGACGCCAGCCGCGGGACTGGACGTACTTGAAGCGGTTGAAGCGATCCACGTCCGAGACGTACGACAGCGTCGACTCGAGGAACGTACTCGCGCCGGCGATGATCCCCGTCGAGAGGTAGATCGCCGCCGTGCCGGCGCCCACGAGCAGGCCGCCGAGCAGGTACGCCAGCATGCCGCGGGGGAACGGCTCTGCCGGGAGCAGGAGTGGTGTGGCTTCGAGCATCAGTCGATCACCGCCGCCTCGTCGGCGGCCAGTTGTGGCAACATATGGTCGACAACGTGCTCCACGAACTCGACGTTGTCTATCCGCTCCGAGTGACTACCGGGTCCACAGACTCGACTTCTCGCCGAGTTCGGTGATTGCTCTCGTTGTCGGGACTCCCGAGGTGGTGAGCGCCCCCGCAACGCATTCCGACCGTTGGGTTCCCGCGACGATCGAGTGAATCCAGCCGTCGCGGTCCGTGGACAAATATGAACAGTTCATACAACCGTTAGCGGAGCGCTCAGAGGTATTCAGCGCTCACAACCAGCTTTAACGGACGTGGTATGTATTCTCGTACTGAGTGACAGTGTGTACCAACCAGTTCACGCAGTCCCGCAGTTCGACTACCACGACCACCGCTGAGGAACATTAACACAATGACCGACGACATCACCGACGAGATCAACCTCGACCGACGCCGGTTCCTGCAGGCGACGAGCGCGAGCACCGCCGCGGCGATGCTGGCCGGCTGTGCCGGCGACCCGGGCGGCGAGGGCACCGGAACGACCGAGGGGACGCCGACCGGGGGGAGCGGCTCCTCCGACGACGAACTCTCGGTCATCTGGCCCGGCGGCGTGAACAACATCAACCCGCTCGGGTGGCTCACCATCCCAGACTACGACGCCGCCCGGATGATGTACGAGCCGCTGACGAGCGTCGACGCCGAGGGGCAGGCCATCGGCCACGTCGCCGAGGACTGGGAGACCTCCGACAACGGCGCTACCTACACCTGGACAATTCAGGACGGGATCACCTGGCACGACGGCGAGCCGCTGACCGCGGAGGACGTGGCGTTCACGTTCCGGTCGATCAAGGAGTACGAGTGGCCCTACCTCGGCTCGCTGTCGAGCGTCATCGCGGAGCCGAGCGAGATCACCGTCGAGGACGAGCACACCGTGACGACGCCGCTGACCCAGCCGTACGCGGCGCTGCCGCTGGTGCTCGCCGACCTCGGGCTGATCATTCCGAAGCACATCTGGTCGGAGTTCGACAGCCCCACCGACGTCTCGAACACGGAGAACCCGATCGGCAGCGGGCCGTTCGTGTTCGAGGAGCGCCAGCAGGACCAGTACATCAACTTCTCCGTCGACGACGACTACTGGGGCGAGGTGCCCGACTACGACAGCGTGAGCATCCAGATCGTCTCCTCGACGGACTCGCAGGTGCTGACGATGAAGGAGGGCAGCGGCGACATGCTGCGCCTCCAGCCCGGCCAGTACGTCGAAGAGATCGAGAGCGCGAACAACCTCCAAGTGGTCGAGGGCGGCTCGACGTACGTCACCTACATCGGCGTCAACACCAACCGCGCCCCTCTCTCCGATAAGGCGCTCCGGAAGGCGATGGCGTACGCGGTCGACCGCGAGACCGTCGCGGAGCTGGTCAACGCCGGCTACGCCACGCCGGGCTACTCCCCCGTCCCCCCGGGACTGGAGTTCTACCACAACTCGGACACGAACAGCTACGCCCACGATCTGGAGCAGGCTCGGAGCATCCTCTCCGACAACGGCTACGAACAGCAGGGTGACGGCCGGGTGACGCCCGACGGCGACCCCCTCGAACTCGTCCTCTCGATCCAGAACACGGGGAACTGGCCGCGCATCGCGGAGGTGCTCTCCCGCCAGCTCGGCGAGGTCGGCATCAGCGTCGAGGTCAACTCGATGGAGTCCAACGCCCACACCCAGAAGGTCTCCGTCGAGCAGGACTACGACCTCACGCTCAACACCTGGCGCGTCTGGTTCGACCCCGACCCGTTCCTCTCCCCGGTGTTCGAGGAGGAGGGGACGCTCAACACCAGCCAGTACCACAACGAGGAGTTCGACGAGCTCATGCGCCAGCAGCGTCGGGCGACCGACCCCGAGCAGCGACAGCAGCACCTCTACGACGCTCAGGAGATCCTGACCGAGGAACTCCCGTGGGTCGTCCTCTACTACCCGCAGCTGCTCCACGGCATGCGCTCCAGCGCGTGGGAGAACTTCAACCCGATCCCCCGCTACGGGATGCAGAGCCCCTACGGGCTCGAACCCGGGACTGGCCCGATGGTCCAGCTCGACCCCAAGTAGCGTCTCCCTCCACTCTCTAACGAATGGCAAACACCTCTTCGAAGAAAGCGTACATCGCCACACGAGTCCGGAACTACCTCGTCGCGTTCACCGCCATCCTCGCGGTGAACTTCGCGATCCCGCGGGTGATGCCCGGCGACCCGACGACACGGTTCGTCGGCCCGGGCTTCACGGAGGCAGCCCGGCAGGAACTCCTCCAGGAGTTCGGCCTGAACAGGCCCCTCTGGGAGCAGTTCCTGCTCTACCTGGCGAACACTCTCACTGGCGACTTCGGCGTCTCGTTCGCTCGATACCCGACCCCGGTCATGGACCTCATCGTCGAGCGGCTGCCGCGGACGCTGTACCTGATGGGCGCGAGCGTCACCATCAGCGTCGTGATCGGCATCCCGCTCGGCGCGTTCGCGGCCTGGAACTTCGGGGAGCGCGAGGACCTGTTCATCACGCAGTCCTCGCTGTTCTTCCGCTCGATCCCGACGTTCTGGCTCGCGATCCTGCTCGTGTTCGTCTTCGGCTACGTCATCCCGATCTTCCCGATCTCTGGGGCGACGGGCAGCGCGACTCACACGTCGTTTTTGGCGTACTTCGTCGACCTGACGTACCACACGGTGCTGCCCGTGGTGACGATGTCGGCGTACTTCCTCGCCGGCTACACGTTCCTGATGCGGGGGAGCCTGCTCGACATACTCCCGGAGAACTACATCAAGATCGCCGAGAGCAAGGGACTCTCCGAACGACAGGTGCTGTTCGGCCACGCCGTCCCGCCGGCGTTCCCGCCCGTGCTGACCCAACTCGGGTTCCAGATCGGGCGGCTCGCCGGCGGCGCGGTGCTGGTCGAGACCGTGTTCAGCTACCCGGGGATGGGACAGCTGATGTTCGAGGCGGTGTTGGCGCGGGACTACCCGGTCATCCAGGCGACGTTCTTCTTCCTCGCCGTCATGGTGCTCGGGTCGATGTTCCTCGCGGAGATCCTCTACACCATCATCGATCCACGGATCGGAGGCGGCGAATGATTGGGCAACAGACGACAACGACGGAGGTGAACAGATGAGCACGACCGAGGAGACGACCGACGGGAGTTCGAGCCGGCTGTTCGAGCGCTTCCGGCGGTTCCTGCGGGCGTTCCTGACCAACCGCAAGGGGCTGTTGGGAACGCTGCTGTTGGGGACGATCGTCTTCATCAGCGTCGCGGCCCCGCTGATCGCGCCGTACGATCCGGAGGCCTACGGGGTCGGCAAGGCGCTCGCACCCCCGTCGGTCGAACACCTGTTCGGCACCGACGACTTGGGCCGGGACGTGCTCTCCCGGTTCCTCTACGGCGGCCGGATCTCGCTGCTGGTCGGCGTCACGAGCGGCGTCGTCGCCACGCTGGCGGCGACGC
>NZ_JBHUDH010000103.1:0-7712 GCF_042678005.1 Halolamina salina | reverse complement strand
GGCTACTACCGCGGCCGCGTCGGCCGGTGGATCACGACGGCGATCGACATGAGCCTCGTGTTCCCGCCGTTCGTGCTGGTCGTCGTGTTCGCGGCCTACGCGGGCAGCAGCGTCTGGAACATCATCCTGATCCTGTCGCTGCTCTCGTGGCCGATCCCCGCCCGGACGATCAAGGCGAAGACGCTGAGCGTCCGCGAGAACGACTTCGTGGAGTCGACCGAGGCGCTGGGCGCCTCCGACTTCCGCATCATGCGACAGGAGGTGCTCCCGAACATCCTGCCGGTCGTGTTCGCGAACGGCATCCTCCAGATGGTGTACACCATCCTGATGGAGGCCGCGGTCGGCTTCCTCGGACTGGGCGACACCGCCCGCATCTCCTGGGGAACGATGCTGTACTTCGCCCAGAAGCAGGCCGCACTGAGCAGCGGCGCCTGGTGGTGGATGATCCTCCCCGGGTTCGGCATCGTGCTCGCGGCGTTCAGCTTCATCCTCGTCGGCAGCGCGCTCGACGAGGTGCTCAACCCCCGCCTCCAGCGGCGGACGTGGGGTGACGACTGATGGACCGACAGCAAGGGACGAGCGACCGATCACGCACACAGGACATGAGCACGCAGACGCAGGAACGACCGACCGACGCCGCGGAGACGCTGCTGTCGGTTCGGGACCTCTCGACGTACTACAGCGAGGACGAGACCGACGTGCCCGTCCGGGCCGTCGACGGCGTCGACTTCGAAATCGCCCGCGGGGAGACGTACGGGCTGGTCGGCGAGTCCGGCTGCGGGAAGTCGACGCTCGGGCTGAGCCTCATCCGGGCGCTCCCGCCGCAGGGTGACATCGTCGAGGGCGAGATCCGGTTCGAGGGGCGCGAGATCGGCCAAATTCCCAAGTCCGAGGTGAAGGACGTGCAGTGGGCCGACATCTCGATGATCTATCAGGGCGCCCAGAACGCGTTCAACCCCGTCAAGACCGTCGGCGCGCAGATCCGGGAGCCGCTCCGGGTCCACGACATCGTCCCGGAGGAGGAACGGGAGGGGCGCGTCCGCGAACTACTGGAGAAGGTGAACCTCCAGCCCGACGTGGCCGAGCAGTACCCCCACGAGCTCTCCGGCGGAATGAAACAGCGCGCCGCCATCGCGATGGCGATCGCCTGCGAGCCGGACCTGCTGATCGCCGACGAGCCGACGACCGCGCTCGACGTGATCGTGCAGGCGGAGGTGCTCAACATGCTCCAGCGGCTGCAGGAGGACCTGAACTTCGGGATGCTCGTCATCTCGCACAACCTCGCGGCCATCATGAAGCTCTCGGACCGCATCGGCGTGATGTACGGCGGGAAGATCGTCGAGAGCGCGCCCGCCGAGACGCTGTACGACGCACCGAAACACCCCTACACCGCCTTGCTCCTCCGGAGCCTGATCGACCCGCGGCGGCCGCCCGAGCAGGTCGAGACGATCGAAGGGACGCCGCCGGACCTCCGGGACCCGCCGACCGGCTGTCGGTTCGCCGAGCGGTGTGCGCTTGCCACTCAGGAGTGCCGGGACGGCGAGCCGCCGCTCGAGTCGGTGGGGGAGGCCCACGAGACCGCCTGCTTCCACCACGAGGAGGTGTCGGAGCTATGAGTTCGGAACCCACCCCCACCGCGACGGCGACGAGTGAGGAACCGATCCTCGAGATCCGGAACCTCGAGAAGCACTACGTGAAGAGCACGGGGTGGCTGGAGTCGTTCTTCGCCGACGAGAAGCGGGTCCGCGCCGTCGACGGCGTGAACCTCTCCATCGAGGAGGGGGAGATCTTCTCCGTCGTCGGCGAGTCCGGCTGCGGGAAGACCACGCTCGGGAAGACCCTGCTCCGGGTGATCGAGCCGACCGCCGGCGAGATCCGGTTCAAGGGGACCGACCTCGCGTCGCTGTCGGATAGCGAGATGCAGGAGATGCGCCAGCACCTCCAGATCGTCTATCAGGACCCCTTCGAGGCGCTCAACCCCAAGCGGACGGTCCGGGGGCTGTTGCGCCAGCCGATGGAGATCCACGGGATCACGGACGACGAGGAGCAGCACGACCGCATCCACCGCGCGCTGGAGGACGTGAACCTCCTGCCCGCAGCGGACTTCCTCGACCGGTACCCGGAGGAGCTCAGCGGCGGCCAGCTCCAGCGCGTGCTGTTCGCGCGGGCGCTGGTCCTCGATCCGGAGTTCATCGTGGCCGACGAGCCCTCGAGCATGCTCGACGCGAGCGTTCGCGCCCGCGTGCTCGACCTGATCGACGAACTCCGCGAGGAGCGCAACATCTCCTTTTTCATCATCACGCACGACATCGGCGCGGCGCGCTACCTGAGCGACCGCATCGGCGTGATGTACCTCGGCCGGCTCGTCGAGATGGGCGCCGCCGACGGGATCGTCGACGACCCGAAACACCCCTACTCGAAGGCGCTGATCGACAGCATCCCCTCCCCGGACCCCCGGGAACCGCTCGGGAGTTCGGGGATCGGCTCGGAGGTGCCCGAGCCGGTCGACCTGCCGAGCGGCTGTCGGTTCCACCCGCGCTGCCCGATCGCGACCGAGCACTGCCGCGAGGCCGACCCCGAGTGGCGCGAGGTACCCTCCGAGGACGAGGCGATCCGCATGACCGAGTGCCACGAGGTCGAACCGAAGCAGACGCCGTCGGAGTAACCGATACGGCGCGGTCTCCGTCGAGACCTCCGTGTCTCGGCCACGAACACTCCGCCGTAATCGTGTCGTAACCAATACGGCGCAGTTCCTGCCGGCGCCTCCGTACGCCGGCGACGAACACTCTGCCGTAATCGTGTCGTAACCAATACGGCGCAGTTCCTGCCGGCGCCTCCGTGCGTCGGCCACGAACACTCCGCCGTACTCGTGTAGTAGCCAACGCCGCGAATCGTCGCGCTCGAACGCCGAGCACCGCGAAGAACGCCCGTTCCTCGAAGGATCAGCGATCGACCGCGGTCCGTTTCCGCTCGCGGTAGATCGCCTCGCCGTCGCGGTCGAGGGCGTACTGCATCGTTGCGAACGACCGCGTCACCGAGCTGTTGACTTCGGTCTGGATCGACTCGGTCGGGAACGAGAGCGTCGTCGTCGTCCGCCGATCCACGGTCTCCGTCCCGAGCGTCCCGCGCTGGACGCTCGCCGTCGTCGCGGTCTCGTAGTCGAACGTCGCCCCCGAGAGCGACTTCGAGTAGGACTGCGCCAGCGATACCGTCACCGTGTCGTCCGTGTGTGAGACGGTCGTCGCCCAGTCCGGCGCCGTCGGCTCGCCGTACGCGTCCTGCGGCGGGTCGAACGCGTAGCCGTCGTCGAACGTCGGGCTGCCGTCGTGGAACTGGCCGGGAAGGTGACACGCCGCACCCCCCGTCCGGAGTTCGAAGCCGGCGCTGCCGTCCGGCGGCGAGACGTAGGGGAAGAACGCGCCGCTGACGGCGACCCGGAGCGTGTGCTCCGGCTCGAACACGTGGGAGGTCGGCCGCAGCGACACGTCGACGCTGTGTGGCTCCCCGGGCGTCAGCGGCTCGACGGCCGCGCCCGGCTCCCCCGGCGGGTCGATCTCGCCGTCGAGCTCCGCGCGGGTCACGCCGTGGGTGACGAGCCGTCCCGTCCCGTCCGGCGCCACGTCGACGACCCGGACCGCGAGGAGCTGAGCCGGACCGTCCGGAACGATCTCCAGACTCACCTCGCCGCTGCCAGTCAACTCGAACGCGTCGTCGAGCGGGCCAGTCTCGTAGGTGATCGACCGGTCGTCGTCGGGCGTCGTGTCCAGATCCGTCCCGCCCGGGATCTCGAAGCCGATCGAGGCAGCCCCGACGCTGTAATCCGCCTCCCAGCGGTCGGTGGTAGCCGCCGACGAGCCGTCAGTCGAAAGCCCGTCCGGGCCGAGATCGAACGCCACAGCGTCGTCAGCCGTCGGCCACGCTTCGCGGGCCCGCCATTCGCCGGCGAGTCGGTCCTCGTCGGTAGGCCGCTCGGTCCAGTAGCGGATTTCGGGGCGGGAATCCCGATCGCCCCCGTCGCGGAGGTGGTGGTCGAACCACGCCTCCATCTCGCCGAGGAAGTCGATCCGGGCAGTCTCCCCCTGCTCGGGCATCGCGTGGCGCCACGGGCCGAGGATCACTTCCGTCGGCGCGTCGATGCGGTCCGCGTAGTCGAGCGTCCCGCCGCCGAAGGCGTCGCGGTAGCCGCCGACCGCGAGCGTGGGGACCGAGATCTCTCCGACCGGAACGTCCTTCTCGGCCCAGCAGTCGTCCTTCTCGAGGTGGTCGAGGTACTGGAACAGGAACGGCTCGCGATCAGTCAGCCCGTCGAGGCGGTCGGTCCAGCGCTCGGCCCAGCCGTCAGTATCGCGGTTCGCGGGCGGCTGGAGCGGGAGGTACTCGAAGTTCGGCGCCCACTGGCCGCAGGTGCGCAGGAACGCCAGCGCGCCGCCGTCGAAGTAGGCGTCGTAGATCCTTGCGGGCGCGTGGATCGGGACGATCGCCGCCAGCCCGTCGGGGTCCCGTGCGGCGATCTCCAGCGACGTGGTGCCGGGGTAGGACTTCCCGACGAGACCGACCCGGCCGTTCGACCACTCCTGCTCGGCCAGCCACTCGACGACGGCGGCGCCGTGGCGCCCCTCGTCGGCGGTGAACGGCTGCTCGACGAGGCCATCGGACGCCCCCGTCCCGACGGCGTCGGCGACGACGACCTCGTAGCCCGCATCGACGAGGTAGTCCACCATGGGGTCCGAGCGCGTGTCCGAGAGGTCGTCCTTGTGGTACGGCGTGTAGACGAGCACGACCGGCTGCGGGCCGTCGGCCGCCGGCTCGTGTCGGGTCGCGCGGACGGTGCCGTCAGCGAGCGGGATCGCCACGTCGTCGTGGACGGTCGACTCGCTCATGCCTCGCCCCCCTCGATGGCCTCGATGTAGTCGGCGGCGCTGGCCACCAACTCCGCCCAGAGCGCGTCGCCCTTCCCGGCGCTCGCGAGCGTCGGATCGCCGACGTGACCGAGGTCGCCTTCCTCGGGGGAGTGGGCGGTGCTCGGGGTCAGTACCCGATCGTCGTTGCCGACGAGGTTCAGCGTCCCGTACGGGCCGGGGTCGGCGGTCTCCTTCTCGAAGGCGTCCTCGTCGACGAGTTCGGGGTAGCGCGCGAGCATGAACGAGGTCTCGAACTCGCCGCCGTGCATCCCGTCCTCGGGGTCGCCGTCCCGGAGCCGCTCGTGGACCGAGATGCCGAGTCGGAGCGGGTCGATCGCCGCGAACGACGTGTCGGGGTGCTGTGCCGCGCTCTTCTGCATCGCAGTCTCGATCGCCGGGAGGTTCGCGATCCGGTGGCCGTTGACGGTCACGACGTTCTCGAAGCCGTGGCCGGCGAGGCTGGCGTACACGTCCGTCAGCACGGACACCACCGTCTCCGTCGACAGCGAGATCGTCCCCGGGAAGCCGAGGTGGTGGTTCGCGTCGCCGTAGGGAATCAGCGGCGCCGTCAGCACGTCGGCCGCGACCGCGATCTCCTCGGCGAGGTCCCGCGCCTGAAACGCGTCGACCGCCAGCGGGAGATGCGGCCCGTGCTGCTCGGTCGAGCCGATGGGGACGATCACCGTCGGCGACTCGCGCTCGGTCAAGTACTGTTCGACTGCCGGCCAAGGGAGTTCTTCCAGTCTGTGTGTGTCGGTCATCGCTCCTCCGTGTCGTCGGTCACTTTCCCGTCCAGTCGGTCGGCCTCGCGGTCGGCTTCGGCCCGATCGTCCGGGTCGCCGTACCCGCCGCCGCCGGGCGTCCGGACCGTGACGGTGGTGCCCGCCTCGATCTCCCGGGTAGTCTTCGCGGCCAGCGGCTCGCCGTCGACGAGGTTCTCGCCCAGCGCGCCCGGCTCGCCGCCCGCCGCGCCCTGCGGACGGTGGCGCCGGCGCTCGGTCAGCAGCGAGACGACGGCGTCGGTTTCGACGGTGAGCGACCGCGTGAGGCCCAGCCCGCCGCGGTACTCGCCGTCGCCGCCGCTGTCCTCGCGGAACGCGTACTCCTCGACGGTGAAGGGGTACTCCGCCTCCAGCGCCTCGATCGGCGTGTTCAGCGTGTTGGTCATCCCGACCTGCACGCCGTCCATCCCGTCCTTGTCGGGGCGGGCGCCGAACCCGCCGGCGATCGTCTCGTAGTAGGTGAAGCCGTCGCGGTCGCGGTTGCCGATGATGAGGTTGTTCATCGTCCCCTGCGAGCCAGCCGGCACGCGCTCGGGCACGGCCTCGGCGAAGGCGGCGAACACCACGTCGGTGAGCCGCTGGCTGGTCTCGACGTTGCCGCCGACGACCGCCGCCGGCGGGTTCGGGTTCACGACGGTCCCCTCGGGCGCGGCCACGTCGATGTCGGCGTAGCTCCCGTGGTTCGGCGGAATCTCGGGGTCGGTGATGCTCCGGACGACGAAGTACACCGCGCTCTTTGCGACCGACAGCGGCGCGTTCATGTTGCCGGCGCACTGCTCGGCGCTGCCCGCGAAGTCCACGTCGACGGTCGCGCCGTCGACGGTGATCGACACCTCGATCGGGATGTCCGCGTCGGTCACGCCGTCGCCCTCGAGCACGTCGCTCGCGTCGTAGGTGCCGTCGGGGAACGCCGCGAGCTCGTCGCGCATCCGAGCACGGGAGTAGTCGATGATGGCGTCGAACGCCCGCTCGACTCGGCCGCGGCCGTGCTCCTCGATGAGCTCCGCGAGGCGGTCCTCGGCGCGGTCGTGGGCCGCGAGCTGGGCGCGCAGGTCGGCCCGGCGCTCGGTCCGGTTACGCACGTTCGCGAGGATCACCGCCATCAGGTCCTCGTTTAGCTCGCCGCCCGAGCGCAGCGCCACGCCGGGCAGGCGCATCCCCTCTTGGTAGATGTCGGTGGCGCCCGCGGGCATGCTGCCGGGGGTCATCCCACCCACGTCGGCGTGGTGGGCGCGGGTGACGGCGTAGCCGACGATCTCGCCCGCCGGCGCGATCGTCGAGACGATCGTCACGTCCGGTAGGTGGGTGCCGCCCTCGAAGGGGTCGTTCAGGATGTACGCGTCGCCCGGCTCGGGGTTCTCTGCCATCACGGCGGCGACGGCGTCCGGCATCGCGCCGAGATGGACCGGGATGTGTTCGGCCTGTGCGACCATCCGGCCGCCGGCGTCGAACAGCGCGGTCGAGCAGTCCTGTCGCTCCTTGATGTTGGGCGAGTAGGCGCTGCGGATCAGCACCTGCCCCATCTCCTCGGCGACGCTCTCCAGTTCGTTCCGGAACACCTCGAGCGTGACCGAGTCGATCCCCGCGGTCCGCGGCTCGGCGCCGCTCATCGCTCCACCTCCGTCAGCACGAGCGAGCCGTTCTCCCGGACGGTCGCCTCCCACGCCGGCGGGACGACGGTCGTGCTCTCGTCCTGTTCGAGCACGGCCGGCCCGCCGAACGTGGTACCCGGCGTCGTCGGCCGGCGGTAGACTGGCGTCGTGTACTCCTCGCCGCCGAACACCGCCGTGTGCTCGCCGAGCTTCTCGAACGTGTCCTCGGGCAGCGCCGTCTCGGGGACGCTCCGGGGGACCGCGGCGGCGACCCGGAGGTTCACCACCTCGACTGGCTCCTCGGCCGCGTAGCCGTACACGCGTTCGTGTGTCGCCTCGAACGCGCTCCGGAGCGCGTCGGGATCGACCGGGGAGCCGGCGTCGACTTCGAGCTCGAAGCTCTGCCCGCGGTAGCGGAGGTCCGCGGACCGCCGGAC
>NZ_JBHUDH010000102.1:5597-6881 GCF_042678005.1 Halolamina salina | reverse complement strand
GAGGGGCTGGCGACGGACCTCCGACTCGGCAGCGGGCGTGTGATCGACGAGTCGTCGAACCTCGCCGACCGTGCGAGCCTCCCGACGACGGCGAACTTCGACGACTGGTACCGCCTGTTCGGTGGCTACGACGCCGACGCGAACTACAAGGGTCCCCGCGGCGGCCCCGGCGTACCGGGCAAGAGCGGCAAGGACCCCGGCAGCGGCAAGGGTAACGGCAAGGGGAAGGGCCACGCCGACTGACCGATCGCGTCGACCTGACTTTTTTGCCGGCGCCGTCGCGTGTCACGCGAACGAACTGTTAAGGCGGCCGGTTCGTAACCCCGGTGTGTGCTTCGAAAGCTCGTTGGCCTCGCCGTCGTCGGAACGCTGCTGTTCGCCGCCGTCGGCGGCGGCTGGCTCGTGGCCGGCGGCCCGCTACAAGGAGAAGCCGCCGCGCCGCTCACCGTCGACACCGCGACCGCCGCCGAGCACGGGTTCGCGGAGCCGCGCGTCGAGACCGTCCAGTTCCAGGAACGCCTGCAGGTCGCCGGCGTCGAGAAGGCGGTCGACCTCTCGGCGTACACGATGACGACGACGAACGAGGAGACGGGTGCGGCGGTGGTGACCGTCAGCCTCCCGGGGTGGACGGTCGGGGGCGTGTCGCTGAACCCGGTGACGTACGCGCCGCTGAAACAGGCCGTGAACCGCGTGCTACCGTACCTGCCGATGGAGACGCCCCCGGTGACGTGGGCGGGCGAGACGACCGTCGATCTCGGGGGTGAGAACGTGACCGCCGGCGAGTACGCCGTCGAGGGGGAGGCCCCCCGGCTCGTCGTCGCGCGGACGACGATGGGCGGCGATACGGTGTTCGCGGTCGGGCTCTACTCGACGGAGGCTCCCGAGAGCCGGGACTCCGTCGACGCACTGTTCGCCGAACTCGATCACGGATGAGCCGCCAACCGCCGGCCGGCGCGATGTGCCAAGACGGAAGTACCAGCAGTCCCCTTCGGTGACCATGCACGACTGGCTGGCCCAGCGGGCGCGGAGCACGCCCGACCGGGAGGCCCTCGTCAACGCGAGTTCGGGCAACGCGTGGACGTACGCGACGCTGGACGAGACGGTCGACGAGATGGCGGGGCGGCTCTCCGCGCTGGGGGTCGCCGAGGGCGACCACCTCGCGGCGGTCATGGAGACCGGCGTCGAGGAGGTCTGCCTGATCCACGCCGCGATGCGGCTCGGCGCGGTGCTGGTGCCGCTGCCGCCGGAGTTCACGCCGCCGGAGCTGGCCGACCGCTTCGACCG
>NZ_JBHUDH010000102.1:0-5554 GCF_042678005.1 Halolamina salina | reverse complement strand
TCAGGACGACGACGACCTGCTCGAACAGATCCCCGAGGAGGTCAACGCCGCCACCGGCCCGGTCGCCGTCGAGGGTGCCGAGCCGTGGCTCCCCGTGTTCACGATCGACGAGGCCGACTGGAGCGACGCGACGCCGCTCTCGGACGCCGAGCCCGGGTCGTTCACCCCGGCGACGTGGGAGCGAGGGGACACCCAGCTACTGCTGTTCACGTCGGGAACCACCGGCGACGCCAAGGCAGTGACGTTGACGATGGGGAACCTGCTCGCGAGCGCCACCGCCAGCGCGTTCCGGCTGGGGATCGACCCGGCGGACCGCTGGCTGGTGCCGCTCTCGCTCCACCACATGGGCGGGATCGCCCCCGTCCTCCGCTCGACGCTGTACGGGACGACGGTGATCGTCCGCGAGTCGTTCGACCCGGGCGGCACCGTCGACGACCTGCGGGAGTACGACGCCACCTGCATCTCGCTGGTGCCGACGATGCTGCGCCGAATGCTGGAGTCGCGCGGCACGCTGCCGGACAGCCTGCGGTTCGTGCTCGTCGGCGGCGCGCCCTGCCCCGAGGAGCTGATCGAGCGCTGCCGGGACTACTCGGTGCCGATCTGTCCGACGTACGGGATGACCGAGACGGCCTCGCAGGTCGCGACCGCGCGCCACGAGGAGGCGTACGACCACCCCGACACCGTCGGTCGGCCGCTGCTCTGGACCGACGTGACCGTCGTCGACTCCGCTGGCAGCCCGGTCGAGCCCGGCGAGTCGGGCGAGCTGGTGGTCCGCGGGCCGACCGTGACGCCGGGGTACTACGGCGACCCCGCGGCGACGGGCGAGGCCATCGGCGCCCACGGTCTCCACACCGGGGACGTGGGGTATCGCGACGAGGAGGGGCGGCTGTACGTGCTGAACAGGCTGGACGACCGCATCCTCACTGGCGGGGAGAACGTCGACCCCGGCGAGGTCGTCGAGGCGATCCGGACCCACCCCGGCATCGAGGACGCCGCCGTCGTGGGGCTGGACGACGAGGAGTGGGGCGAGCAGGTCGCCGCGCTGCTCGTCCCGACCGAGGACGGCGTTGACGTCGACGACCTCGAGGCCCACCTGCGCGAGCGCCTCGCGGGCTTCAAGCTCCCGCGGACGATCGGGACCGCCGAGGAACTCCCCCGGACCGTCTCCGGCACCGTCGAACGCGACGCCGTCCGGGAGCGACTGCGCGAGGACGACACGGTCTCGATCGGCCGCGACCAGCCGAGTGCCCGTGCCGCAAGCGACGCCGAGAGCGTCCGCGCGGTCGCTCGCGAGGCGTCCGAGGACGAACCGACCGAACTCCCCGAGAGCGAGGAGCCGTCGGACGGGGAGACGGACGACTCCGACCGGGCCGCCGACACGGAGCCGGCGCTGGATCGGGAGCCGGCCGCCGCCGGGGAGAGCGTGACCGAGGACGCCGGCTCGGCTCGCCCGCCGCTCGGCGACGATCGGGAGGGTGACGGCGCGCTCGACGTGACCGACGCCGCGGAGGAGACGCGACTGGGCGGCGCCGCGCTCTCCTCGCCGCACGACACCGTCGACGCAGCGAGCGATCGACTCACCGGCGGTGCAGTCGGAGAGCCGTCAGGCTCCGACGACGAGATCGAAACGGACGACGAGGGAGTGACAGTCGACGCCGACACCGTGAACCGCGAACCGGAGGAGGACGGACGCGACGACGAAGGTGGGGAGGTCGATGACTGGGACGCCGACGGAGGGGACGCCCCGGACGGTGACGCCGCGAACGAAGACGCCGAGGACCCAGCCTCGGACGGCACGTAGCCGGAAACGGCGGACCACGGGGGGGCAGTTCTGGGTGGCTTTTTGCCCGCTCGCGCCCATCGTGGGGTATGGATCTGCTCGACGAGGGGATCGTCCCCGAGCACGCACGCGAGGCGAAAGCCGAGGCCAGAGCGTTCGCGGAGGACGAGATCATGCCCGTCGCCGCCGAGAAGTTCGACGCCGGCGAGTACCCGTGGGACGTGCTGGAGGCCGGGATGGACGCCGGCCTCGTCGCCGCCGACCTGCCCGAGGAACTCGGCGGCCGGGGGTTCGACATCCAGCAGATCCTCGCGATCGCCGAGGAGTTCTACCGCGCCGACGCCGGGATCGGGCTGACGCTGATGCTCGCCTCCTTCGGCTGTGAGCTGGTCGAACAGTACGGCAGCGAGGAGCAACACGAGAAGTACCTCCGACCGGTCGCACAGAACGACCAGATCTCCGGGCTCGCGGTGTCAGAGCCGGAGACCGGCTCCGACCTCGCGGGGATGAGCACTACCGCGGAGAAAGACGGCGACGAGTGGGTGCTCAACGGCGAGAAGTACTGGGTCGGCAACGCCGTCGAGGGCGACTGGCTCACCGTCTACGCCAAGACCGGCGACCGCGACGACCGCTACGGCAACTACTCGCTGTTCATCGTCGAGACCGACACCGACGGCTACGAGGCCGAGCACATCCCCGAGAAGATGGGGATGCGCGCCTCCAAGCAGGGCCATATCGTGTTCGACGACTGCCGGATCCCCGAGGAGAACCTCGTCGGCAGCGAGGGCGGCGGCTTCTACGCGCTGGCGGACTTCTTCAACCACGGCCGCGTCGTCGTCGGCGGCCACGGGCTGGGGATCGCCGCCGCCGCGATCGAGGAGGCCGAGGCGTTCGTTCACGAGCGCGAGGGGTTCGGCCGCAACATCAACGAGTTTCAGTCGGTCCAGCACATCCTCGCGGACATGCAGACGGAGTTCCGCGCGGCCCGCGCGCTGAACTGGCAGGCCGCCGAGAAGGTCAAGAACCACGACAACCCCGGCTACTGGGCGGCGATGGCCAAGACGAAGTCCACCGAGGTCGCCGTCGACGTGGCCGAGCGCGGGATGCAGCTCCACGGCGGCCGCTCGATCTTCACCGACCGCCGGATCGCCCGCGCGTACCGCGACGCCCGCATCCCCGTGATCTACGAGGGGGCCAACGAGATCCAGCGGAACCTGATATACCGCCAGACGCCGCGGTAGGCGTCGCTCCTTCCCCGTCCGTTTTCACACGCCGAGTTCGTCCTGCACGATCTCGATCCCGTCTTGCACGGCCGCCATCGACACCGAGCGGTCGCGCTCGACGGAGAACAGACAGCCCCGCTTCGGGCCATCGCTGACCCGGACCACCCACGAGCGTTCGAACGTCCGGACGACCGCCTCCAGACTCCCAAGCCGGAACGACGACTCGACGGCCGGCGCGTCGAGCTGGTGGACGATGCTGTTGTCGACGACCGCCCTGATCTCGTCGTCGCTGTACTGCGCCGCCACGTCCTCCCGGAGGGAGTGATCGAACTCCCCGCTGTCGTACCTGATGACCCCACGGAGTGCGGTCCCCAGCCGGTCCGCGAGGGCGGCGTGGATCGTCCCGGCGTCGATCTCACCCATAGCGGCGACTCTTTCTGTAGGGGCAAAAAGCTCCGTATCCCCGCCGCCGCCCGGAGAAAGAACTACGGTGATTCCCACGTCCGGTAGGGCCATGGACACGCTCACCGGCGGCGAGGCGGTCGTCGCACAGCTCGAGCGCGAGGGGGTCGACGTGGCGTTCGGCATCCCGGGCGTCCACACGCTCGAGATCTACGACGCGCTGCTCGACAGCGGGATCGACCACGTCACCACCCGCCACGAGCAGGGTGCGGGGTTCGGCGCCGACGGCTACGCGCGGGCGACCGGCCGCGTCGGCGTCTGCTTCGTCATCACCGGTCCCGGCCTCACCAACGTCGCGACCGCGGTCGGGCAGGCGTACTCCGACTCCTCGCCGATGCTGGTGATCTCCACGACGAACGCGACCAACGAGGCCGACCGCGGGAAAGGCCACCTCCACGAGCTCAAGGACCAGCAGGGCGTGATGGAGTCGATCGCCGCCGAGAGCTACCACGTCGACCGCGTCGCAGACGTGCCGGAAGCGATCGCCGACGCGTTCGACTACCTCGACCGCCACCGACCCCGGCCCGTCCACGTCCAGATCCCGACGGACGTGCTCGAACGCGCGGAGCCGGTGGAACTGGTCGACCGGACGCCCGCCACGCCGCCCGGCCCGGACACGGAGCGCGTCGAAACCGCGACCGAGATGCTCGCCGACGCGGAGCGTCCCCTGCTCGTCGTCGGCGGCGGCACCGTCGACGCCGCCGACTCGATGCGGGCGTTCGTCGACGAGACCGAGATGCCCGTAATCACGACCGCCGCCGGGAAAGGCGTCGTCCCCGCGGATCACGACTGCTGTGTCGCGACGGCGCTGGGCCACGAGCCGGCGGCCGAGTTCGTCGCGAGCCGGGACCTCGTGCTCGCTGTCGGGACGGAGTTGAGCGCACAGGACACGGGCGACACCCCCCTCCCCGACGAGCTGATCCACGTCGACATCGACCCGACGGATATCGGGAACAACCACGAGACGGCGATGGGGATCGTCGGCGACGCGGGAGCGACGCTCGACGCGCTCACCGAGCGAGTGAGTGAGCGCCGCCTCTCCTTCGACGGCCCGGCCGAGGCCGCCGACGCGGGGCCGGAGCCGCTCTCGATCGGTGTCGAGGACGACCGCCTGCATCTGCTCGCCGTGCTCCGGGAGGCGCTCGACGACGACGCGGTGGTCGTCAACGACATGACGAAGGTGAGCTACGCCGCGCGGACGCGGTTCCCGACAGGCGCGCCCAGATCGTTCCTGTTCCCGCGGGGGTTCGGGACGCTGGGGTTCAGCGCGCCCGCGGCGTTCGGCGCCGCGATCGGCACGGACCGGCAGGTAGTGTCGCTGGTCGGCGACGGCGGGTCGCTGTTCACGATCGGCGACCTCGCGACCGCGGTGCAGTACGACCTCGGCGTGCCGATCGTCCTCTGCAACGACGACTCCTACGACATCCTCGAGGACGTCCAGCGCCGGGACTACGGCCGGACGATGGCGACCGACATCGAGAACCCCGACTTCGTCGAGATGGCCGAGAGCTTCGGCGCCGCCGCACGGCGGATCGAGTTCGAGGACGCCGCCGACGAACTGCCCGACGCGCTCACCGCGGCGTTCGACCGCGACCGGCCGACGCTGATCGAGGTCCCCGTCGAGTTCTGACAACGCTGAAGGACCCCCGGCCGCATGAGCACCTATGCGACTGCAGGAGTACTGGGGCGTCGGACCGAAGACGGCCGACCTGCTCGAAGCCGAGTTGGGGGTCGAGCGTGCGGTGCGCGCGATCGAGTCCGCGGACGTGAGCACGCTCGTCGACGCCGGGCTCCCGCGCGGCCGGGCGACGCGCATCCTCCGCCGGGCCACGGGCGCGGCCGGGCTGGACACGCTGGGCACCGGTGACGCCCGCGACGTGTACGGTGACCTGCTCGAACTGGCCGCGGGCGAGGCACTGACTGACGGCGCGGCCGACCGAATCCGCGTGCTCACGCCACTTGCGAGCCACGAGGCCGCCGACGAACGGCTGGACCGCATCGACCGAGCACGCGAGGTGTGGTCCGGACTCGAGGAGGAGGACCAAGAGCGCGTGATCGACGCGTTCGACAGCTACGACGAGGCCGGCGG
>NZ_JBHUDH010000101.1:7118-11603 GCF_042678005.1 Halolamina salina | reverse complement strand
CGCGCCCGGACGCGTCGAGGAGGCGGTCAGGGCCGGCGGCGGCGATCCCGCGGACGTCGGGATCGTCCCGGTGTCGGCGTCGCCGGTGCGCTACGGCGGCCCCTGTTGGGTCGCCGAGCGGGTGTCGCCGTCGGACTTGACGGGGATCAGCATCCAGTTCTCCCGCGGCGAGCGCTACCTGCGCGAGGGAGCGGGCTGGGTCGTCGTCGACGGGCTGGGGACGCTGTTGATGTACAACGAGGAGGGGAAGCTCTACCGCCTGTTCTCCCACCTCGTCGGCCGCGCCCGGGAGCGACAGTTCCGGCACGTCACCGGCGTCGATCCGGGGGTGCTCACCTCGGAGACGCTCGCGCGCTTCCAGGGACTCCACGACCGATCGATCGAACTCGACTGATCGGCCGAACCGCGTCCACGGCGCCTCCCGGCCCGTTCCAAGAGGTTTATACCGCTCACCCGGGAATCCGCAAGCATGGCGAAAGAGCAGAAGCAGGTGCGTGAACTGCAGGAGGGGAGCTACGTGATGATGGACGACGCCCCCTGCGAGATCAACCACTACAGCACGGCCAAGCCGGGCAAGCACGGCAGCGCGAAGGCCCGCGTCGAGGGCGAGGGCGTGTTCGACGGGAAGAAGCGGAGCCTCTCCCAGCCCGTCGACGCGAAGATCTGGGTCCCGATCGTCGAGCGCAAGGGCGGGCAGGTCGTCTCCGTCGAGGGCAACGACGCCCAGATCATGGACCTCGACACCTACGAGACGTTCACGATGCGCGTCCCCGAGGACGAGGAGCTCGAGCCGGACGACGAGATCGAGTACCTCGAGTACGAGGGCCAGCGGAAGATCGTGTGATGGGGTTCCCCGGCGCCGTCGCCGAGCGCGAGCACGCCGACTACGCGGTCGTCGGCGCCCCGCTCGACGTCTCGACGACGTTCCAGCCGGGAGCCCGGTTCGGCCCGGAACAGATCCGGCGGTTCGCCGCGTCCTACGACGACTACGACCGCCGCACCGACCAGCAGTTCTCCGAGTTGGGCGTCCACGACGCCGGCGACGTGCGGGCGTGGGACGACGCCCCCGAGTACCTCGAGTTCCTCGGCGGCAGCCTCGCCGATCTCGTTCGCGACGACGTGACGCCGCTGCTGCTCGGCGGCGAGCACACGGTCACCGCCGCGGGCGTCCGCGCGACCGACCCCGACGTGCTGGTCGTCCTCGACGCCCACCTCGACCTCCGCGAGGCGTACGACGGCAATCCGTGGAGCCACGCGGCCGTCACGCGACGCGCGCTCGACGGCGACCCCGAGGACGAACCGCTCGCGACGATCGACGGGATCGCTGACCGTGCGGTGATCCTCGGTGCCCGCACCGGCTCCGAGGCCGAGTGGGAGCGCGCCGAGCGCGACGACGTGACGGTCGTGCCGCCCGAAGACGTGAGCGAGTGGACGCCCGACCTCGCTGAGGAGTCGGTCTACCTCTCGGTGGACATCGACGCCGCGGACCCCTCGGTCGCACCCGGGACGGGGACGATGGAGCCGTTCGGGCTTTCAGCGCGGGAGATTCGGGACGTGGTTCGGCAGGTCGCACCGAACGCCGTCGGCTTCGACGCCGTCGAGGTGAACGACCGCGACGACGGACAGGCCGCGGCGTTGGCGGGCAAACTGCTCAAGGAGTTCGTCTTCGCCCACGCCGACCCGGACCACTAAGTTCTCGGCCCGCCGCTCTCGACGTGAATGCGCGTCACCCTCCTCGGCACCGGCGACACCACCGGCACCCCGACGGTCGGCTGTGACTGTGCGACCTGTGAGCGCGCCCGCGAGCGCGGGGTCGAGCGCTCGCGGTTCTCGGTCCACGTCGAGAACGAGCGTACCGGCGAGTGTCTCCTAATCGACGCTTCGCCCGATTTCCGCTCGCAGTTCGAGGCCACGGGCGCGGCCCTCCCCGACGCCGCCGTCGTCACCCACATCCACTTCGATCACCTCGACGGACTGGGGAACTTCTATCGCCTGCTCGACGATCTGCCCGTCCACGCCGCCAGCGAGGTCGACCCGTTCACCGGCGAGAGCGTCGCCGACTCGATCCGGGAGCGCTACGACTACCTCGACGTGGTCGAGGTCTTCGGACAGGAGCCTTTCTCCACCTTCTCGGTCTGCGGGTTCGAACTCACGCTCGTTCCCGTCGAACACCCCCCGATGGCGTGCTACGGGCTGGCCGTCGAGGACCCGGAGACGGGCGCAAAGCTCTCGCTGTCGGGCGACACGAGCTACGACATCCCCGAGGAGAGTCGCGACGCGCTCCGGGACCCGGATCTCCTGCTGGCCGACGCGATCGTGCCGGCGTCGCTGGCGCCGAAACACCCCATGGGCGGCTCGGACTTCGTGGACGACGTGCCGATGACGTTCGGTACGAAGCACATGACCCGCGAGGGGGCGATCCAACTCGGCGAGGACCTGAACGCCGACGAAACGCGGCTCGTCCACCTCGCGCACTACTACCCGCCCGAGGAGGCGTTCGAGGAGCCGCTGGCCGTCGACGGCGAGGTGTACGAACTGTGAACGACCGTTAGAACTGATCCAGTCCCGCCTGCTCGCGGCCGACGCCCGAGGGATCGCGGACCCAGTGGCTCCGCTCGTCGCGCAGTTCGTCGGGATCGACCGCCGGCTCCTCCCCGGGTTCGTACCCCGGACAGTCGGCGCCGCAGTCCATCGACGGCGCGACCGGGCGGTCGTGGAACGAGCAGTACGGAACGCCCGCCTCCGTCGCCGAGCACCGCGTACAGCCCGGGAACGATTCGGGCCGCCACCCCTTCCCCCACGCGCGCTCGGCGATCCGGCGGCGCTGGCGGGCCTTCGCGTCGGCGTCGACGATCGCTACGTCGGTCCGGAGCGGTTCTTCGGCGCGGAGTTCGACGCCCGGCTCGTCGACGGGAAGCGGCGACGCCTCGCGGATCGTCTCACGCTCGCCCGTCTCGGGGTCAAATCGCCAGACGCCCACGGGGTCGGGGATTCGGTTCAGGTGGGCGCCGGTGACGTAGCTCTCGGTCGCGAGCCACACCTCGTCGAACAGCGCGAGTTCGACGTCGAACCGGAGTTGGAAGTCGAGGTCGCCCGGGCGGCCGAGATCGGGCTTGTTCTCGACCCCGACGAGTCGGTCGATCCAGTCGGGGTAGCGCGCCGTCTGTCGGACGTACGTGCGCCCGCCGCGGCGCTCGCGCTCGAAGAAGCCCAGTTCGGCGGCACGCTCGGCGATGGCCGCGGCGCGTTCGGGGCCGCAGTCGAGCGCCTCGGTGACGGGCACCGCCTCGCCGGCGCCGACCTCGCCCTCGATCGCGAGCGGGGGGATCGTCTCGCTGGTGACGGCGGCGCGGTCCGTCACCGCGTCGGTGGGGACGATGCCGACGGTGTCCATCACGCGGGCGCCGGGGGTCTCGACGGCGGCGCCCAGTTGGCGGGCGACGATCCAGTCGGTCGCGGCTTCGAGGCGGGCCGACAGCGCGAGTTCGAAGGCGACCTCCACGGACGGCCGTGGGCGGGCGGCGGACAAAAGCGCGTCTCTCCGACCGACGCGGCCGCCGCGAGGCCCGGAGAACAGCACCTTTATCAGTCGCTCGGGGTGAATTTAGGGTAGAATTCCTCTCAGGAGGTCATATGGTGACGGAGAACTCAACACAACCGGAGGTGAACATCGGACTGGTCGGCCACGTCGACCACGGGAAGACCACGCTCGTGCAGGCGCTGAGCGGTTCGTGGACCGACAAGCACAGCGAGGAGATGAAGCGGGGTATCTCCATCCGACTGGGGTACGCCGACGCGACGCTGCGTCGGTGCCCCGAGGAGGAGAAGCCCGAGTGCTACACGGTCGAGGAGCACTGCGACGAGCACGACGTCGACACCGAGATCGTCCGCGACGTGTCGTTCGTCGACGCGCCGGGGCACGAAACCCTGATGGCGACGATGCTCGCCGGCGCGGCGATCATGGACGGCGCCGTCTTGGTGGTCAGCGCCACCGAGGACGTGCCCCAGGCCCAGACCGAGGAGCACCTCATGGCGCTGGACATCATCGGCATCGAGAACGTCGTCATCGCCCAGAACAAGGTCGACCTGGTCGACGGCGAACGGGCGCGAGAGAACTACCGGCAGATTCAGGAGTTCGTCGAGGGCACCGTCGCCGAGGACGCGCCGGTCGTCCCGATCAGCGCCCAGCAGGAGGTCAACATCGACCTGCTGATCGACGCGATCGAGCGCGAGATCCCGACGCCCGAGCGCGACCCCACCGCCGACTCCCGGATGTTAGTGGCACGGAGCTTCGACATCAACAAGCCGGGGACGACCGCCGACTCGCTGCTCGGCGGCGTCGTCGGTGGCTCGCTCGCACAGGGCACTCTGCGCGAGGACGACGAGATCGAACTCCGCCCCGGCCGCGAGGTCGAGGAGGGCGGCGAGAGCGAGTGGCGGCCCATGACGACCACCGTGCGCTCGATCCAGGCCGGCGGCAACCCC
>NZ_JBHUDH010000101.1:6434-7093 GCF_042678005.1 Halolamina salina | reverse complement strand
GGCAACCCCGTCGAGGAGGCGACGCCGGGCGGCCTGCTCGGCGTCGGTACCGGGCTCGACCCCTCCTACACGAAGGGCGACGCGCTCGCGGGGCAGGTCGCCGGCGAACCCGGCACGCTCCCCCCGACCGTCGAGGGGTTCGAGATGGACGTCGAACTGCTCGACCGCGTCGTCGGCGAGGACGAGGAGGAGGTCGAGGAGATCTCGACGGGCGAGCCGCTGATGCTCACCGTCGGCACCGCCACCACCGTCGGCGCCGTCACCAGCGCCCGCGGCGGCGAGTGTGAGGTGTCGCTCAAGCGCCCCGTCTGTGCGGAGGCCGGGGCGAAGATCGCGATCAACCGCCGCGTGGGCGCGCGCTGGCGGCTCATCGGCATCGGCACCCTGAAGGAATGAGGACGACGGCGGTGCTGGACACCAACGCCCTGATGATGCCGGTCGAACTCGACGTGCGCGTGTTCGACGAACTCGACCGGCTGCTCGGGGAGTACGAGGCTGTCACCCCCCGAGCGGTCGTCGCGGAGCTGGAGAAACTCCGCGACGGCAACGGGAAGGAAGGCACCGCCGCTGCGGTCGGCCGCGATCTGGCCGACCGCTGTCGGATCGTGGAGACGGAGGAACCGTACGCGGACGACGCCGTCGTCGCGGCCGCGAAAGCG
>NZ_JBHUDH010000101.1:0-6404 GCF_042678005.1 Halolamina salina | reverse complement strand
GACGTGTACGCGGTGACCAACGACCGCCCGCTTCGCGATCGCCTGCTCGACGCGGGCGTTGACGTAATCGGTTTAAGGGGGCGGAACACACTGGAGATAACTGAAACCTAGCATGTACAAACGGGTACGACTCAAGGACACGGTCGAGGTGCCGCCGCGGAACCTCGCCGACGTGACGGAGGAGCGGGTGAAAGCCCTGCTCCAGGACAAGCTCGAGGGACGGATGGACGAGGACGTGGGTAGCGTCGTGAGCGTCGTCGAGGTGCACGACATCGGCGACGGCGCCGTGTTGCCCAACCGGCCGGGCGTCTACTACGAGGCGGAGTTCGACGCCATCACCTACGACCCGGACATGCAGGAGGTCGTCGACGGCACGGTCGTCGAGGTCGTGGAGTTCGGCGCGTTCGTCGGGATCGGCCCGATCGACGGCCTGCTCCACGTCTCCCAGATCTCCAACGAGTATCTGGCGTACGACGGCGAGAACCAACAGCTCGCCTCCTCGGACACGGACAAGACTCTCGGCGTCGACGACGCCGTGCGCGTCCGGATCGTCACCAAGAGCATCGACGAGCGCAACCCCCGGGACTCCAAGATCGGCCTGACGGCCAAACAGCCCGGGCTCGGCAAGCACGAGTGGCTGGCCGAGGAGTACGAGCAACGGCAGGAGGAGGAAGCGTAGATGGCCGACCCGCGACTGGCGTGCCGGGAGTGTCACTACGTCAACGACCCGGACAGCCAGAGCTGTGACTACTGTGGATCCTCCAGCCTCACCGAGGACTGGGCGGGCTACGTGATCATCAACCACCCCGAGGAGAGCGACGTGGCCGACGAGATGGAGGTCACCGAGCCGGGGAGCTACGCGCTGAAGGTCCGCTAACGTGCTCACGCTGCCGCCCGAGCTTCGCGAGGCGTTCAAGGAGCCGTTCGGCCCGCTGTTTACCGACGTGGAGGCGCTGCTCGCCGAGGCCGAGGAGCCGATCATCGCCGTCGGCGACATGGTCACCTACCACCTCCGGCAGGCGGGTCACGAGCCACACGTCTCGGTGATCGACGGGCTGACCGAGCGCGCCGCGATCCCCGAGGAGGTCCGCGAGGCGCTCACGGACGCCGGCGAGCACCGGACCGAAGTGGTGAACGAGCCCGCGGAGCTCTCCCGGGAACTGCTGCTCGCGCTCCGGGAGGCCGTCGAGGCCGAACCCGACACGCTGCTGGTCGTCGAGGGCGAGGAGGACCTCGCGACGCTCCCCGCGGTGCTGGCGGCGCCGCTGGGTGGGAGCGTCGTCTACGGCCAGCCCGGCGAGGGGATGGTGCTGATCGAGGTGACGGAGGCCGCGCGGGCGGAGATGCGCGACCTGCTGGTGCGGTTCGACGGCGACGCGGACGCGGCGTTGGCGACGCTGGGTGTGTAGATTCGGGGTTTCTGTGGGTGTTTGCTTCTCGAGGCGCATTTCTCGATGCTGGTGGTGGCTGCGACTGGAGTGGTGACCACGACAGCACCAGCAGCTCGATCGTTGGCACCTTGTGACCGCGCCGCCCCGCACAGCCCACAGACCTCCCCAGCCGACTCGCTCGGCCTTCGGCCTCGCTCATCCCTCGCGCGCTCGTTCGCGCCGACGCGCTCACGTCGCGCGCCGACCGCCACAGCGGTGCGGTGGCGGTGGACGCCTCGCGGCCGTCGACGAGAGCGAAGCTCTCGTCTGCCAATCAGAAATCTCCGATTTCTGATGACGGGCCTTGTGCCCGGCACCCTGCGGTCGCAAGTGGTCTACGAACGAGATGCTGTTGCGGGTGCTGTCTCAGTGACCAACGATCGAACTGTAGTCGGCGCCGTAGTCCGATCTACCACCGTAACCACCGAAACCCCGCCACCCACGGGTCGACACCCACCAACCACCGACCAGAGCGACAGTAGCCCTTCGAAATCCTTTTGCCGTTTTCCGGCGCATCTTCGGGCAACTGACCATGGAGATCGAAATCGTCGACGAGACCGAGAACCCGATGTTGCACCGTACCGACGTCCGCTTCGAGCTCACCCACGAGGAGGCCACGCCCTCGCGCCTGCAGGTCCGTGACAGCCTCGCGGCGACGCTCGACAAGGGCTCGGACGAGGTCGTGATCCGGAAGCTGGACACGAAGTTCGGCATGCGGAAGACGATCGGCGACGCGAAGGTGTACGAGTCGGCCGACGACGCCCGCGACGTCGAGCAGGACCACATGCTCGAGCGGAACAAGATCGAGGCCGACACCGAGGGCGACGCCGAGGAAGCCGCCGCGGACGCCGAGTAACGCCGGATGCGCGTTCTGGGTGTCGAGGGCACGGCGTGGTGTGCGAGCGCCGCCGTCCACGACACCGCCACCGACGAAACCTTCATCGAGTCCGACGCCTACGAACCGGAGAGCGGCGGCATTCACCCGCGCGAGGCCGCCGAACACATGGGCGACGCCATCCCGCGGGTGATCGAAACCGCGCTCGATCACGCCGACGGGGAGATCGACGCGGTTGCGTTCTCGCAGGGTCCCGGACTGGGGCCGTGTCTGCGCGTCGCCGGCACCGCCGCGCGGGCGCTCGCCGGCACACTCGACGTCCCGTTGGTCGGCGTGAACCACATGGTCGCCCACCTCGAGATCGGGCGCCACGAGGCCGACTTCGACTCGCCGGTCTGTCTCAACGCCTCGGGCGCGAACGCCCACCTGCTCGGCTTCCACGACGGCCGCTACCGCGTGCTGGGCGAGACGATGGACACCGGCGTCGGCAACGCGATCGACAAGTTCACGCGCCATCTCGGCTGGAGCCACCCCGGCGGCCCCAAGGTCGAGGAAGCGGCGAAGGACGGCGAGTACGTCGACCTCCCCTACGTCGTCAAGGGGATGGACTTCTCCTTCTCGGGGCTGATGAGCGCCGCGAAGGACGCCGTCGACGAGGGGGCGGCCGTCGAGGACGTCTGTTTCTCGCTGCAGGAGCACATCTTCGCGATGCTGACGGAGGTCAGCGAGCGCGCGCTCTCGCTGACGGGGAGCGACGAACTCGTACTCGGCGGCGGCGTCGGGCAGAACGACCGCCTGCGGGAGATGCTCGCCGAGATGTGCGAGCAGCGCGGCGCGGAGTTCTACGCGCCCGAACCGCGCTTCCTCCGGGACAACGCGGGGATGATCGCGGTCCTCGGCGCGGAGATGGCCGCCGCCGGCGACACGATCGAGATCGAAGACAGCGCGATCGACCCGGACTTCCGCCCGGACGAGGTGCCAGTGACGTGGCGCGAGAACGAGTCCGTGGCGGTGGGCCACGGCGCGACCGCGGACGACCCCTCGGGCCTCACCGACCCCCGACGCGGCGCGGAGGCCGTCGTCGATGTGCAGGACGGCGTGGTGGTGAAACGCCGGATCCCCAAGGCGTACCGCCACCCCGACCTCGACGCGAACCTCCGCCGGGACCGGACCGTCCTCGAAGCACGACTGCTCAGTGAGGCGCGCAAGGCGGGCGTGCCGACGCCGCTGGTCCACGACGTGGACGTGCCCGAAGCGACCCTTCGACTCCAGCACGTCGGCGACACGGACCTCGCGGACGCGCTCACGACCGAGCGGGCGCGGACCCTCGGCGAACACCTCGCCCGGCTGCACGGGCGGGAGCTGGTCCACGGCGACCCGACGACGAAGAACGTCCGCGTCGGCGATCGGCTGTTCCTGATCGACTTCGGGCTGGGGTATCACTCCGGCCACCCCGAGGATCACGCGATGGACCTCCACGTCTTCGAGGGCTCCGTCGAGGGCACGGCTGCCGAGCCGGCGCCGCTCTGTCGGGCGTTCGAGGACGGCTACGCCGCGGTCGGCGACGAAGCGGTGCTGGAACGTCTCGCGGAGATCCGCGGGCGCGGCCGCTATCAGTAGCCGGCGCGCGGTCCAAAACGATTTATCGCCGCCGGTCCACGGTTCGCCCATGGCAGACAACGAGAGCGGCAAGCCCGAGTCCGGCGAGCTGTTCGGCATTCCGTACAACTTCGAGGAGCCGAGTATCGGTCGGCTGCTGTCGAGCCACTGGCAGCCCGACGAGGGGATGTTCGTCGAACAGCCGTTCGGCGTCGGCTACACGCTCAACCTCGCCAACTGGCGCTCGTGGGTCGTGGCCGCCGTCGCGCTGGGCCTGTGGTGGCAGGAGAGCCAGCAGGGCGGCGACGAGATGGACGAGGAGGAGCCGGTCGAAGTCATCGTCGACGACGACTGATCACCGCGGCACGCTGTCAGCCGCGGTGTCCGACTGATCTGCCCGGCGCCGGAACGTTACCGGCCGCAGCGAGCGACTGATCCAGCCGGTCCGGAACCGCGAACCCTTTTCGGAGCCGCGCCGACGGTCCGGTAGATGCTGCGCTACGTCACCACCAACCCCGGGAAAGTCCGCGAGGCCGAGGAGTACCTCGGCGACGACTCGATCGCCCAGCTCGACTACGACTACACCGAGATCCAGAGCGACGACCTCGGGACGATCGCCGCCCGCGGCGCCCGGGAGGCGTACCGCCACGCCGGCGAGCCGACGCTCGTCGACGACGCCGGGCTGTTCGTTCGCGCGCTCGACGGCTTCCCCGGCCCCTACTCTTCCTACGCCGAGGAGACGATCGGCGTCGAGCGAACGTGGGAACTCGCCCGCGAGGAGGAGGACCGCGCGGCGTCGTTCCGCTGCGTGCTGGCGTACTGCGACGGCGAGGGGTTCGACGCCTCGCCCGACCCCGTGGACAAGGACGACCGCGTCGCCGCCGCCGCTGCGGGGCCGGACGCAGACGACGAGGCGGAGGCGCTGCCCGTGAAGCTGTTCGAGGGCCGCGTTCGGGGGACGCTGGTCGAACCGCGCGGCGAGGGCGGGTTCGGCTTCGATCCGATCTTCGAGCACGAGGGGACCACGTTCGCGGAGATGGACGAGGCCGAGAAGAACGCCATCTCTCACCGCGGGCGGGCGCTCGCGAAGTTCGCGGAGTGGCACGCCGAGCGGTAGTGTCCAGCGTGAGGCTGTGGCACGCCGAGCGGTAACCGGGAATCGCGACGCTATACGGGCAGACACGCCGTGTCGACCGATTTTTGACTGACGCCGACGCCGTGCCCGCATGGAGATCCGCCCGCTCCACGACTCGGAAGTCCCCGCGTTCGTCGACGAGCTCTGGGTACCGTTCTGTCGGGAGATGGCCGAACACGACCCCTACCACGCCCTCGCCGACGAGTACCGCGAGGGCGTGATCGAGTTCCGCCGCGAGCGCCTGACCGACGAGGACCGCATCGACCGCGTGGCGGTCGTCGACGGCGAGCTGGCCGGTTTCGTCTCCGCTGAGGTGCAGGAGGCCCCGCCCGTGTTCGCCCACGACGACACCGCCCACGTCAACGAGATCTACGTCCGGCCGACGTTCCGCCGTGAGGGGGTCGCCGACGAGCTGATGGCGGCCGCCGAGTCGTGGGGCGAGAAGCGGGACTGTGCCCACGTGACGCTCACCGTCGACGCGTGGAACGAGTCGGCACAGGCGCTCTACGAGGAGCGTTCGTACGACGTGAAGCGGTACACCATGCGTAAGCCGCTGGAGTAATCCGGATCAGGTCCGCGGGTCCCGGTCCGGGCCCGGATACTCGCCGCCGACCACTTCGGGGTAGAGCTTCTCGGGATCGAACAGCGTCGCGAACGCGTCCGGCGTCCGGACCGCCGTTTCGACGCGGTCACGGACCATCGTGTTCCCCTTCGCCCCGGTGAGTCGGTCGTCGAAGGAGAGGACGTGCATCGCGCCGCCGTGGTACGCCGACGCCAGCGCGGGGTGATCCCCCGCGGGCTGCTCGACCGGTTCGCGAAGCTCCGCGATCCGACCGCGCCAGTCCGCCGCGAGGTCGGCGTCGGCGAGGCGCTCGACCGCCGCCTCGGCGTCGTCGAGCAGCGGGTCGCTGGCGACCAGCGTGAGCCACGAGTGGCTCCGGACGTGGTCGAGACACTCTCGTGCGTCGCCGCCGACCAGCAGATCTGCCGCGAGCACGTCGCTGTCGGCGACGATGCGGGCCGGCGAGGGCTCACTCATCCCTGACCTCCGCGAGCGCGTCCCTGACGGCCGGCTGGTCCGCCTCGTACTCGCTGGCGCGGGCGAACAGCGACTCCCATCGTTCGGGCATACGCCGTGGTCGGCCGACGGCCGTATCGGTGTTGCGGCTCGGGCGGCGTGAGCGGCCGACGCGACCTCCGGGCCGATCGAGCGTTCGCGCGTCTGACGCGGGTTTAAGTTCACTCGATCGCTGTATGGGGACGGGCGCACACCTACAGTTCCCATCCTCGCAGTGTGCCCGACACGACTCCCACCGACGACGCCCGCCCGTCGATTTCCCCGCCCCCGGTGACGGGGCCGGGCGTCGTCGTCTTTCCCCACTCGGCGTGAGCGTTATCCGCGACT
>NZ_JBHUDH010000100.1:2074-17271 GCF_042678005.1 Halolamina salina | reverse complement strand
CGGCCTCGCCGGCGTCGACGGCAGAGCGCACACAGTCCCCCATCGGCGAGGCCAGCGGCTTCGGGCTTCGGGCGCTCGTGGGGCTGGTAGGGCTGCTGACCATCGTTGCCGTCACGCTGGCGCTGGCCCGGCGGACGCCCCAGCCCTGAACCCTTGGGAGACAGCCTTTTGCCGTTCAATATCGATCACTGACACATGGGCAGACCGGACGACGACTCGTTTCTCGCGGCACTACGTGACGCCGTCCGGCTCCGGGACTGTCTGGCGCTCGCGCTCGTGCCGGCGATCGCCGTCGCCGCCTTCACGCTACCGGTCGCGCGCCGGGAGTCGCTCGCGTTCGCGTACCGCGACCCGTCGCTCCTGACGGCCTACACCGCGCAGTTCGTCCACTTCGACGCCGCCCACCTCGCGGCGAACGCGCTCGGCTACCCGCTGGTCGCGGGGATCGGCTACGCGCTCGCGGCGCTGTCGGGCTACCGGCGGCTGTTCGGCGTCGCCGCCTCGACGTACCTGCTGGCCTTTCCCCCGGCGCTGTCGTGGCTGAACCTCGCACTCCCTCGCAACGCCGTCGGCTACGGGCTCTCGGGGCTGAACATGGCGTTCGTCGGCCTGCTCGCGCTCGTGCTCGTCGCGTACGGGGGCCGGCTGGACGACCGGATCAGCGTCCGGTACGCGCCGGGGCTGTTCTTCGCGGTCGTGGCGCTGATCGCGCTGATCGTCCCGCGGGCGGGGACCGTCACCGGGATCGGCGCCGCGAGCGTGTTCGTCGCCGCCGGCTACGTGGTCTCGGCGCGGCGATCGTGGCCCGAGAGGCCGGGGACCGGTCGTCGCCGCCTCGACCGGGCCGGCTGGCTCGATGCCGGGATCCTCGGCACGGTCACGCTGTTCGGCTACCAGTTCGTCGGCTTCGGCAGCCTCGCGACCGGCAGCGGGATCGTGAACGTCTACGTCCACCTGCTCGGGTTCTGTCTGGGCTTTATCGTCCCGTACATCGCGCTCGTGCTCGGCGTCCTCGGCGCCGACCGAGGCTTTTTGTCAGACTGACACCACTCCTCGCGTACCGTGTCCCCCAGACGGTTCCTGACGGTCGGCGCCGAACTGGCCGTGGCGCTGGTCGTCGCGTCGCTGCTGCTCGGGCAGGTGCTCGGGACGCCCGTGCTGCTCGGCTACGTCGAGACGGGGAGCATGGAGCCGACGCTCGAACCGGGCGACGGGTTCGTCGCGGTCCCCGACGCCGTCGCGGGCGACGTGGAGGAGGGCGACGTGATCGTGTTCCGCGCCGAGGAGCTGCAGGGCGGCGGGCTGACGACCCACCGCGTCGTCGGGGAGACCGAGCGGGGGTACATTACGCAGGGCGACGCCAACCCCTTCACCGATCAGGACGGCGACGAGCCACCGGTGAAGGAGGGCCAGATCGTCGCCGAGGCGCTCCAGATCGGCGGGAGCGTGGTCGTGATCCCGAACCTCGGGACGGTGGTCACCGGGCTGCAGAGCTCCTTCGGCGCGGTCCAGCAGCGGCTCGCCGTCCTCACCGGCTCGCGAGCGCTGCTCGGCACGCAGGGGCTCGCGTACGCCCTGCTGGGGCTGTCGGCGCTGCTGTACCTCTACGACCTCGTCGCCGGCGGTGGGGAGGCTCGGGACCGGAGCCGGGATCGGGATCGCGACCAAGGGATCTCCCCGGCGCTGGTCGTCGTCGTGCTCGCCGGGGTGCTGGTGGCGTCGGCGACGGCGGCGATGGTCGTCCCGGCCGGCACTCAGCAGTTCGGCGTCGTGAGCGCGGAGTTCGCCTCCGAGAACCCGACCGTGATACGACAGGGGGAGTCGGCGACGGTCCCCTACACCGTCCCGAACGGCGGCCTGCTTCCGATCGTGACCTACCTTGAACCGGGTAGCGAAGGGGTCACCGTCTCGCCGGACCGCGTCCGGGTTGCCGGCCGCGAGCGGGCCACCGTCGAGATGACGCTCTCGGCGCCCGACGAGACGGGGTACTACCGGCGGTTCGTGACCGAGCGCCGGTACCTCGCGGTGCTCCCCGGCCCGGTGATCGACACGCTGTACGGCGTCCACCCGTGGCTCCCGATCGTCGTCATCGACGCCGGCCTCGCCGGTTTCGTCGCGCTATTGGGGCTGGTCGTGCTCGGGGGCCGGCGGGTGCGGGTCAGGGAGCGGGACTCCCGCCACAGCCGCGCCGGGTGGCGCCGACTGCTCCGCTATCTCACGCGGTGATTTCGTTTCGGATGACCAATAGTTCTATGTGAGACCACCGCACAGGAACGGGCATGACAGAGGGGACGAGCGGGCTTCGGCTCCGTGCGATCGTGGGGTCGTGGTTCGCCGTGTTGGCTGCCGTACTCGTCGCGGTCACGGTGGTAGGGGGCGCCGCGGCGTACACCGCCCACGTCGCCCCGGGGACCGAGGCCGAGCAGGTCGAACGGACCCACTGGCGGGCCGACGGGGGATTCCGACACAGCGCCGACGTGACCCGCGAGAACCCCGTGTTCCCGGTCGGATCGACGCTCTCGGACCGCTCGACGTACTACGTCGGGCCGTCGCCGGTGCTCGACGGGCAGTACAGCCTGCGGTACGCCGGGGGCACCGAGCCGGCGACGGTCGAGATCGACGCCGCTCTCGTGATCCAGTCGAGCACGGACGGGACGGTGCTCTGGTCGGATCGGACCCCGCTCGGCGGGACCCGTACCGAGTCGGTCGCTCCGGGGGAGACGGTCGAACTCAGTTTCTCGGTGAACGCGACCGAGGTCGCCGAGAGGCGGGCGACGATTCAGGAAAGCCTCGGCGACACGGAGGGGGAGATATCCACGTTCGTCGCGGTCGAGGCCACGGTCGCCGGGAGCCTGAACGGCCAGCCGGCCAACCGCTCGTTCACCCACCGGCTCCCGATCACCGTCAACGACGAGACGTACGTCGTCGGCCCCGCGGAGGCAGGGAGCGAGCCGGCGACCACGACGCGGACGGTCCGGACGACCCGCGAGTACGGCCCGTTCTGGTCGGTCGGCGGGCCGCTCCTGCTGCTCCTCGGCGTGGTCGGCGTCGGGGGACTCGTCGGTGGGTGGCGCGAGGACGCGTTCACCCTCTCCGAGGCCGAGCGCGACCTGCTCGCGTTCCGGGCCGAGCGTGCGGAGTTCGACGAGTGGGTCGTCCGGGCGCGGCTCTCGACGGCGTTCGACGACCGGCCCCGCGCCGAGGCCGAGTCGCTCGGCGACGTGGTCGACTTCGCCATCGACGCGGACACCGGCGTGATCGAGGAGCCGGACACGGGGCTGTTCTACGCGGTCGCCGAGGAGCTGGTCGTGGTGTACGAGCCGCCGGCGCTCGCGCGGCGCGAACCACGAGGGAGTGACGACTCGAGTGGCGGGGGCGACGGACTCGGATCGCTCTTGGGCGACGGGCTGACGCTCGTCGACGACGGAAGCGACGATGGCGAGGACGGCGACGGGGCGGCGGCCGACTCCGACGAGGATGACGAGGTTGCGTCTCCGCCGGGCGAGGGTGAGTCGGAGCCGACAGAGGAGTAGGAGGAGGCGTCTCCCGAGCCGTCGTTGTTCGTCGAGAATAGTTTACCCGATCACGGCATCGGCTCAGCGGCCGCACGACGGAGCGCGCGGCAGGTCGCGCGCCGGGGGTTATCTACACGATCACGGCATTGGCTCCGCAGTCGCGCGACGGAGCGCGCGACAGGTCGCGCGCCATGATCGGTTTCTCACTCCGCGACGAACCGCGTCTCCTCCTCCATGTACAGCACCTCCCCGGCGTCCTGATCGGAGAACGCCTCGGCGTCGGCCAGCAGCGCCTCGCCCGCCTCGGAGTCGAACGCGGCGCCGAGCTGCTCCATGTCCTCGAAGTACACCTCCGCGACGCCGTCGTAGGCGCTCTTCTCCGGCTCCGTCGGGTGGGAGGTGACGTAGCGCTCGACCCCCGGGAGATCTTCGACCAGCGGGACGTGCTCCTCTTTCCAGTGGGTCAGGAACTCCTCGTAGTCGAGCGACTCCTTCCGGACCAGCAGGACGACCATCTTGACCATGTGCCGGACTGTCGGCGGTGCGACCTTCGATCTGTCGGTCCGCGGACCGATCCCGCCGCCGTTTGCCGATCGTGGGAATGGCCGGGCAATTGAAGTGGCTCCGAGTCAGTTGTTCACACACTCAAATGCCCGCTTCGTACGGTTTCTCCCCCGACATCGAGCAGGAAGTCGCGGCCTGTAGCGGCGCGTTCGGCTGTGCCGAGGCGGTCGCGGGCTCGCTGATCGCGCTGGTGCTGTGGGCGGGGCTTTCGACGGGGCTGTTGTTCGCCCCGCGGGCGAACGTCCGGGCGGCGACGGAGGCGATCCGGCGGGAGTACGAGGCAATCACCGCCGAGCAGGACGCGCTGTCGTCGTTCGTCTCCCGGGTGCGGGAGCTTTCGGCGGCCGGCCCGGCGCCGACGGTTGAGGGCGGCGGGGTCGGCGTCGTCGGCGCCGCCAACGGTCAGTCCGGCGGGATGGCGCAGGTGCGGGAGGCGTACCGCGAGACGATGATGGACGTGGAGCACTTCGAGCGCGACTACGGGGAGTCGCTACCGGTCAACCTCGCGAACGAGTTCGGCGACGGCGTCGCCGGCGCGGTCGTCGCGAACGACGCGCTCTCCCCGCAGGTCAAGCGTGCGGTGATCGCGAGCGCGGAGGAGAGTTGCGCTCGCCGGGATCGCTACCTCGACACGCTCGACGACGAGCGCCGCCGGCTCGAACGGGCGGGCGACGCGCTCGACGACGCCGCGGCCCGGTGTGCGGAGCTGGACGGGGACCGACTCCGGCGGGAGTCGTTCGACGACCTGCAGGCGCGCTTCGAGTGCCTCGACGAGACGCGGGAGTCGCTGGAGGCGACGCTCGCCCGCCGCCAGGAGCAGATTCAGGAGGGGGTGACGTTCGGCTGGCAGCGAGAGGACAGCGAGTCGGTGTACCGCTACCTCTACCGCGACCTCGACGCCACCTACCCCGTACTCGCCGACGGCACGCGCGTGCTGGCGCGGATGGACGACGTGGAGAGCCGTATCACGACCGCGCTGACCGCACAGGCCTGACCGCCACCGTTCGTTTTCTGCCGGCTGGCTCGCGTCAGTAGTTCCAAGTCCTCCGAGCGGCCACGGTGGGTATGGTCTCTCGCAGACGGTCCCTCCAGTTCGCCGGTACTGCCGTCGCGGCCGCGCTGGCCGGCTGTTCGGGCGACGTGCTCGGCAACGACTCCTCTCGAACGGAGTACACGCTACAGGTGTATCGGATCGCGACCGAGCCCGTCCCCTGGGCGCTGTACGAACCCCCCGAGAACGAACTGTTCGGCGACCCGGCGCGGGCCGCAATCGACGCGGTCGTCCCGACGGGGCGGCACGTGACCCGCGGCTACACGCCAATCAGTGAGGGCGCCTACGTCGAACACGACGGCCAGTACTACCGGATCGACCAGTTCGTCAGCGGCCGTGCGGTGCGTGAGCGCCCGTTAGTCCGGGTCGACACCCTCGACGGCGCCCCCGACGACGCGGTGCTGCTCGACAGCCTCGAACAGCCCAGCGCGCGACCGGTGAAGATCCTCCACACCTACGCCGTGAGCGACGGCGCGTCCTCGTCGGCGTCGCTGCTCCGTGGCGACGCCTACGTGATGGCTCGGCCGGCCGAACGCGAGAGCCGACTCGTCGACGAACTGGACGGCCGAGCCGTCAGGATGGCGGCCGACGGCGAGCTCGCCTACCGGGTCCACGTCGAGCGCGGGCGGGTCACGCTGACCGAACACACCACGTTCGCGACCGTGGTCGCCGACGACCGCGAGGCGTTCCGGGAGGTCGTGCTGGGGTCGGCAGTCGACACCGACCTCGGTGCCATCGACCTCTCCGAGGACGCCCGGACGCTGCTGGACCGCGCGATCCAACGAGAGGCGTACCGGGAAACCGGCGAACCGTCCGATGCGTTCGAGACGCTGCTCCGTCGGCTCGGGTTCTCGGCCGACGAGTCGGAGACGGGACGGATCCTCTGGGACGGGCAGAGCCTGTACCGAGCAAGCTTCTACGTGAACCGGACGGACTGAGCCGTCACGGGGGCGTGGCTGCCGCGCCGATCGGGGGTTCCCGCCGGCGAAACGCTCAATAAACCCCCGTGTCCAGCGCGACGAAACCCTCAAGTAGGCCTCGTCGGCCACGTCCGGCGCTCTACCCGGTCGGAAGGATTCGGAGTAATTCGGCTGTCTCAGCGGTTCTTCCTGATTCCTCTCCGTCCATTCGGGCGAGAAATCAGACGGCAGATTTAAGTAACACCGTACGGTACCCGAAAGTGAGACGACTGCAGTCCAGACGCATCTGTCTCTCCCCACCCCACACCCAATGAGCGACAAAGTACAAGCGTACACCAGTGAGCGTGCCGAGGCCGCACAGAACGAGGAACAGACCGAGGAAGAGGAGGAGTCCGTCGACGAGCTCCAGTGTCCCGAATGTGGCGGCAGCCTCGCCACCGACACCGAACACGGCGAGACCGTCTGTCAGGACTGCGGCCTCGTCGTCGACGAGGACAGCATCGACCACGGTCCCGAGTGGCGCGCGTTCGACTCCCGCGAGAAGGACGAGAAGTCCCGCGTCGGCGCCCCGACGACGAACATGATGCACGACAAGGGGCTGTCGACCAACATCGGCTGGCAGGACAAGGACGCCTACGGCAACCAGCTGTCGGCCAGCCAGCGACAGAAGATGCAGCGGCTCCGGACCTGGAACGAGCGGTTCCGGACACGGGACTCCAAGGAACGGAACCTCAAGCAGGCGCTCGGCGAGATCGACCGGATGGCCTCCGCGCTCGGCCTCCCGGAGAACGTCCGCGAGACCGCCTCCGTCATCTATCGGCGTGCGCTCTCGGAGGACCTCCTGCCGGGGCGCTCGATCGAGGGCGTCTCCACGGCCAGTCTCTACGCCGCCGCCCGGAAGGCCGGCACCCCGCGCAGCCTCGACGAAATCTCCGCCGTCTCCCGCGTCGAGAAGGACGAGATCGCCCGCACCTACCGCTACGTCGTCCGCGAACTGAAGCTGGAGATCCAGCCTGCCGACCCCGAGCAGTACGTCCCCCGGTTCGCCAGCGACCTCGGCCTCTCCGACGAGGCCGAGCGCCGCGCGCGCCAACTGCTCCAGACCGCGAAGGAGCAGGAGGTCCACTCGGGCAAGTCGCCGGTCGGCCTCGCGGCCGCCGCCGTCTACGCCGCCTCGCTGCTCACCAACGAGAAGGTGACCCAGTCCGAGGTCAGCGAGGTCGCGAACATCAGCGAAGTCACGATCCGCAACCGCTACCACGAGCTGCTGGAGGCCGAGGAGAGCATCCACATGCCCTGAGACGGGTGGGGAGCTCCTTCACCGACGACTGACGGCTCGTTTTCGATTCTCCGACCGTTTCTGTACCGCGTTCGAGTAGCGACGCTGACGACCTTCGAGCTCTCAGAGCCAGTCGCGGACCGGCTGGACGGCGCCGAGGGAGGAGCCGACGACGTAGAGGCCGATCGCGAGCAGCCAGATCCCGGCAGTGAGGAACCCGATCGAGAGCCCGCTCTCGGTAGCAGTCCGGACGAAGAGGCTGGCACCGGCGAACGCCAGCGCCCCGCCGACGGCGACCAGCGCGATCGTCCCGACGGCGTCGAGGATGGCGTCCTGAACGGCTTGCCGCACGGTTCGATACAGCGCTTCCTGATCGAGATCGGACACGTCGACGGCCGTCCGGCTGTCCGGCTCGGTGTCGCGTGAGCGATCGGAGGGCACGCGGGGTCGAACGGTCGCTCGGCAGTTAAACGTACACGTCACCGTGGTAGCGCTCCGGCGGCCGCGGTACCACCGGCGGCGACGGACCGGCGGGGTTTTTGCCTGCTTCGTCCGTACGCCCGTGCATGAGCGAGCAGGGTCTGCTGGACGTCGTCGACAGCGAGGAGCACCGGATGATCCGCGACACGGTCCGGGAGTTCTGCGAGGAGGAGATCGAACCCATCGCACAGGAGATCGAGAACGAGCACCGCTTCCCCGAGGAGATCTTCGAGCAGTTGGGCGAACTGGACATGATGGGCGTCCCCGTCTCGATGGAGTACGGCGGCCTCGGCGGTGACCAACTGATGTACTCCCTCGTGACAGAGGAACTGGGCCGCGTCTCCGGCGGGATCGGCCTCTCCTACGCCGCCCACGTCTCGCTCGGCTCGAAGCCGATCGAGATGTTCGGCAGCGAGGCCCAGAAGGAGGAGTGGCTCGAACCGCTCGCGAGCGGCGAGGGGATGGGCGCGTGGGCGCTCACCGAACCCGGCAGCGGCTCCGACGCCTCGGACATGGACACGATGGCCGAGAAGGACGGCGACGAGTACGTGCTCAACGGGACGAAGCAGTTCATCACCAACGCCAACGTGGCGAACAGCGTGCTCGTGAAGGCGGTCACCGACCCCGACGCGGGCTACGACGGCATCTCGACGTTCATCGTCGACCCCGAGAACGACGACGGGTTCGAGGTCACGACCGTCTGGGACAAGATGGGGCTGAACTGCTCGCCCACCTGTGAGATCCAGCTCGACGACGTGCGCATCCCGGAGGACCGCCTGCTCGGGGAGGAGGGCGAGGGCTGGGAGCAGACGAAGAAGACCCTCGACGGCGGCCGCATCTCCATCGCGGCGCTCTCGACGGGGCTCGCACAGGGCGCCTACGAGGCCGCACGCGACTACTCCACCGAGCGCGAGCAGTTCGGCCAGCCCATCTCGAAGTTCGACGCGATCCGGGACAAGGTCGTGGACATGCACCGGAAGATCGAGCGCGCCCGGCTGCTGACCCACAAGGCTGCGTGGGCGTACGATCAGGGGGAGTCCGTCAGCCGGGAGTCCGCGCTCGCGAAACTCGACGCCAGCGAGGCCGCCCGCGAGGTCGCCGAGGAGTCGGTCCAGACCCTCGGCGGCTACGGCTACACGGAGGACTTCGCGCCCCAGCGGTTCTACCGCGACGCGAAGCTGATGGAGATCGGCGAGGGGACAAGCGAGATCCAGCACCTCGTGATCGGCCGCGAGATCGGCCTCTGAACGCTCGGTTCTCTTCCTGCCGTTTCACCTCGACCCGCCCTCAGGCGGCGTTTCGCGCCGGAACGACCGCAGCGGCGGCGACTGCGCCACCGACGAGGACGGTCACCGCCGCCAGCCCGAACGTCGTGAGGGGGTTCGTCGGCGCGGCGACGGCGCCGCCGACGGCGTTTCCGACGCCGCCGCCGATCCCGGTGATCGCGACGACCAGCCCCAGCGCCTCGCCGCGGACGCGTTCGGAGGCCAGCCGCGCGACGATTCCGGTCGTCGTGACCGCGACCACCGCCCACGTCACGCCGATCGCCGCGAGCGCGCTCCCGACCAGCAGTTCGACGGCGAGGAACGCCGTGCCCACGAACAGCACCGCACGGGCGATCAGCGCGCCCGCCTGCAGGCGCATCGCCGCGTAGCGCTCCATCAGCCGGCCCACGGGGTCGTAACACACCGTCGAACCGAGCGTGTTCGCGAGGAAACAGAGGAACACGACGCCGTCGCCGAACCCGATGTCGGTGAGGTGGGCGGGCATCGGTCCCCAGAACACCGCAAAGCCCGCTGAGAACAGCGCCGTCCCCGCGAAGTAGCCGAGCAGCGGTCGACCGAAGCGCTCGGAGAGCCGCCCCGACCGCAGCGAGCGCAGCGCCCAGTACATCCGGCTCGGGCCGTACGGGATGCCGCGGAGGAACCGGTCGCCCCGCCAGCTCTCCCGCGACAGCGAGCGGTAGCGGCGCAGGAACCGCTTCTCGGAGACGTGGGTGGCGTCCGGGTAGAAGTGGACGAACAGCAGCGTCGCGGCGACCGCGAGCAGCCCCAGCCCCGTCAGGAGCGTGCGCTGGGCGGAGACAGCCGTGTAGCCAAGCCGCGGCGCGGCGGCGGTCCAGACGGTGCCGACGACCAGCCCCGCCAGCCAGCCCCAGCCCTGCAGCGCGTTCAGGCGGGCGATGCGGCCGTCCCACGCCGACTGCTCCACCCCCTCGACGACGATGAGGTTGAGCACCGGCGACGCGGCGGTAACGGCGAACCAGAGCGCGGCGTTGGCGGCGACCAGCGCGATCGGACTTCTGAGTCGCGGCGACACCAGCAGCACCGCCGCCGTCGCGATCAGCGCGAACAGCACGAACGGGCGTCGACGGCCGGCCTTCCCGGCGATCCGACCCCACAGGATCGCGCCGGGGACGCCCGCGAACGCCGCGGTCGATGCCATCAGTCCGACGAGGAACGCGCCGCCGTCGAGGCTCAGCGCGTACAGCGGGAGCAGCACCGACGCGCCGCCGACGGCCGCGTAGCCGACGGCCCACGCCCGGAGCCAGCGGTCGTCCGTCGGGGTGTCGGTCGCGAACGGGAGGTTCACACCACCGCTGTCGAACGGTTCCGGGAAAGACGTTCTGGGAGCGGGCTCGGGGCTCACCGAAACCCTTACTCCCGGTCCGCGGCGACCGAGAGGTATGAGCGACGGAGACGAGCCGGCGGTCACCGGCGAGGAGGTCCGGAAGGTGGCGGACCTCGCGCGGGTGGACCTGACCGACGAGGAGGTCGAGCAGTTCGCCGAGCAGTTCGAGGACGTGCTCGCGGACTTCGAAACCTTGGACGAGGTGCCCGAAGTCGAGAGCGAGCCGGACCTCGTGAACGTGATGCGGGCCGACGAGGTCGAGGAGGGCCTCAGTCAGGAGGCAGCGCTCAGCAACGCCAGCGAGACGGAGGACGGCTACTTCAAGGGGCCGCGGGTGTCGTAATGGCCGAGCTGAACGCCTACATCACCGAGGAGCGCATCGAAGGCGCCGACGACGGCCCGCTCGCGGGCAAGACCGTCGCGGTGAAGGACAACATCTCCACCCAGGGCGTCGAGACCACCTGCGGGTCGAAGATGCTCGAGGGGTACGTCCCGCCGTACGACGCCACGGTCGTCGAGCGCCTGAAAGAGGCGGGCGCGACGATCAACGGCAAAGCGAACATGGACGAGTTCGGGATGGGGACGACGACGGAGACCTCCCACTTCGGCCCCACGCTGAACCCCGTGGACACCGACCGCGTGCCGGGTGGCTCCTCCGGCGGCTCGGCGGCGGCCGTCGCCGCGGGCGAGGCCGACCTCGCGCTTGGGAGCGACACGGGCGGTTCGGTCCGCGCGCCCGCCGCGTTCTGCGGCGTCGTCGGGATCAAGCCCACCTACGGCCTCGTGAGCCGCTACGGGCTCGTGGCCTACGCGAACTCCCTCGAACAGATCGGCCCGATCGCACCGACCGTCGAGGAGGCGGCGGAACTGCTGGACGTGATCGCCGGCTCGGACGACCGGGACGCGACGACCGTCGACGAGGGCGACGGCTCGAACTACGCCGCGGCCGCGGACGGCGACGTCGAGGGGATGACGATCGGTATCCCGAACGAACTGGTCGAGGGCGCCGACGAGGGCGTCGTCGAGACGTTCCGGGACGCGATCGACGAGCTCGAGGCGCAGGGTGCCGAGACGGTCGAGGTGTCGATGCCCTCCGTCGAGAAGGCGGTCGCGGCGTACTACGTGATCGCGATGTCCGAGGCCTCCTCGAACCTCGCGCGCTTCGACGGCACGCGCTACGGGCTGAACGCCGTGGAGGCCGGCGACGCCGACGACCTCTCGGAGGCGGGCAACTGGAACGAGGCGTTCGCGACTGCTCGGGAGGAGGGGTTCGGTCCCGAGGTCAAGCGGCGGATCCTGCTCGGCACGTTCGCGCTCTCGGCCGGCTACCACGACAAGTACTACGCCAAGGCACAGGACGCCCGCGAGTGGATCAAGCAGGACTTCGACGAGTCGCTGCAGGAGGCGGACGTGCTCGCGTCGCCGACGATGCCCGTGCCGCCGTTCGAACTCGGCGAGGGGCTTGAGGACCCGCGGACGATGTACCTCGCGGACGCGAACACGGTGCCGGTGAACCTCGCGGACCTGCCCGCAATCTCCGTGCCTGCGGGGGAGGCTGACGGCCTGCCGGTCGGGCTGCAGCTGGTCGGACCGAAGTACGGCGAGGAGACGATCGTTCGGGCCGCGAGCGCGCTGGAGTGAGGTTGTAGCGTATTTTTGGTTCGTTTTGTTGTCGACGAGCAGTAACTGAGACAGCAATGGGAGCTCGGTCGTTGACAACTGGAACAGCAACAGCAGCTCGATCGTAGACCACTTGCGACCGCACCGCCCCGCACAGCCCTCGATCCTCCCCAGCCGACTCCCTCCCTCGCTTCGCTCGGTCAGTCGTCCCTCGCGCGCTCGTTCGCGCACGGAGGCGCTCACGTCGCGCGCCGACCGCCACAGCGGTGCGGTCGCGGTGGACGCCTCGCGGCCGCCAGCGGTCGGCGGCCGCGGGGGGAGGGGTGGGGATTCGGTGCTGCGCCGGACCTCGTGTCCGGCGCACTGCGGTCACAAGTTGCCAACGATCGAGGTGCTGTTCCGGTCGCTGTTCCTCCGAGAAACTACGTGATCGCTACTCCCCCGAGAAGCTACGCATCGAAGCCATCCTGAGCACCTACCCACTCCCAGCCCGCCGGAGTACCCGCGAGACGTACACCTGCTTCCACACCAGCCACCCGCCGACGGCGACCGCCGCCAACCCCAGAACCGTCACACCCACCGCGCCCCAGTTCGTCGTCTCGAGCGCGCAGGCGAGCGTCTCCCGCGCGCAGGAGCCGAACAGCTCCTGGCCGAACGCGCCGACGTTCACCAGTCCGACGCCGACGAGTATCGACGCCGCGCCGGCCAGCGTTCGCAGCAGTCGCTCGCGGCTGCTCGGCGGGTCGGCGACGATCCGCTCGCGAACGCCCGATTGCGGGCCGGCGGCCTGTGCCGCGATCGCGCTCCCGAGCAGCAGGAGCGCGGTCGGAACGAGGAACAGCCCGATCGACAGCATCCCGACCAGCGAGAGGCCAACCGAGAGGAGCGCCGCGACCCACACGACCACGGTCCGCTCGGTCCACGCGCCGGCGACGCCGACGGCCGCGAAGAGTGGATTCAGGAGGACGATCCCAGCGAAGAAGGCGTCTGAAAGCGGCGCCGGGAACAGGAGGACGGCCGACGCGAGCACTGCGGCGAGCAGGGCGACCGCGGCGAGCAGCCGACTCGTTTCGCGGTTGGAGGGGACCATACCCTCGTATTTGGAGCGTTCTACACTTAGCTCCTCTGTCGATCGAAATCGACGCGTTCCCGAAAACACTTACCGGCGACGGCGCCCCGCCACGTATGGAGACTGCCCCGCTGTCCGACGCCGACGACGCCCTCCTCGACCATGCGAGAGCCCTGAACCGGGAGACGTACGATCCGGAATTTTTGGACGGTGCACACATTGTCAGCGCGAGCGTCCGCACGGTCGACGGCTCCGTCTACGACGGCGTCAGTCTGCCCGCCAGCATCGGTCGGGCGTCGAACTGCGCCGAACCGGGCGCTGTGAGCGCCGCGATCGCCGCGGGCCACTCGGGGGCCGACATCGAGGCCTGCGTCGCCGTCTCCTACCCGCTCCCCGAGCACGACGCCGACGAACAGCGACCGGTCCCGCCCTGTGGCGTCTGTCGGGAACTGCTCGCGGACTACAACCCCGAGATGCGGGTGATCGTCCCCCGCGACGGCGAGATCCGGACCGTCCGGGCCGGTGACCTGCTCCCGGTCCGGCCGTGGTGACGCGGCCCCGAAATCCGCCGGGAGCCGGAGTTCTTTACGCCGCCGCTCCCAGTTCCCCGCCACAGCCATGAGTCTCGACCTTCCCGACATCGGCCTCGGTACCTCCGGCACGAAGGGTCACGAGTGCGCCGACGCGGTCGCCACGGCGCTCGACGCCGGCTACCGCTTCGTCGACACCGCACAGATGTACGACAACGAGCCCGCGGTCGGCGCGGGCATCCGCCTCTCCGAGGTGGACCGCGAGGACGTCGTGCTCGCAAGCAAGATTCTCCCCGACAACCTCGGCTACGAGGACGCCAAACGGACGGGCCGGGAGAGCCTCGACCGGCTCGGCGTCGACGAACTCGACCTGCTGTACGTCCACTGGCCGACGGGCGCGTACGACCCCGAGGAGAGCCTGCGCGCGCTGCAAGAACTCCACGACGAGGGCGTGACCCGCAACGTCGCGGTGTCGAACTTCACGCCCGAACTGCTCGACGAGGCCCGCGAGATCCTCGACGCCGACATCGCCGCCCACCAGGTCGAGTGCCACCCGCTGCTCCCGCAGGACGAACTCCGCGAGTACGCCGCCGAGCACGGCCACACCCTCGTCGGCTACTGTCCGCTCGGACAGGGCGACATCTTCGACACGCCCGAACTGCAGGCGGTCGCCGACCGCCACGACACCACCCCCGCGGCGGTCTGCATCGCGTGGGCCGTCGAGACGGAGGCGCTGGTGCCGATCCCGAAGTCCGCCACGCCGGAGCACATCCGCGCGAACCTCGAGGCCGCGAGCCTCGACCTGACCGAGGAGGATATGGCCACTATCGACGGGATCGAGGAACGGCGACGGCTGGTCGACCCCGACGGCGCGGCGTGGAACCAGTAGCCCGGCGCCCGGAGTGAGATACAGTTTTCACATCGCGGACCGGCACACCGATCATGACGCTCGCCGCCGCCGTGATCGACCGACTCGTCGAGCACGGGATCGACACCGTGTTCGGCATCCCCGGCAAGCAGACGCTGCCGTTGAACGAGGCCGTCGACGGCCGCGACGACGTGCAGTTCGTGATGGCGCGCCACGAGACGGCCGTCTCCCAGCAGGCGTGGGGGTACGCCGAGACCTCCGGCCGGCCCGCCGCCACCGTCGTCGTCCCCGGTCCGGGCGACATGAACGCGATGAACGGGCTGAAGAACGCGTACAACGACAACACGCCGCTGGTCCACATCGCCGTGGAGACCGACCCCGAGGTCCGGGGCCGCGACGGCATCCACGAGACGCCGCCGGAGACGTACGACACCGTCACCAAGGCCAACCGCGTGGTCAAGAACCCCGACGGCGTGCTCGCGGAGGTCGAGCGTGCAGTCGAGACGGCCACGACGGCGCCGAAGGGGCCGGTCCGGCTCGGCATCCCGAAGTCCTACCTCCCTGCTGCGGCGCCCAAGGGCGGCGTCGCGGTGACCGACACCGGCCAGCCCGAGGCGCCGCCCGCGGGGACGGTCGCCGACGCGGCTTCGATCCTCGAGGGCGCCGACGC
>NZ_JBHUDH010000100.1:1566-2007 GCF_042678005.1 Halolamina salina | reverse complement strand
TCGATCCTCGAGGGCGCCGACGCGCCGGTCGTGATCGCCGGCGGCGGCGTCCGGAGCGCCAACGCCAGTGAGGAGCTACTCGCGTTCGCCGAGCGCTACGACGCGCCCGTGCTGACGACGTACAAGGGGAAGGGCGTGATCCCGGAGGACCATCCGCTCTCGGCGGGCGTGCTCTGTGGCGCGACCACGCCGGAGATGCACGAGTACGTCGCCGAGGCCGACGCGGCGCTGGCGATCGGCACCGACTTCGACGAGCTGGTCACGCGCGGCCGGACGCTCGAGGTGCCCGACGCGCTGGTCCACGTCACGCTCTCCCCGGACGACCTCGGGACGAACTACGAGCCCGCGGTCGGGATCGTCGCCGACGCGAAGTCGACGCTCGCGGCGCTGACGGCCGAGATCCCGGCGGGCGACCACGACGCCGAAACGGTCGCCGATCGG
>NZ_JBHUDH010000100.1:0-1475 GCF_042678005.1 Halolamina salina | reverse complement strand
ACGCCGGCGGCTTCCGAATCTGGACGCTCGCGACGTTCCCCGCGGCGGGACCGCGATCCTACGTGAACCCGGGCTCGTGGGCGACGATGGGCAGCGGGCTTCCCTCGGCGCTGGGCGCGCAGGCCGCCAACCCCGACAGCGACGTAGTCGCACTGGCGGGCGACGGCGGGCTGATGATGGCGATCCACGAACTGCACACCGCCGCGGCCGAGGGGCTGCCCGTGACGACGGTCGTGTTCCGCAACGAGGACTACGCGATCATCAGCGACGGCGCCGAGCGCGAGCACGGCCTCCCGAAGGGGACGTACGCGTGGGGCGAGTCGCCGATCGACTTCGTCGCACTCGCGGAGTCGATGGGCGTCGACGCCGCCCGCGCCGCGACGCCCGCCGAGGTGCGCGAGGCCGTCGCCGACGCCGTCGACGCCGACGAGCCGCGGCTGGTTGAGGTGCCGACCGACCCCGACGAGCCACAGGCCAGCGACTACCTGACGCGGTCGGACTGAGGCGGCTGCTGGCCGATCGCCGGTACACCTAACCGGGCGACGCTCGTCCGACTCGGTATGAGTACAACGACAGGCGGCGCGGACGACCCCTCGCTCGCGGTCCGTGCAGTGTGGTTCCTGCTCGTCGGCTGGTGGGCGACGGGGATCTGGCTCGGCGTCGCGTGGTTCCTGAACGTCACCATCGTCGGCCTCCCGCTGGGGATCAAGATGATCAACGCGACGCCGAAGGTGCTCTCGCTGAAGGAGCGCGACTTCGTCGACGAAACGGGGAGTCCGGGCGAGCAGCGGTACGGCCTGCTCGTCCGGGGCGTCTACTTCGTGTTCGTGGGCTGGTGGGCCAGCGGCGTCTGGATGTCCGTCGCCTACGTGTTCACGCTGAGCATCGTCGGCATCCCGATCGCGGTGGTGATGTACAACAAGCTACCGTTCGTGGTGTCGCTGTACGAGTACTGACAGTTCTCGATTTTCGCGTCACAGCACCCGTTCCCGTGCGATCCACCACGCGACTCCGGCGAGGAACGCGACGCCGACGTTGGCGAGCAGGCCGAGCGCGCCGACTGCGAGCGTCGTGGGGAGGTGGTCGGTGTCGAACGCCGACCGCCCGAGTTCGACCGCGACCAGCGCGAGCACGACGCCCAGAACCGCCATCGGGAACGCCGTCACCACGGCGGTTCCCAGCGCCGCGACGCCGTAGAGGCCGCCGAGCAGGACGTTCGAGCCGGCGGTCCGGGCGCCGAAGGTGTACTTCCCCGCGACGCCGCCGCTGCCGTGACACATCGGCAGCGCGCCGAAGGGGACCGCCGCGAGGTTCATCGCGCCCATGCTGGAGGCGAGCTCGTCGGGCGTCACGTCGGCGTCGTAGTACTCCGAGAGCAGCAGCGCGGTCGCGACGGCGGCGTTGCCCACGGTCATCGCCAACTGCGCGGCCGTCGCCTCGGCGGCCGAACGGGTGAGCCCGCTCGGGTCCGGGAG
>NZ_JBHUDH010000099.1:0-2228 GCF_042678005.1 Halolamina salina | reverse complement strand
GCCGTCGTCGGAAGACTGGTCGGTGTCGTGGCCCGCCGCGGGGTGATCGCCCTCGGCGGGCGCTACCTCGGCTGGCTGGCAAGCGCCCGGAAGGCCGACATCGAGCGCACCCTCCCCGGCGCCGCCCGCTACCTCCATGCACTCTCCTCCGGCGCCGACGGGCCGCGGGCGATGCTCCGGAAGGTCGCCGAGAACGACGCCTACGGCGAGACCGCGGTCGCGGCGCGGAAGGTGCTCAACACCGCCGCACTCACCGGGAGTCTCGACGAAGGACTGCGACGTGTCGCCCGCGACACCCCCTCGCGGGACACGCTCGCGCCGTTCCTGTTGAAGTTCCGCGAACACAGCGAGCAGGGCGGCGACGCGCTGGCGAACTACCTCGGGCTCGAGGCGCGGATGCTCGGCCACCAGCGCTCGCAGGCTCAGCGGCGCAACGAGGGCTTCCTCGAACTGGTCGCGGAGCTGTTCGTCGTGCTGCTCGTGATGCCCGCGCTGCTGGTGGTCGTACTGACGGTGATGAGCGTGCTCGCGCCGGGGCTCTCGGCCCCCCTCCCGACGCCGCTGGGGTCGATCACCCAGCGTGCGGCGCTCATCTACGGCGCCGCCGGCTTCGTCCTGCTCGTCGGCGCCGGTGCGGCGGCGACGGTGGGCCACCTCCGCCCGACCGAGCGGCAGGTGACGTACAGCCGGCCCGAGGGGGCGATCGCGACGCTGCGCTCGGCGCCGACCAACCCCGCAAGCGCCGCGCTCGTGCTCGCGCCGCTGGCGCTCGTGGGGATCGGCGCGGGACACCTCGCCCGGATCCATCCGCTCGGCTCGCTGCTCGCGGGCTACGTCGCGTGGGGGATCCCGGTCGGCGCCGTCGCGGTCCGCCGCGCACGTATCGACGACGCGAAAGACCGGGAGATACAGGAGTTCGTCCACGCCGTCTCGGGCCACGTCGGGCTCGGGCGACCGTTCGGCGAGGCGGTCGAGCTGGTGGCCGAGGACGTGGATCTCGGCCCGCTGCAGGGCGACGTGGCGTCGCTGGCGTTCGACCTCTCGCTGTCGGACAGCCCCGCGGGGACGGATCGCCGGACTGCGGCGCTGTCGCGGTTCGTCGATCGCGTGGGCACACCGCTTGCGGCCCAGACGATGGGGCTGGTGACGGGGGCGCTCGACGCCGGCAGCGACACCGAGTCGGTGTTCGAGACACTCCAGACCGAGGTCGGGCAGCTGTATCACGAAAAGAAGGCGCTTCGCAGCGACCTCGCGGTGTACGTCGGCGTCGGCTGGGTGACGGCGCTGCTGGTGGTCGCGATCGTCCTCGCGGTCGACCTGTACGTGCTCGACGGGTTCAGCCAGCTATCGGCGATGCCCGGCTCCGCCGGGTTCGCGCTGGACCCGAACGCGATCCAGCCCGAACGCGAGCGGTTCCGGTTCGCGGTCGTCGCCGTCGCCACCTCGATCGCCGCGGGCTGGTTCGCGGGGATGGCCAGCCGCGGCCCCTACGACGCGTTGCTGCACTCCAGCCTGCTGGCCGGACTGACCGCCGCGGTGTTCGCGGGGGTGGGGCTGGCGTGAGCGACACCACCCCACGCCGTCGGGGGCAGTCACAGCGCGACGGCGACACCACCCCATGCCACCGAGCGCAGTCGCAGCGCGGCGGCGACAGCACTCCATGCCGCCGCGCACAATCCCACGTCGTCGGTGTCGCGCTCCTCCTCGCGATCACCACGATCTCGATGGGCGCGCTCACGGCGGGCGTCGGAGACGTGGTCGAGAGCAACGCCGCGGCGGCCGACGCCGACCGCGTCGCTGACGCGCTCGCGGCGATGGAGCCGTCGGAGTCGACCGGCGTCGAACGCCACGACCTCGCGTTCGGCGAAGGGAGCCTGACTGTCGAATCGCGGACGGTCAGACTACTCGACGGCGACGGGGTCGTCGCCGAACACGAGGCGGACGCGCTCGTGTTCGAGGCGGGCGAGCGCCGGGTGACGTTCCTCGCCGGCGCCGTCGCCCGCGGAGCCGGGAACGCCTCCCTGCTGGACGAGAGGCCGCCGATCGCGACCGGGGACGGCCTCCTGCTCGTCGGCCTGCCAGTCCTGAACGCGAGCGGAACCGCCTCGGTCGCCGGGGAGAGCGTGTCGGCGACGCTGCGGACCGAGACGAGCCACGAGCGCCGCGAACTCGGCGGCGGCGAGTACCGCCTCGCGGTCGAGACGGCGACGCCGGGCGCGTGGGAGGGC
>NZ_JBHUDH010000098.1:2150-10579 GCF_042678005.1 Halolamina salina | reverse complement strand
GGCGTCGGCGGGGCGCTCGTCGCCGGCGGCCTGCTGGCGGGCTGGATCGCCTACCGTGCGGCAGTTCGGCGGTTCGACGAGCACGAGCCGTACTGATGGCCGGGGACACGCCCGATCTCGACGCCGTCGCCGTCGTGATCGCCTCGAACCTCGTGGTACCGGCGGGGGTGCTGCTGCTCGACTGGTCGATCGCGGTGCTGTTCGGCGTGCTGGTCGCCGAACTCGCCGTCGTGTTCGGTTGGGCGCTGGTGAAGATCCCGTTCGCGGCCAAGCGCTCCCGCGGCACCGTCGATCGCTCCCGGCTCGCCGGGCTGTTCTACCGGCTCAGGGGGTCGATCCCGATGCCCGGGCCGATCCCCGGAGTCTACCCGCGCAATCTCCCGCCGCTGTTCGGCGGCGCCGTGATCGGCTCGGTCCTGCTGCTGTTCGTGGTCGCACTGTTCGGATTCGTCGCCGGCGGCGGCGTGACCGACGACGAGGCGGCCGCGATCGGCCTCGGCCTGCTGACGGTGTTGGTCCTCCGTAGCGGAGAGGAGTTCCTCGAGTACTTCGTCCGCGGCGGCTACCGCGAGCACTCCGCGCAGTCGACGTTCGCGCCGCCGTTCACGAGCCTGCTCGGGGTCGGATCGCTCCTCGTGGCCGGGGTGGCCGTCGACACCTCGGGGATCGCTGCCGACCGCGGCGAGGTCGTCCTCGCGCTGCTTGTCGGCGGGAAGCTACTCCTCGACCTGTGGGGGCTTCGGATCGAGGCCGACGAGGACCGCCACGGCGTGCTCGCCCGAATGTTCGGGAGCACGGCGACCGCTGTCGACCCCGAGTCGATCGACGAACCCGAAGCGGAGCCGAGGATCACACAGCGACCACCGCGGGGGGCCGCGCTCGTGGACGCGCTCCTCCGGGGGCTGGTGTACGGCGTGACCAGCCCGATCGCGTTCGTCGCGTTCGTCGGTGGTGGGTTCGGCCTCCTCGCGGGCGGGTTCCCGGCGGCCGCGCTGGCCGCGGCGGTCGTGCTCGCGCCGTTCGTGGCCGCCCGGGCCGTCGCGCGCTACCTCACGTACGGCGCTGTCGAGTACCGCTGTTACGACGGGCTGCTCGTCGTCGACAGCACGCTGCTCGACGCGGCACAGGCACGGCTACGCCGACAGGCTGTCGACGGCGTGGCGATCGACCGCGATCTCGTCGACCGCGCATTCGACACCGAGACGCTCGATTTGGAGGCCGACGGGCCGGACACGACGCCCGACTTCGGGCTGCCCGACCCCGACGAGCAGCCGGACGACGGCGTGAACGCGGATCGCCCGCGGACGCTCGCACACCTGTCCGAGGCGGGGACCGTCGTCGACGTGCTCGGGGTTCGGTGGATTCTGGAGCGGGACGGATAGCTCAGTCGCGGCGAAACCAGAACGCGGCGGGCGCGACGAGGGAGAGCGGGGCGAACTCCGACGCTCGACCCGACCTCACACGGACCGCGTCAGGACTCGTCGACCAGCGGGAACTGCGCCAGTCGGATCGCGGCCATGTCGGTCAGCCCCTTCCCGGTGACGGAGTCCTGATGGCGCTCGTAGTGGCCCAGCATCATCCCCTCGTGGTCGGCGACGGGGACGAGTCGGACCTCGGTGCCGTCGGGACCAACGTCGAACAGCAGATAGGACTGCGGGAACGAGCACGTCGTCGGCGACATGACCTCGCGGACGCCGCGCTCCTTCGTCGCCGAGGGGAGGTGGAGGTGGCCGGTGACGACGAGCGGCGCGTCGTGGGCTTCGAGCGTGTCGAGGAACGGCTCGGGGTTGCGCATCGTCGGCGGGATCGCCATCTCCGGCTCGTTGTTGTCGCGGTGCTGGACCAACTGCTCGGACATCGTCGGGAGGTTGTGGTGGACAGCGACCAGCGGCGTGTCGAGTTCGGGCAGCGTCTCGTCGAGCCACTCGAGCTGGTCGTCGGTGACCAGCCCGTCGTGGGAGTCGGTGAGCCAGTCGTCGCCGCCGGCGCTGTTGAGGCCGACCACGTCGACGCCGCCGACGCGCTCGTGGAACGGCAGCCCGTCCGGCGTGTAGCGCTCCTCGAACTCGCTCAGGGGGAGGTTCTCGTGGTCGTACCCCTCCTTCAGCACGTCGTGGTTGCCGGGCACCGAGCGGAACGGGGCGTCGAGGTCGGCGAGGATCTCGTCGGCGGCGTCGTAGTTCCAGCGCTCGCCGTCCTTGGTGATGTCGCCGACACAGAGCGTGTAGTCCACGTCGCGGTCGTTGATGTCCGCGACCGCGCTCTCGAGGTGGGCCTCGGTGTGCTCGAACAGCTTCGAAGTGCCTTCCTCGCGCGCGGAGACGTGCGGGTCCGCGACGACGGCGATACGGGTCCGCTCGTCGCTGCGCGGGCGCCGGAGGCGCGCCATCACGTTCCCGGGTGCGCTACCGTTGTGGTCGACTGGATCGACGGCCATACGGGGTGTGTGGCCACCCCGTTGATAAGCCCACGGAGGTCCGACGACGCGGGGGTCAGTATATATCTATATATAGGGAAACAGTCTCGAACCCTCGATTTTGGGAACTACAGTCCCAAACGCATACGCAGAGGGCAAACTATTTTTACGGTCGGTAATCCTGTTGAGGTGATGCCCGAGGAGAGCACTCGGCGATCGTTCTTGGCGGCGGCAGGCACCGGCGTTGCGGCGGCGCTCGCCGGCTGTGGCGGCAATGCACCCGATCAAACAGCGACGGAATCGCCCACCGACGAACCGATGGGCGGCTCCGACGACACCGACACCGACACCGAGGAGGGGACGCCCCAGTCCGGCGGCACCCTCCAGATGATGGCGACCGGCTCGATCCAGACGCTCGACCCCATCAACGCGAAGGGGTCCGGCGCCGGATACAACCAGTACAACCAGCAGCTGATGATGTTCCCGGACGGGGAGTACCCGCCGGAGGCGGCGCTCGCGACGGACTACGAGCTGTCCGACGACGGCCTGACGTACACGTTCACGCTGCGCGAGGACGCGACGTTCCACAACGGCGACGACGTGACCGCGGAGGACGTGGTCTACTCCTACCGCCGGCTCGCGGAGTCGGAGAACTCCCGGAACCGCGACGACATCGTCGGCGACACGATGACCGTCGCTCACGAGAAGGACGCGAGCCGCGCGTCCCCGGAGGACGAGACGACGCTCGCCGACGTGGTCCCGAACTCGCTGCAGGTCGAGGCCGTCGACGACTACACGTTCGAGATGACTCTCGCGAGCGAGTTCCAGTGGACGCTGTTCCAGATCGCGGGCGGCGCGTTCGCGATCCTCCCGGCGAACTCGGTCGGCGACATCGAGGGGTACGACGGCGAGTACTCCTACAACGAGTTCTTCAGCACGCAGGGCGACGGCCCGACGTTCGCCGGCGCCGGCGCCTTCCAGGTCGACTCCTGGAGCAAGGGTGACGCGATCACGCTGTCGGCGTTCGACGACTACTACGGCACCCAGCCCCAGATCGACGAGATCGTCTTCACGGTCGTCCCCGACGGCAACACCCGACTCAACCGCTTCGAGAACGGCAACGCCGACATCCTCGAGGGGATGCCGACGGCGTCGTTCACGCCGAGCAACGTCTCCATCGAGGAGGAGGACGGCAACAAGTCTCTCGGGACGTACGACCTCGGCGGCCAGACGGTCAACTACGGCCAGATCCCGTCGCTGACCACGGAGTACCTCGTGTTCAACACGCTCGAGGTTCCGATCCCGGTCCGGAAGGCGTTCGCCTACGCGCTGGACCAGCACTCCGTCGCGGAGAACGTCTACAAGGGCACCGCCACGCCGGCGTACCACATCACGCCGCCGGCGGCCTACCCCACGTTCGAGGAGGGCGTCGACTCGAACGACACGTACACCCGTCACGCGGAGAACGGCTACCAGTCCAACCTCGAGGGCGCGTCCGACGGCTACCCGTACGGCTACGGCGAGACCGACCTCGAGTCCGCGACGCAGGTGATGGAGGAGGCCGGCTACAGCTCCGACAACACCTTCGAGATCACGGCGACGACCATCTCGGGCAACAGCGCCTACCAGCGCGTGTTCACCCGCCTGCAGTCCAAGCTCCGGCAGGCCCACATCGAGATGGAGATCACCGAGGCGGAGTTCGGGACGATCATCAGTCAGGCGATCAGCGGCAGCATGGAAGTGTTCGCGCTCGGCGACGGGATGGAGTACCCCGGTCCGGAGAACTTCCTGCGGTTCCTCTACGGCGAGAGTCCCTCGGGGCAGTTCACCCGCTGGGGCGCCGAGGGGAGCTACCACAACGAGGAGCTCCGACAGACCGCCCTCGACGCGTGGGCGGAGAACTACGCGGGTGAGGATAGCACCGACCAGTCGGAGGCCGAGGCGTTCCAGACGATCGAGGAAGTCAACTGGCTCTCGATGCAGGAGCTGCCGATCGTCAACCCGGCCAGCCAGCGCTTCTGGCACCAGCACGTCGACGTGGAGATGTACGGCGTGATGGAGAACCAGACGTTCACCGACCTGACGCTCAGCCGGTAGAGCGCTAACCGGCCGGCTTTTCAATACCCCCTTCTTATCCCTGATCGAACGCACACGAATGCACGAAACACGCGGTCTCGACCTCCGGAACGCGCGTACTGAACAGTCGACTGACGGAGGCCAGACGTGAGCAGAGCCCGCTATCTCGCGAAACGCCTGCTCATGGCGATCCCGGTCGTGTGGCTCGGGACGTCGATGACGTGGTTCATCATCTTCATGGGGCCGATCGACCCCGCCGCACGCCTGCTGAGCGAGGGGCAGGTCCGGAACCCGGCCGCGTATCAGGCTGCACAGACCCAGCTCGGGTTGAACCAGCCCCCGCTCCAACACTACGTGGACTGGCTCTCGAACCTGCTGATGTTCGACCTCGGCCGTACGTGGCTGCTGTACCAGGGGTCGAACGTGAACGCGCTGATCCTCGATTTCCTCCCTCGGACGCTCTGGCTGGGGTTCTGGTCGGTGCTGATCGCGATCTTCATCGGCGTCCCGCTGGGGTTCTACGCGGGGATGCGGTCGAACACCGTCGCCGACTACGTCGCCTCGATGGGCGGAATCGTCTGGCGCGCGATGCCGAACTTCTGGCTCGGCATCATGCTGCTCGCGGTGCTTGGAAGCTCCCAAGCGATCTTCGGGTTCAGCTGGGAGACCCTCGGCCCGAACCTCACCTCCGGGATCTCCGGGAATCCCGATCTGAGCTATCTCTCCGGCAACCCGCTGGCCTTCTTCACCAATCCGAACGCGACGCTGCAGGCGATCAAGAAGGTGGCCCCGGCCGCGATCGTCCTCGGCTCGGCGTCGATGGGCAACGAGATGCGTATCGGCCGGACAGCCGTACTGGAAGTGAAGAATCAGGACTACGTCGAGCTCGCGAAAGTCAAGGGCGTCTCCGACCGCGCGCTCGTGTACAAACACATCCTCCGGAACGCGCTGGTGCCGCTGGTCCCGATCATCACCAGCGAGGCGTTCCTGCTGATCGGCGGCAGCGTGCTCGTCGAGTCCGTGTTCGGGATCAACGGGATCGGCTACCTGTTCTTCCAGGCGGCCATCCAGGGCGACCTCCCGCTCGTCGGGACACTGATGTACGTGTTCATCCTCATGATCGTCGGAATCAACCTCATACAGGACGTGCTGTACACGCTGATAGACCCGCGCGTCGGGCTGGAGGGCGAGTGAGATGGCGGTACGAACCTCTCACGTCACGGATACGCTCACCGACGGGCGGACGGCAGTGTGGGCCGCCGTCGGCGTCTTCCTGTTCGTGCTGGAGGCCGGCGCGCTCGCGAACTTCGTCGTCAGCCTCACCGTCGACGGACTGCTCGCGCTGCCGGGCGTCGATTCGATCGGCTTCCTGACCAGTCTGGAGAACGCGGCCCAGTCGATCCCCACGCTGCTCTCCCGGGAGACGATCCCCAACGGCGGCTACTACAACGGGAGCGGCTACGAGGGAACGTTCCTCGGCCTCTCGCCCGCGATGGCGTGGGCGCTGCGTGCGACGCTGATCTACCTCTACGCGTTCGCGGCGTTCGGGTGGGCCGTCTGGGGACTGCGCATCTACCGGCAGGAGTACCGCGCCGCCGACTGGACCCCCCGCGACGACATGCTCGACCGCTTCCGCGGCCACAAGTGGGGGATCTTCGGGCTGGTGATCGTGTTCATGTTCGTGACGATGGCGGTGTTCGCGCCCGCACTGGGGCCGACGACCGTCGACCAGAACATGCGTAACACGTACGGCAACGAGATCAGCTACTGGGACAGCGACACCAACTCCGTGGAGACGATCGTCGTCGGACAGGCGAACCTCAACTCCCTCTCACAGGGGAACGACCGGAACATCGGCCCGTGGCAGTACGACGACTTCGGGCGCTTCCACCCGTTCGGGACGATGCAGGACGGCAGCGACCTGTTCACCTTCTTGGTGGTCGGGTCGCGCATCTCCTTGGTGATCGGCGTGCTCTCGGTCGCGCTGAGCGCGTCGATCGCCGCCTCGCTCGCGCTCACCTCGGCGTACTACAAGGGCCGAGTGGACCTGAGCATGGTGCTGATCTCCGACGCCGTGATGGCGATGCCCCAACTGCTGCTGCTGATCATGCTCACGACCGTCCTCAAGGAGACGTGGGTCAGCGAGGTGTACAGCGGTGGGTTCCTGCTCGCGCTGATCTTCGCGTTCACCGGCTGGACGTACATGTGGCGGTCGATCCGCGGCCCGGCGCTGCAGATCGCCGAGCGCGAGTGGATCGACGCCGCCCGGAGCTTCGGGCAGACACCGATCACGATCATGCGAAAACATATGCTCCCTTACGTGACTGGCTACCTGTTGATCTACGGCTCGATGACGCTCGGCGGGGCGATCATCTCCATCGCGGGGCTGTCCTACCTCGGGCTGGGCGTCCAGCCGCCGACGCCGGAGTGGGGTCGCGCGGTCAACCTCGGACAGGACTACGTCCGGACCGGATCGTGGCACATCTCGCTGATCCCCGGCATCCTGATCACGCTGGTCGTGACCGGGTTCAACGCGCTGGGTGACGGCATCCGCGACGCGATCGACCCGCAGTCCGACAGCGCCGGCAGTGAGACCGCCGGGGCGGGGGGTGGCGCATGAGCGACACGCTGCTCTCCGTCGAGAACCTTCGCACCGTCTTCCACACCGACAAGGAGACGATCCGCGCGGTCGACGGCGTGAGCTTCGACGTCCAGCGCGGCGAGACCGTCGGGCTGGTCGGCGAGTCCGGCTCGGGCAAGTCCGTCACCGCCCGCTCGGTGCTCGGGCTGGTCGAGGAGCCGGGCGTGATCGAGGAGGGGTCGATCGAGTTCCGCGGCGACGAGCTCGTCGGCGGCAACTGGGACGAACACCGCGGCGACATCGCGATCGTGTTCCAGGACCCGATGAACTCGCTCAACCCCGTCTACACCGTCGGGAACCAGATCAAGGAGGCCCTCCGTATCCACCAGGGACTCCGCGGGCAGGAGGCGACCGACGCCGCGATCGAACTGCTGGAGGACGTTGGGATCCCCGACGCCGCCCGCCGCGTGTCGGAGTACCCCCACCAGTTCTCCGGCGGGATGCGCCAGCGCGCGGTCATCGCGATCGCGCTGGCCTGTGACCCGGACCTGCTGGTCTGTGACGAGCCGACGACCGCACTCGACGTGACGATTCAGGCCCAGATCCTCGAACTGCTGGACGAGCTTCAGCGCGAGGAGAACCTGGGCGTGCTGTTCATCACCCACGACATGGGCGTTATCGAGGAGACGACCGACCGCGTGAACGTGATGTACGCCGGCGAGTTCGTCGAGAGCGCGCCGGTCGACGAGCTGTTCGACAACCCCCGCCACCCCTACACCCGGGGGCTGCTCGCGAGCATTCCCGGCCGGACCGCCGGCGACGAACGGCTGCCGACGATCGAGGGCGAGGTGCCGACCTCGACGAGCAAACCCACGAGCTGTCGGTTCGCGCCGCGGTGTCCCCACGCGTTCGAGGACTGCGAGCAGGTCCATCCCGAGCGGAAGGACGTGGGCGACGGCACGGTCGACCACGAGGCGGCGTGTCTCCTCTACGACGACCGGTTCGAGGAGTCGGCGCCCGAGGAGAAGTTCGCGGACGACGGAGGTGAGCGCGCGTGAGCGCCGAACCGTTCCTCGAAGTCCGGAACCTGAAGAAGTACTACGACGACGGCGGCCTGTTCGGCGGCGATCCCGTGAAAGCCGTCGACGGCGTCAGCTTCGACATCCGCGAGGGCGAGACGCTCGGGCTCGTCGGCGAGTCCGGCTGTGGGAAGACCACGCTGGGGCGGACGATCCTCAACCTCGAGAAGGCGACCGAGGGGGAGGTCGTCGCCGACGACACCGACGTGACCAGCATCTCGGGGCGGGAGCTCCGGGAGTGGCAGAGTCAGGCCCAGATGGTGTTTCAAGACCCCGA
>NZ_JBHUDH010000098.1:862-2097 GCF_042678005.1 Halolamina salina | reverse complement strand
GCGCCGAGGAGGGCGAGCGACCCGACACCACCGTCGGCGTCGACGACAGCGTCACCGTCCGCGAGGACGCCCCGCTGTCGATCGACGACGTGGACGTCGAGACCGACGAGGCCGAGGTGCGCGTCGAGGTGACCAAACACGCCTCGGAGATGCGCGAGGACCGCGTGCGCTACCTGCTCGAACAGGTGGGGCTGCAGGAGGAGCACTTCTACCGCTACCCCCACCAGTTCTCCGGCGGGCAGAGTCAGCGCGTCGGCATCGCCCGCGCGCTCGCGCTCGAGCCGCGGTTCCTCGTGCTCGACGAGCCTGTCAGCGCGCTGGACGTGAGCGTGCAGGCCCGGATCATCAACCTCCTCGAGGACCTCCAAGAGGAGCTCGGTCTCACCTTCCTGTTCATCGCCCACGACCTGAGCGTCGTCCGACACATCGCCGACCGCGTGGCGGTGATGTATCTGGGCGAGGTGATGGAGCTGGGGCCGACCGAGGAGGTGTTCCAGGATCCCGCCCACCCGTACACCGAGTCGCTGCTGTCGGCGATCCCCGGCTCGTTGGTCGAGACCGGCGAGCGCATCACGCTGCGCGGGACGCCGCCCAGCCCGCGTGACCCGCCGACCGGCTGTCGGTTCTCCACGCGCTGCCCGGCGAAGATCCGCCCCGACGAGTACAGCGTCTCCGGCGAGCACTGGGAGGCGCTCGACCAGCTCCACTCGGTGCTCCGGGCCCGCGCCAACGCCGAGAAGAGCATCGTCGACGTGGTCAAAGAGCGCCTGGGGATCCAGGACGTGTCGACGGTCGACGAGCTCTTACTCGAACTGTTCGACGCCGAGGAGACCGCCGACGGCGTCTCGCTGAACATGCCCGACGACGCGGCGTCGGTCGTGTACGAGGCCGTGGAGATGGCCCGCGCCGGCGACGAGGACGGCGCCGCGACGCGGCTGGACGAGCCGTTCGGCAGCGTCTGCACCGAGGAACATCCCGACGCCAACGCGGTCGGCACGGAGCGGGAGAGCCGGTGTCTCCGCCACCGCGAGGGGTACGAGGACCCCGGCCCGGTGATCGAGCAGCGCTACCGGAGCTAACCCTCGTCCCCGAACCGACAGGGCTTACGCCACGGGGACGTACCCTCGCCCGTGTCCGATCCGTCCGTCTGCGACCTCTGTGACAGCCCCGTCCCCGAGCACCGCGAGGGGGCGTTCTGCTCGCCGGGCTGTCGGTCGGTCGCCGAGACCCTCCCC
>NZ_JBHUDH010000098.1:0-717 GCF_042678005.1 Halolamina salina | reverse complement strand
CGCCGACCGAGGCGCTGACGGAGGCGCTCTCCGGCCTCGGCTACGACGCCACGCCCCGCGAGGAGCGCGAGCCCGGCAGTTCGGTCGACACCGACGGCGGCATCGTCGACGGCGCGCTGGGCTACCGCTACGCCGCGGGGGTGGTGTTCGCCTCGTTCCTGCTGATCCCCTACGCCGTCGTGTTCTACCCCTCCCACCTCGCGGCGCTGCTGGGCTTCGCCGACCCGTTGGGCGGCGGTGCGAGCATCACGACGGTCGTGCCCGTCTTCCTCGTGTTGACGTTCGTCGTCATCGTCGTCACCGGCGCGCCCGTGCTCCGGGACGCCTACATCGCGATCGTGCTCCGGACGCCCAACACGGGGCTGCTCGTCACGCTGACCGCCGTCGCGGCGTACCTGTTCGGGATCGCGGGCTACTTCGCGGGGACGTTCGGCGCCTACTACGACCTCGCCGTCGTCGCGGTCGCGGGCGTCACCGGCGCGACGTTCTACGAGTCGCTCGCGAAGCGCAACGCCGCGAGCGCGCTGACCGACCTCACCGTCTCCCGCGTCGCGGACGCGACCCGCGAAACCGACGCCGGGACCGAGACCGTCCCGGTCGACGCGCTCGAACCGGGCGACCGCGTGCTCGTCCCCGAGGGCGAGCGCGTGCCCGTGGACGGCACGCTGGCCGAGGGCGAGTGTACCGTCGACGAGGCGGTCGTCACCGGCGAGTCGA
>NZ_JBHUDH010000097.1:340-1375 GCF_042678005.1 Halolamina salina | reverse complement strand
GACGCCGAGGAACTACAGGAAGTACTGAATCAGCGCGTCACAGTTTCGTTCTACGAGGACGCGATCGCCGACGGCGTGATCGAACTCTGTGCGGCTTACGGTGCGAAAGACGGCGGCGACGCTCGGAAAGCACTCGACCTCCTCCGCGCGGCTGCGGACCACGCCCGCGCGAAGGATGCCACAATCGTCGATGAAGACAACGTTGCCGAAGCGCGTCGCGAGCTTGAACGCGAGGAGGTGATGGACGGGATCGCCGATCTCGCCGATCAGCATAAGCTCTCGCTGTACGCGCTCGTTTCTCTTCAGCACAACCAGGATGATCCTTCGCGCTCGAAGGATATCTACGAGCGGTATCAGGAACTCTGTGACATTTCCCATCACGACGCTCGCACGCTTCGGCGTGTCCGGGATTTCCTCGGTGAGATTGAGGGCCTCGGCGTGATTGAATCGATCCAGCGCAATCAGGGCTACCCCGAAGGGAAATACAACGCCTACGAACTCGGTCACGACGAGGAGATGATCCTCGCGGCGATGTCCGATCTGCTGAACGAAGTTGGGATCCACGAAGACGTCGCCGATGTCGTCGAGAAGTCTGATCGCATCTCGGCGTAGACAGCGATCAGCCACGAGGCCAAAATCATGGCGGCCTCCGCACGGCCGCAGGGCAAACCGGGAACGTTGCGGTGGGGTGAGTTAAACGACCTCGAAAGCTACTCACCCATCACGTTCTCACCACAAGTCGGGCAAGCAGATCCTTGCTCTTCGTTTTCCAAGTCAGACTGTTGTCCAGTCCATCCACAGATTGGACACTGTATTGGATCAGATCCAGACACAGGACATGTGGACTGTACGTCCCCGGATGAAAAGGTGTGGTGGCACGTAGAACGATAGTCCACTCTTGGGGGTAGGAGGATGTCAATCCGAGATGTATCCGTTTGAGAGATTCGTTTAGCTGAATTGGGGCGAGAAATCCTATCGTTTTTCGAACGAATAGTCGGTCGCGTGGAGCCGGACAGCGAACCCCTAGTGACCTCC
>NZ_JBHUDH010000097.1:0-307 GCF_042678005.1 Halolamina salina | reverse complement strand
TAAACGGAGAGGCTTCCCACGGCACCGCACCGCTGGGTTGGGATATTTACTGGTTTACGGCCTGTCGGCATGACAGGCCGATGGCGGGGCCACACCGCCGTTACTCCTATCCCGGCAGGGGACTCGGAGTTATCTGAGCCGAGACACCACAGCGGTTCGAGAGTGTGTCTCGAACGTTCTGGGCCTCGGAGTCCCGATATTGTACATTTGAGTGGGCGGCGTGACCGCCTCGGTGTACGTCATGCTACGATACGTTCCCAGTTAAATATCCGTATTGATGGTGAATGTGGGTTGTGGAGGCGTTGTC
>NZ_JBHUDH010000096.1:1058-1659 GCF_042678005.1 Halolamina salina | reverse complement strand
GCGGTCGTCCGACCGGCGGGCGTAGTAGAGTTGGCGGGGGCAGTACGCGGCGCGGCCGAGGTCGCTGGCGGCGACGAGGGACACGGGGAGCGTGGTCCCGTGATCCGACTTGAACTTTCGGCCCCAGAACAGTTTTTGTCGCGGCGGTCGAACAAGAACCCGATGTCCCGAGAACCGGGCTCCCGTCGCCGGACCGTCGGAACGCTGCTCCCTTTCCTGGTGGTGCTGCTCGTCGGCCAGTTCGTTCCCGAGGGGACGATCCCGGCGTGGAGCGCGAAGGCGGTCGTCGCGACGGCGGTTCTGGTGGTTCTGGCCGCCATCACCTTCGAGGTCGGTCGGGGCTACGAGCGCGCCTGAGCTACAGCTGGGTGTTCGTCTCGATGTCCTCGGCGGCCTCCGCCAGCCCCGACTCGCGGGCGTCGGCGGCGTGGCTGTCCCGGAGGTCCGCGTCGGTCAGCAGTTCGGCGAACTCGTCGGTGAAGCGGCCGTTCGCGCGGGTCGAGCGCCGGTCGGCCGCGATCACCTGCGAGTAGTGCTCGACCGTGTCGAGGTCCGCGTCGAGTCGTTCCGCTCGCTCCGCGAGCGGCACGTCCTCGACGAT
>NZ_JBHUDH010000096.1:651-1051 GCF_042678005.1 Halolamina salina | reverse complement strand
CCCGCCGTCGCCGGCGTAGAACCGGGTCACCACCCGGACGAGCGCGTCGTCGTCGAGTCCCGACTCGAACGCGTACCGCTCGCGCATCCGCTCGACCAGCTCCCGGATCCGCGCCTCGGCGTCCTCCGCGGCGACCGTGTCGGCGAGATCGCCCCGGTCCTCGGCCTGATCCTCGGTCACCTCCTCGGCGCCCGTGGTCTCGACGAACAGGTCCCGGAGCTCCTCGGTTTGTTCGTCCATAGGGGTGAACAGACGTGCTACGGGCGAATAAGGGTTGGGTAGCGCCGGGGGAGCGTGCTCGTAAACCGTAGCGTTAAGGTGGGTTTACGAGAACCGTCGGGCGTGTCAACCGCAACCGACTCAGTCGACCTCGTCGGCGACGACGTCGCCGTCAACCTCG
>NZ_JBHUDH010000096.1:0-619 GCF_042678005.1 Halolamina salina | reverse complement strand
CTGCTGGCGGCGCTGATGGGGGCGTTCGCGTTCGTCTCGTTCCCCAACCCGCTCAGCCCGGGCGTCCCGGTCACCGCGCAGGTGCTCGGCGTGTTCCTCGCGGGGATCTACCTCGGCCCCGCGTGGGGCGGGTTCGCGATGGCGCTGTACCTGCTGGCCGGCGTGCTGGGCGCGCCCGTCTTCTCGGGCGCCAGCGCCGGGCTGGGAGAGATATTCGGCCCGACGGGCGGCTACCTGCTCTCCTACCCGTTCGCGGCCGCGCTGATCGGCGCGATCGTCCACGGCGCCGACGGGCTGGTCGATCTGGAAACAGTCTCGCTGCCGCGGCTGGTGGCCGCGATGGGCGTCGGCGTCCTCGTCATCTACGGGTTCGGCATCCCCGTCTACTGGTACTACCTTGACACGAGCTTCGTCGCCGCCGTCTTCGCCGCGGGCGTCGCGTTCGTTCCCGCCGAACTGGTGAAGATGGCCGCCGCCGTCGGGATCGTTCGCTCCGACGAGGTGCAGGCGACCTGACGTGCTCGAACTCGACGAACTGGTCCACGAGTACGGCGACGCCCGCGCCGTCGACGGCGTCTCGCTGTCGATCCCCGACGGGCAGTTCCTCGTGCTCTGCGGG
>NZ_JBHUDH010000095.1:0-5851 GCF_042678005.1 Halolamina salina | reverse complement strand
CGCCTGGGCCCCGCCGGCGAACGCGGCGGCTGCCGGGACGCTCCCGACGAGCACGAGCAGCGCGATGGTGACGGCGGCGGTTCGGTTCACGGTCGATCGATAAGCGACCCATCGGTAAAAACAGTCAACTCCCTCCACCCGGGTTCACCCCGATTAACCCAGTTTAACGTCCCGACGGCGGCCGATCACTCCTCGTCGTCGGGGAACTTCAACACGTTCTCGCGGCCGAGCCGGAACGACTCCACCTTCCCCTCGTCGCGCAGGTCGCCGACCACCTGACTCGTGCGGGCGGCGCTCCAGTCCAGCTCCTCGGTGACGGTCTTCTGTTTCATCCGCCCCCCGTTGGCTTCGAGCAGGCGGAGGACGCGCTCCTCCGGACTGAGCAGCTCCTCGGCGGTGTCGTCCTCGCTCCCCGCGTCGTCGACGCCCGCGGCGACCGCCCCAGTCTCCGGATTAGGTGCCGTCTCGTCGCCGACACCCGCGTCCTGCTCGGGTTCCGGTTCGTGTCCGTCCTCCGGCCCTCGATCGGGCTCGGTGCCGACGGACGGTTCGTCGTCGCCGACGCCGGGGACCGGCGTTCGGCCGGCCTGTCGCCGGCGGTAGTACCACAGCACCCCGGCGGCCCCGAACAGCGCGATACCGACCAGCGGTCCCCACGGCGGCGCCGAGTTCCGCGTCCGGAGCACCACGCGGGGCTGTCCCAGGTCGAACTCCCGGGGTCCGGTCCACGGCACCGAGCGCTCGCCCTCGCGGTCCGGTTCCGGCTCGACGAGCGAGACCACGTACCCCTCGGGCCACCTGATCGTGAGCTCGGTGTCCGCGTCGAGGAACAGCCCCGTCAGCACCTCGCCGGTCGCGAGCCGGTCGTCGGACACGTCGGCGAAGCCGACCCAGTCGAAGCCGTAGCGGACGATGCCGTACTCGCCGCTGAGCGGGCTGGTGGTCGCCTCGACGCTGACGTTCTCGACGGCCATCTCCCGCCCGGTGGCGTTCTCCGCCGTCGCGACCGTCGACCGCATCCGCGAGGCGAACTGGCTACGGTACTCGCTGGTGTTCCCCTCGATGTCGCGCTGGAGGCTCTCGAACGCCTCCGTCGTGTTCTGGTCGTCGAGCGCCACCCGGTACTCGATCGTCCACCGGGCGTCGCCGTCCTCCTCGATCGCGGCTTCGAGCACGACCGAATCGCTCTCGACGTCGCCGGTCTGGAGCCCGGGGAACTCCGCGGCGGCGCCGACCCCCGAGCCGACGAGCAGGAGCGCCAGCGCGACCGTGACGACGGTCCGTCGATCCATTCGCCCGAACGTGGGACGGCACGGAGTAAATGCGTTGCCGTCCGGCAGTCGCCCGGCGAACGTCGCCGCTCGCGGCTCGACGCCGCCGAAACGGCCACAGCCCTTTTACTCACCCCCCGACGAGCTACCTCGCATGAACACGCGAGGCAATCTCGAGGCCGAGGACCTGCTGAAGCTGATACTGGTGTTGGTGGTGGTGTGGCTGGCCATCGAAGTGCTCGGCGAAGTGCTCGGCCTGTTCGCCAACCTGCTCGGCCTGCTGCCGGACCTGCTGGGGATCGTGATCGTCGTGTTGGTGATCCTCTGGTTGCTCGACCGGATCTGAGCCTCCCGCGGATCGCACCGCTGACGCTCGACACCCGACGACGCGCTTTTTGCCGCCGACTCCCCACGCCCACTCGTGAGCCGTCGAACCCACAGCCCCGCCCCCGCCCGCCGGTGAACCTCCGCGTCCCGCCGGCGGTCGAGCGCCTCGCCGACCGTCTCCACCCGAAACTCACCCCCTTCGAGCAGGTCCGGGAGCGCCACACGCTCGTCGTCAAGCGGATCGAGGCCGACACGTGGCGCGCGGGCCGCGGCGGCGTCCGGGAACGCCTCCGGCGCGTGCTCGACGAGACGAAGCCGTTCCCGGTCCGGATCGACGGGATCGACTACTTCGCCGACCCGCCGGACGGCCACGGGCCGGTCGTCTACCTCGCCGTCGAGAGCGAGGGGATCCGTCAGCTCCACCGGCGGCTCTGCCGGGAGTTCCCGGTCGTCGACGAACTGGAGGGGGAGAACTACGTCCCGCACATCACGCTCGCCCGCGGGGGCAGCGTCGCCGACGCCGAGCGCGTCGCCGAAACCGAGATCGAACCCGTCGAGTGGACCGCTGACCGCGCGCTCACGTGGGACCGCGAACACCGCGAAGCCGTCGATCGGTTCCGCCTTCGAGGCTAACCCTCAGTCTTCGGCCGCGACCGTGAAAAGGGATTTGGACGTTTTCGGGCGCCCTAAAGCGCTGAAACTCCCGATTTTCCGCTCAGAACCACAAGACCCTATACGGAGGCAGGAGAAACGCCGGGTGATGCCAACCGTCGAATACCTCAACTACGAAGTGCTTGACGACCACGGCTGGTCGATGGACGACGACGACCTGTTCGAGCAGGCCGCCGACGCGGACCTCGACGACGAGGACTACGGCACGCTCGAAGTGAATCAGGGCGAGTACATCCTCGAAGCGGCCGAGGCTCAGGGCTACGACTGGCCGTTCTCCTGCCGCGCCGGCGCGTGTGCGAACTGCGCGTCGATCTGCAAGGAGGGGGAGATCGACATGGACATGCAGCAGATCCTCAGCGACGAGGAGGTCGAGGAGAAGGACGTCCGCCTGACCTGTATCGGTTCGCCCGCCACCGACGAGGTCAAGATCGTCTACAACGCCAAGCACCTCGACTACCTCCAGAACCGCGTCATCTGATCGCGGTCGGCGCTTCTCGAACGGGTCTTTTTCGACGACGGCACGCCAGCGCCCCGCTTTCCGCGCCCGCACCGCCCGCTACTGTTCTTTCGGCGTCGTGGCGACGCTGATCTGGGGCGGACTCGCTGGTACTCGTACCGGCGACATGATCGTCCCCGCAGTTCAACTCCACCGCAGCAGCACCATCAGCCCGATCAGCGCCAGTTGGAGCAGCCCCTGCACCCCGCCGAGCTTGGCGTTCAGCGCGCCGATCCGGGAGATGACGCTCGCGTCCGGCTCCGCGGAGGTGATTTGGGCGTACATCCGGATCTCGCCGGGCAGCAGGAAGCCAAAGCCCTGCACCGACAGCAGCGTCACGATCCCCAGCGACAGCGCGACGAGCAGCGGGATCTCCTCCAGCCCGCCGATCGTCGTCGCCACCCACGACAGCGAGCCGACCGCCGAGAGCGCGAACAGCGCCTGCCAGCGCCGGTCGTCGAAGGCGTCGAGCCGATACCCCGCCAACAGCAGCGCCGGCAGCAGGTTCGCGGCAGTGAACAGCGCGAGCCACGGCTCGCTGTTGGGGAAGTAACCCAGTCGCTGGGCCAGCGTGATCCCCCCGGCGATCGTCACGAGCGCCATCGCGGGCAGGAAGAACGTCGTCTTCGGCGTCAGCCGCGTGAACACCGCGGCGCTCTCCTCCTCGTCCAGCCCGCCGATCGCGGGGCCGAGCACCGCCCCCATGAACAGGTCTGTCCCGGTCCACAGCAGCCCCGCCATCACGTGGACGTACGTGTGCACCTCGATCGACGCCATCCCCGAGGTCACGTACGCCGTCGCCAACAGCGAGACGGCGACGACTCCGCCCGCGAACGCGGGGTTCGCCCGGCTCCCCAGTCCACTGATCGTGCCACGTACCGAACGTGTCGACATACGGGGACGTTCTGACGGTTGGTAATAAGGCTACCTCCTGCGGAACCCTCTCGGCGCGCCGACCCGGCCGGTTTCCCCAAACGCTTTGCCCGTCGCCGCTGGCCTCGGGGGTATGCTGGACTCGCTGGGAGCGATCGCCTCGCCGGGCGACCTCGCGCGCCTGCTCGCGGTGCCGCTGCTGGGCTGGGCCGCGCTGCGCGACGTCCGCACCCGCCGGGTCCCCAACTGGGTCTGGTACGTCCTCGGCGGCCTCGGCGTGGCCCTGCTGGCCCTCGATCTGGCGCGGGCGGCGCCGTTCGCGGGCCGCTACGCCCGCCTCGAACTGTTCCGCGTCGCGGTCAGCGTTGGGCTGGTCGTCCCGCTGTCGTACCTGTTCTGGCGGATCGGCGGCTTCGGCGGCGCCGACGCGAAGGCGCTGATGGCGCTGGCCGTCCTCTTCCCGACCTACCCCGCGTACTACCTCCCGGCGACGCTGTTCGGCGTCTCCCTCCCGCCGGTGCTCCCGGTCGAACCGACTCTCGTCGGGGTGTTCTCGCTGACGGTGCTGACCAACACCGTGCTCGTCGGCGCGCTGTTCCCGCTCGCGCTGGCGGCCCGGAACGCGCTCGCGGGCCGGATCGGCCCGGCGATGTTCCTCGCCCGGGTCGTGCCAGTCCACGACCTGCTCCACCATCACGGCCGGCTGTTCGAGGACCAGTCGGGCTTCACTCGCTCGGGACTGGACGTGGACGCGCTGCGGATGTACCTGCGCTGGCGCGGGCTCTCGCTCGCGGAACTGCGCGCGGCGCCCGCCCGCTACCGCGACCCCGAGAGCGTCGGCGAGACGTTCGACCCGACCGACGGCGCCGTCGACGAGGCCGCCGTCGAACACGGGGAAGCGACGGGGAGCGAGGACGTCGATGCGGACGCGGTGGACGACGACCCGTGGGCCGCCGAGCGCTTCCTCGACGAACTCGACGGCTCGGCGTACGGCACCGACACCGAGACGCTCCGGGCGGGGCTGGAGACCGTCAGCCGGGAGGACGAGGTATGGCTCTCGCCGGGGCTGCCGTTCCTCGTCCCGATGTTCGTCGGCCTGCTGCTCGGGCTGACGTACGGGGACCTGCTGTACGGGCTGTTAACCGCGGTCGGGCTGGCCTGATCACCGACGCCGCTCGACGACGAGCAGCGCGGCGAGGCCGAGGATGAGCAGCGTGTACGCCGTCGCGGCCAGCAGCGCGTCCCCCTCGGTGGCGTACTCGCCGGTCCGGAAGATGATCGCCTTCCGAACCATCGCGATCACGCCGGTGTAGAGCACGAGCCGGACGATCCGGCGGGTGTCAGACTCCTGCGTGTAGGCGACGACGGTGTGGTACACCTCGACGATGATCAGCAGCAGCAGCGCCGTGTCGATGAAGCCGACGACGATCAGCGGGTCGGTGATGGAGCCAGAGGCGGCGCTCTGGACGATCTGCAGCGCGAGGTCGAACACGCCGATCGCGAACAGTACCCCGAGCACCACGGCGGCGACGACCTCGGTGTAGCGGATGAGCTTCTGGCTGAACGCGAGGATTCGGTCGTCGAGGCTGTCGCCGAGTTCCGGCCGGGTCCGTACCGGGTCCGATCGATCGTCCGTCACACTTCACGGTTCGTGGCCACCGTCAAGACTCTGTGGGCGTCGGCCGCGCACTCTTTACCTCCGAGGGCCAACCGTGGCGTATGGCCGACCTCTCGGCGGTCGATATCGACTTCGGCGACGACGGGCTGGTCCCCGCGGTGGCACAGGACGCCGACTCCGGCGAGGTGTTGATGCTCGCGTACGTCTCCCCCGAGGCGCTCAGGCGCACCGTCGACACCGGCCGCGCCCACTACTACTCCCGCTCCCGCGAGGAACTCTGGGAGAAGGGCGCGACCAGCGGTAACACCCAGTCCGTCGTCGACGTGCGCGTCGACTGCGACGCCGACACGCTCCTCTACGTCGTCGAACAGGACGGCGGCGCCTGCCACACCGGCCACCGCTCCTGCTTCCACCGGTCGATCGCGGAGATCGACGACGCAGGTGAGACCGCACAGGTCGAGACGACCGGCGAACGGGTGTTCGACCCCGACGACGTCTACGAATGAGCGTCGCCGACGAGCCGGTCCCCGCGGAGCCGAGCGCCGACGACCTGATCGACGAACTCCGCGAGGAGCGCGAGGAGCGCGAGGCGAT
>NZ_JBHUDH010000094.1:0-6197 GCF_042678005.1 Halolamina salina | reverse complement strand
CGACGTGGCTGTCGATCGGTAGGTCGCGGGTCTCCTCGACGACCTCGGTGCCGTCGGTCGAGAGCACCTGTGCGCGCACGGAGACGGTGTCGCCCTGTACGGTGGCGTGGACGCCCAGCGGGGCGACACAGCCTCCGCCCAGCTCCGCGAGCACGGTTCGCTCGACGGTGACGGCGACCCGGGTCGGCGCGTGGTCGAGCTTGGTCCGCAGCCGGGCGATCACGTCCTCGTCGCGGGCGGTGACGGCGATGACCCCCTGTGCGGGCGCCGGCACGAACTCCTCGGTCGGGAGGCGGCTGGTGCCGATCTTGTGGCGCAGGCCGCTGCGTTCGAGTCCGGCCTCGGCGAGCACGATCGCGTCGTACTCGTGGTCGTACTCCTGTCCCAGCGCGCCGCGTTCGAGTTCGGAGAGGCTGTCGAACCACTCCTCGACGGACTGGTCGAACTCGTCCATCTCCTCCTCGATCGCGTTCAGCCCCTCGTTCTCGTCGTCGAGTTCGCCCTCGGGGTCGAGGTTGTACTCCCGCATCTCCTTGCTCGCCTCCGTCTCGTCGGTCCCGAGGCGACGCTCGTGTTCGCGCTGGAGTTCGGGCGCGAGCAGTTTCTCGATCCGGGTGTCGACGTTCCCCCGGAGCGGCCGCACGTCGAGGTCGGGGCGGGCGTGCAGCAGTTGGGCGGTCCGGCGGACCGACGAGGTGCCGACGACGGCGCCCTCGCGGAGGTCTTCGAGATCCTTGCCGTCCTTCGTGACCAGCAGGTCGCTCGCGGGTGCCCGCTCGGGCACGGCGGCGACGACCATCCCGTCGGCGAACTCCGTGGGCATGTCCTTCATCGAGTGGACGGCGGCGTCGCAGTCGCCGTCGACGACCTCCTGATCCAGCGCGTGGACGAACGCGCCGATCCGGCCGAGGTCGGCGATGAGTTCGTCCCGAATCCGGTCGCCCTCGGTCTGGACTTCGACCAGCTCCACCGGGCGCCGGCGGGTGCCAACCCGTTCCTGCACGAACGCGGCCTGTCGCATGGCGAGGTCGGACCCGCGCGTGGCGAGGCGGAGGGTCCTGTCGGTGCTCATGGGCGGGAGTGGGCGACCGGTGGGGAAAAGGGGTGCGTTCGCGCCCCGGCGGCTGCGGGAGCGGCTTACAGCGCCTCCCGATACGCCTCCAGCGTCTTCTCCACGTCCTCCTCGGTGTGGCCGTAGGAGACGAACTGCGACTCGAACTGGTTCTGGGAGAGGAACACGCCCTGCTCCTTCATCGCCGGCCAGAAGCGGCGGCGCCAGCGGTCGGTCTCGGCGGCCGCCACGTCCGCGCCGGTCTTCGGGCAGTAGTCGTAGCGCGGGCAGCCCTCGTTCTGTTTGCAGCCACCGGTACAGGTGTCCTCGACGTTCGCCGGGCCGTCGCGGGTGAAGATCAGCTTGAACATCGAGTCGGTGCCGGCGACGGTGTACGACGGCGCCTGCTCCCGGACGATCTCGGTGAGTCCCTCCCGGAGCTTCTCGCCGAGGCCGTTGACGTGCTCGTACACGTCGTTTTCGGCGGCGAAACGCAGCGTTTCGAGTCCAGCCGCCATCGTCACGGGGTGGCCCGAGAAGGTGCCGGCCTGGAACACGTCGCCGGAGGGGGTGAACTGGCTGATGATCTCGCTCTTCCCGCCGATGGCGCCGACGGGGAAGCCGCCGCCGATGATCTTGCCGAACGTCGTCACGTCGGGCTCGATGCCGAACTTCGACTGGGCACAGCCGAGGCCGCCGACGCGGAACCCCGTGATCACCTCGTCCCAGATCAGCAGCGAGCCGTAGTCGTCACAGAGGTCTCTGAGCGTCTCGTGGTAGCCGTCGACGGGGTGGACGATCCCCTTGTTCGCGAGGATCGGCTCGACGAGCACGGCGGCGATGTCGTCGCCGTGTCGCTCGAACGCCTCGGTCGCGGCCTCGGGGTCGTTGAACGGCACCGGGATGGTGTGCTCGGCGAACTCCGTCGGGATCCCCTGCGTGGAGGGGCCGCGCTCGTCGATGTCGCCCTCGACGAGCGTGGAGTCGTTGGCGCCGTGGTAGGAGCCCTGCATCACGACGATCTTGTTCCGGCCCGTGTAGCCGCGGGCGAGCCGGGTCGCGGAGACGGTCGCCTCGGTGCCGGAGTTGACGAACCGCAGCATCTCCACGCTCGGGACGTGGCGGGCGACGAACTCGGCGTGCTCGACCTCGATCTCGGTCGGCATCCCGTACATCGGTCCCGCGCTGGCGTGGCGCTGGATCTCGGACTGGACCTGTTCGGGCAGGTCGTGGCCCAGCAGGAGCGGGCCGAGTCCCATCACCCAGTCGACGTAGCGGTTGCCGTCGGCGTCGATCATGTGGCCGCCCTCCCCGTGGTCGGCGAAGGGGGGGTACGGCTCGATCGCCGCCCGGACCGAGGAGTTCACGCCGCCGGGCATGACCGACAGCGCGCGGTCGTAGAGCTCGCCTGAGCGCTCGTGGTTCATACCTCGGGGGTCGGGACGGACGGCGAAAGAAGCTAACGGGTTCGGCAGACGGGGCCGCGTTCCGCGGCTCAGGCCGCCGGGAGCCGGAGCGTGACCACGGTGCCGCCCTCCGTGGGCGCGCCGAAGTCGAGGCGCCCGTCGGCGGCGTCGACGACCGCCTGCGCGACCCAAAGCCCCAGTCCCGAGCCGTGGGTGAGCTGGGTGATCTCGGTGTCCCCGGTGACGACCTGGTACTCCTCCTCGGGGATGCCCGGCCCGTTGTCCCGGATCTCGATCGCGACCCGGCCGTTCTCGCGGGCCGCGGTGACGGTGACCGCCGGCTCCTCGGCGCCGTGGACGACGCCGTTCTCGACGAGCTCCTCCAGCGCGTCCGGGAGCGCGGGGTCCGAACGGACGGCCAGCCCCTCGGGCACGTCGACCGTGAGGTCGGCGTCTGGGTGGTCGTCGGCGACCGCGGCCGCGGCCTCCCGCGCGTCGGCCCGGACCGACCGCTCTTCGAGGCCGCTCCCGCGGCGGTCGTAGATGCTCATCACGGTGTCGGCCTCCTCGGCGAGTTCGCCGACGGTCTCGACGTGTCGCTTGAGCGTCTCCGCGGAGTCGACGACCTCCTGATCCTCGGCGGTCGCGGCGATCTGGTCGGCGTGACCGAGCATCACCGTCGCCTCGTTGCGGAGGTTGTGCCGGAGCACGCGGTTCAGCACCGCCAGCTTCCGGCGCTCGGCGGCCAGCTCCTCGGCCCGGACACGCCGGGCGTCGTAGACGCCGATGATGACGTGGGCCGCGGCGCCGATCGCGAGCAGGTTCGCGATCGTGAACGCCCGGTCGACCGGGGCGGCGCCGGCGTTGCGCTGGTAGGCGAACAGCCCGAGCATCACCGACCCCAGCACGACGATCCCGAGCACGTTCCAGACCGCGATCCGGATCGCGTTCCGGTTGCTGAAGTTGCTGTGATAGAGGCTGTACCCCGCCGCGACCAGCCCGGTCGAGACCACCGTGCCGAGCAGCGACAGCGCGAGTCCGACCGGCCCGACCCCCGGCGTCAGCAGGACGGTGACGTTCGGGATCAACAGGACCACGCCGGTCAGGATGACGACGGCACTCGCGACCAGTCGGACGGGACCCCGGTCGGGCTCGCGGTCGCTCTCCACGTCGGGGTTGAAGCCGACCTCCCGCAGGAGCACGTCGACGATCCCCCGTGTGCCTCCGGATCCGACCATGGATGAGGGTGACCCACTGGCTGCATCAAGCTGTCGGCGGTGTCACAACGAACCCGATAAGGCCCTCCCCGCGCCAGTTCCGGCCATGACCGAGTACTTCGAGGTGCACGGGCGCGACGGCGCCGCCCGTCTCGGCGAACTCCGCCTCGCCGACCCCCTCACGACGCCGGCCACGGTCGACGAGGTGACCGAAGACGCCGGATCCCTCTGGGCCGAGGACCGCGAACTCCCCGAGGGCGCCGACGACAGCCTCACGATCCTCCCCCACCGCGCGTTCCCGCCGGGCACCCGCGAACCCGTCCGCGAGTCGTTCCGCGTCGACCACCCGGAGATCGACGCCCCGACGGCCGCGGTCGTCTCCAGCGAGGAGGCCCGCGACGTGGGCGCCGACGCCTACCTGCTCTCGGATGCCAACGGCTTCGTCGGCCACGCCGCGGCGTTCAAAGACGCGATTATCCGCACCCGCGAAGCGATCCCCGCCGACACCGCGCTCTACCTCTCCGGCGTCGCGACGCCGCGGAACGTCGCGACGCTGGTCTACGCCGGCGTCGACCTCGTCGACGCGAAGAAGGCGAAGGTGCGCGGCGCGGAGGGGTTCTACCTCACCAGCGACGGCGAACGCTTCCTCGAAGACCTCCGGGAGCTTCCCTGCTCGTGTTCGGCCTGCCAGCAGCCGATCGAGGAGTTCGACCGCCGGGACTGCGCCGAGCACAACGCCAACGCGCTGCGGACGGAACTCCGGGTCGTCCGCGAGCGCATCCGCGAGGGGCGCCTGCGTGACTACGTCGAGGGGCAGGCCCGCCACGACCAGTGGCTCACCGCGGCGTTCCGGGAGTTCGACCAGCAGTACGCCTACGTCGAGGAGCGTGCGCCGATCGTCCGGGACAGCGAACTCGCGGCCGCGAGCGGCGACAGCATCCGCCGGCCGGAGATCCAGCGCTTCGCCGAGCGCGTGACCGAGCGCTACCGGACGGAGTTCGACGGCCCGCTCGTGCTCGTCCCCTGCTCGGCGAAGAAGCCGTACAGCGAGTCCCAGAGCCACCGACAGTTCCACGACGCGATCCAGTGGCGCGGCCACCTCGCGTCGATGACCTCGCCCATCGGCGTCGTCCCGCAGGAACTGGAACTCACCTACCCCGCCCAGCAGTACGACACCGTCGTCACCGGGCGCTGGAGCGCTGACGAGCGGGAGTTCGTCGCCGAGGTCCTGCGGCGCTACCTCGAACGGAACGACTACGACCGGGTGATCGCCCACGTCCCGCCGGGCGGCTACACCGAGATCTGCGAGACGGTCGAACCCGCCGTCGACGCCGAGTTCGAGTACACCGTCGACGACCACCCGACCACCGAGGAGTCGCTCGACGCGCTCTCGGCGGCGCTGGAGGGCGAGGAAGCGTACCAGAAGCGCACCCGGGAGCACCGGATCGTCCGCGCGATGGCCGACTACCAACTCGGCGAGGGCGCGGGCGAGGCGCTGTTCCCGAGCGACGAGATCCAGACCACCAGCCGCTACCCCAAGCTGCAGGTCCGGGACAGCGAGGGCGAACAGCTGGCGACGATGGTGCCCAACTACGGCGTGCTCTCGTTCACGACCGCGGGCGCGCGGAAGTGGGCCGAGAGCGACGCGCCGAGCAAGACCGTCGAGATCGACGAGTTCGTCCCCCACGGCAGCGTGCTCGTGCACGGCGTCGTCGACGCCGACGAGGCGATCCGCACGGGTGACGAGGTGATCGTCGAGGGGCCGAAGGCGTTCGGCGTCGGCCGGGCGTCGATGTTCGGCGAGGAGATGGTCGAGTCGACGCGCGGGATCGCCGTCGAGACCCGGCACGTGGACGAGATTTGAACGCTTCGTCCGGCTCCGAGCGCGTCCCACTCCTGACCGCCGACGGCGCCTGAGCACGGTAGATTTTTCAGGATACCTGACGCGTCTCCCGATATGGTCCCGCTCAAGTCTTGGCCGGGCATCGCGCTCGTCCTCGTGGTCTCGCTCGGGTTCGCCGCCCTCACCGCAGTGCTCTCGCTGGGCGCCCTCCCCGCGGTCGTTCTCATCCTCGGCTGGTTCATCGCCGCGCCGGCGCTGGCGATCCTCACGTACTACGAGGACGACGCCGACGCTGACCCCGAGGACGCCGACGACCCCGTAGCGACGCTCCGGGAGCGGTACGCCCGCGGCGAACTCACGGAGGCGGAGTTCGAACGGCGACTGGACACGCTGCTGGAGACCGAAGGCACCGAACAGTCCTCGGACCGCGACCGGGAGCGCACCGTGGCCAAGGAGCGCTAAGGATCCCCCTCCCCGGCCGCCGAAACGGCGAAGTCCCCCGAGCGAGAGGGACGGACGATGGCACGCGTCGAGACGGCCGCGCGGCTCCACTTCGGCTTCGGTAACCTCTCGCTGGCACACGATCGGCTCTACGGCGCGCTGGGCGTCGCGCTCGATCGCCCGACGCTCGCCGTCGAGGCGACGACCGCCGAGGCGGTCGTCTGTGACGACGACGTGGC
>NZ_JBHUDH010000093.1:4248-8233 GCF_042678005.1 Halolamina salina | reverse complement strand
CGGGGCTCCCCGCCCGCCCGCGGATCACGCGCATACCGGCTCTCCGGCTCCGACGTACCTAAGCGTGGCCGTCGCGACGCCTCGGGTATGCCCGCGGATCAGGCGGCGAGCGAGGCTCCCGTCCCGCTCCCCGACGCGCTCCTCGCCCGCTACGCGCGCTTCTCCTGCTACAACTCCCCCTACCCCGCCCACGACCGCGGCTGTGCGGTCGACCTCTACCCGGACGACGGCACCGCGCCCGCGCCGCTTCCCGGCGAGGTGCTCGACACCCGGACGGTCGCCTGCCCGGACCGCCCGTACGCGGTCGACCACGACCACCTGATCGTGCTCGACGTGGCCGACGACTGGGCCGGCGGGCGAGGATCGGACCTGCTCGCCCGAATCCTCCACGTCGATCCTGCCGTCTCTTCGGGCGAGTGGATCGATGCCGGCGACTCGCTCGGTGAGACGGTGCGCTCGGGCTTCTTCGGCCGCTGGGTCGACGACCACCTCCACCTCGGTTTCCGTCCCGCCGACGTGAACCCCTACCGGGCGTCGGGTTCGCTCCCCGTCGTGCCCGACGTGCCGATCACGGGTGCGCCGTGGGACGGCACCGGTACGGTCGTCGAGACCGGGCAGACGTTCGTCCGACTCGACGCGCCCGCCCACCCCGATCCGGGGTGCTGGGCGACGATCGCGGCTGACGACGGGACGCCGCTGGACGGCGGGCTGGCCCACTACTCCGGTGGCGGTGCGTACGGCGTCGACGGCCGACCCGAGGGATCGCTCTCGCTGCTCGGCAGCGAGGTTGGGACGGCGACGCCGCGGGACGGCGGCGGCGCGGACGTGGACTGGGGCGACGTGGCGATCGAGGTCCGCGGGACGGACCGGACCGAGCGCGCGACGGGGCTCTCGCTGTTCGCCGCGACGGGGGCGTTCGGCGCGAAGATCGTCTTCCACGAGGGCCACGGCTTCGCCGTCGGCGACGAGGTGCGAGCGTCGATCGAGTCCGCGGACGCGTCGATTCGACTGGGTTAGCCGCGTCGCTCGCGCCACTCCCGCTTGCGTCGCTGGTACGCCTCGTCGTCCTCGAGGCGGCGTCGAACGTGGTCGAAAATCAGCGCCGCCTTCCGCTTCTCGGCGTCGGCCCAGTGGACTCTCTCGCGCTCGTTGCCGTCACTGTCGTACTTTCGGCCGCCCGGGTAGTGTGCGTAGCGCATCGCCCGGGTGTACCCCATCCGGAGGTACTTCCGGGCCATGTCCATCCCGACGAACTCGTCGTCGCGGCGGTAGCGGAGGAACCGCTCGTAGATGGCTTCGGCGGCCTCGGCGGCGGTTTCGGGGTCGGCGTACCCCCACAGCGGGAGGAGTTCCGACTTGTACGGCTGCACCTTGAACACGCCCTCCTCTCCCCGGCCGATGCGGTACGGCTCGGGGTCGGCCCGGAAGTCGTGGTCGTACTCGCCGTCGTCGTCCTCGGGGAGGTCACCCATCGCGGGCATCGGCGGCGGTTGGGACGGCGACGGCCTGAAACTGTCCCCGAACCCCGCGGCTACTTGGTGGGCCGGACCCCAGCGGGAGTATGACCGACGTTCCGCCGCTGCCGGAGGAGGCCGCCGAGTTCCTTCGCTACGCGATCGAGGAGGAGCACGGCTACCTCTCGTGGCTGGGCACCGAGGTCGGCGCCGTCGAGCGCGGCCGGATCGAGCTCACGGTGCCGTTCGACGAGAAGCTCACCAACATCGCGTCGAAGCCCACGATCCACGGCGGCGTCGCCGCGACGCTGATCGACACCGCGGGCGGGCTGGCGCTGCGGCTCGCCGCCGAGGACCCGCTGGCGGTCGACGTGGCGACGGTGAGCCTGAACGTGAACTACCTCCGGCGGGCGACCGGCGACCTCCACGCGACCGCGGACGTCGTCCGGGCCGGCTCCACGATCGGCGTCAGCCGCGTCGACGTGACCAGCACGGTGCCGGAAGACGGCGACGAGGACGTGGACTGGGGCGTCGAGGAGGGGGAGGAACGGCTCGTGGCAACGGGACAGCCCTCCTACCGGCTGTTCCGGTAGCGACCGTTCGGGGCGGAATTTCGTCCCCTCCCGGCGGTGTACTTTTGGCGCCGACGGCGCACCACCGTCCATGTCCGACTGCGCCTTCTGTTCGATCGTTGCCGAGCGTGCTCCCGCCTATCGAGTGTACGAGGACGGGCGGACGCTCGCCTTTCTTGACGTGAACCCGGCGGCTCGGGGGCACACGCTGGTCGTCCCGAAGGAGCACGCCGAGTCGATAACCGAGATGCAGGCTCCGCTCGTCGGGGACGTGTTCCGGACCGCACAGCGGGTCGCTGCCGCGCTGGAGTCGGCGTTCGAGCCGGACGGGATCAACGTCGTCCAGTCGAACGGACGCGCGGCGGGACAGGAGGTGCTTCACGCACACGTCCACGTGATCCCCCGGTCCGAGGACGATAGCGTGGATCTCGACTGGACGGCCGGCGACCCCGACGACGCGGTTCTGACGGACACTGCGGCCACGCTCCGTGAGGAGTCGGACGCGCTGTCGCGGTAGACCCCGGGCGAGGACCCTGCAGTCCAGCGTCCGTTACGCGAACGTCACGTCGTCGCGTTCGGTCACTTCGCCGAACAGCCAGTCGGCGTGTTCGACGGTGTACTCCTTGTGATCCTCTTCGATGTACCCGAGCGCGTCCTCGACGATCACGGGTTTGTAGTCCCGCAGGCCGGCGCTGCCGGCGGTGTGGAGCACGCAGACGTTCGCGAGCGTGCCGCAGATGAGCAGGTCGTCGATGCCGTGGGTGTCGAGGTAGCCCTCCAGCCCGGTCCGGTAGAACGCGTCGTAGGTGTGTTTCTCGACGACGTAGTCCGCCTCGCGCACGTCGAGGTCGTCGTGGAGTTCGGCGTCCCACGTCCCCTCGACGACGTGTTCGCCCCAGCGCTCGAACTCGTCGTAGTAGTGGTTCCCGTCGAACTGCTCCTCGGGGTGGGTGTCCTTCGTGTAGACGACGCTCGCGCCGGCGTCGCGGGCACGGGCGACGAGTTCGGTCACTGGCTCGATCGCCGACTCGCTCGCGGGCGCGAACAGGCTGCCGTCGGGGTGGCAGAACCCGTGCTGCATGTCGACGACGACGACCGCGGTGCTGTCTGGATCGTACACGGCGGAGGGATGGGCCGTCGCCGTCTTAGTTCCCTCGCCGGGGTCTTTTTGCGTGGGCCTCCCCATGTGCGCGTATGCGACGACTCGCGACGGTCCTCGCTGTCACCCTGGTCGTCCTCGCCGGGATCGCCCCCCTCGCGGCCGCGGCCCCCCCGGTCGCCGACGCCGCCGTCGGCGACGCCGCGGCGACGGCCCAGACGGAGCCGAGCAACGAGAGCGCGCCGCCGGACCCGGAGCGCGACCGGATCGGCTGGGAGGACGGCTACTGGCACAACGAGAGCATCGACGTGAACCAGAGCGACGGGCTGACGCAGGCCGAACTCAACGCCACGGTCGCACGGGCGATGGCTCGCGTGGAGGTGATCCGCGAACTGGAGTTCAACACGACGGTGCCCGTCGACATCGTCTCGCGTTCGGCGTTCGCGAACTCCTCGGGCAACAGCTCCTACAGCGAGGCGTTCCGCGCGTTCGACAACGCGAAGTTCGAGGCGCTGTTCCTGATCGGCGAGGACGAGGACTCGCTGGGGGTCCAGCAGTCCAACCGCGGCGCGACCGTCGGGGGCTACTACAGCCCCGCCGCGGACTCCATCGTGCTCGTCACGGACAACGAGACGACCCTCCAAGTCGACGAGCTCACCCTCGGCCACGAACTCGTCCACGCGGTGCAGGACCAGCGGTTCGGCCTCGGAAACGTCAGTAGTCGGACCCGCGACGGCGCCAACGCCAACAGCGGGCTGATCGAGGGCGACGCCAACTACGTGCAGGAGCAGTACCGACAGCGGTGTGCCGAGGGCGGCGCGTGGGCCGGGAGCTGCCTCCGCCCCGACGCCAGCGGTGGC
>NZ_JBHUDH010000093.1:3463-4223 GCF_042678005.1 Halolamina salina | reverse complement strand
AACATCGGCGTCTACTTCGTGAACTACCAGCCCTACAGCGACGGGCCGGCGTTCATCGCCGCCCAGAAGCGACAGGGCGGCTGGGAAGCCGTGAACGACCTCTACGACGCCCCGCCCCAGAGCGCCGAGCAGGTGATCCACCCCGAGCGCTACGGCACCGACCCGCCGACGGAGGTCGAACTCGAGGACGAACACAGCGAGGACTGGGAGCGGATCCGCCCGGAGAGTCGCCTCGACTACGCCGAGGTCGGGCAGGCCGGCGTCGCGTCGATGTTCGTCTACCCGTGGTACGCCGGCGAGCAGACACGGGGGTACGACGCGATCCCGAACTTCCGTGACACGTGGTTCAACTACACCGACTCCGGCGACCTCAGCCCGATCGACCCGCTGAACTACGGGTTCGACGCCGCCGCCGGCTGGGACGGCGACCGGATGCACTTCTATCAGAACGACGCCGGCGAGGGGGGCTACGTCTGGCGGCTCGTCTGGGACAGTAACGCGGAGGCGGCCGAGTTCCGCGAGGCCTACGAGGAGCTGCTGACGTACTGGGGCGCCGAACCGGTCGGCGAGGACACGTACCGCATCGCCGACGGGCCGTTCGCCGACGCGTTCCACGTCTCCGTGGCGGGGGACACGGTGACGATCGTGAACGCGCCCTCCGTCGGGGAGCTGACCGAGGTCCGAAGCTCGGTTGATCCGGACGTGGAGACGGCGACACCGACGCCGGCAGCGACCCCGGCGCCGGCGAGCGAGACGCCAC
>NZ_JBHUDH010000093.1:0-3323 GCF_042678005.1 Halolamina salina | reverse complement strand
CGTTTGGGCGTGGAGAACGGCTACGCCGCGACCGACGAGCTCGCGGTCGACCCGAGCGACGGGCTGAACGAGTCCGAACTCGACGCCGTCGTCGCCCGGACGATGGCCCGCGTCGAGGTGATCCGCGGGCTGGAGTTCCGGGAGACGGTGCCCGTCGAGGTGATCTCCCGCGAGGAGTACCTGAACGGGTCGAGCCGCGACACGACCGTCGACACGGCCGCCGAGCGCGCCCGCGAACAGCGCTACGAGGCGGCGATGCTCGTCGGCGAGGACCGCACCGTCGGCGGCGCGTTCGCCGAAATCTATGGCGGCTCCGTGCTGGGCTACTACTCCTCGTCGAGCGATCAGATCGTGATCGTCAGCGGTAACGAGACGCCGACGGTCGACCGGACGACGCTGGCCCACGAACTCGTCCACGCGCTGCAGGACCAGCAGCTCTCGCTGCTCGGCGGCGCCGCCGGCCCGGACGAGCGAATGGCCCAGACCGGCGTCGTCGAGGGCGACGCCAGCTACGTCGAGGCGCGCTACGAGGAGCGCTGCGGCGAGCAGTGGGACTGCATCGACCGCCCGGCGAGCAGCAGCGCGGGCGGCATCGCCGACCGGAACCTCGGGCTGTATCTCACCGTCTACGCGCCGTACAGCGAGGGGCCGACGTTCGTCCACCACACCTACCGGGCGGGCGGCTGGGCGGCGGTGAACGACCTGTACGTCCGGCCGCCCCGATCGAGCGAACAGCTGATCCACCCCCCGGACTACCCGGCGGACCGCCCGGCGAGCGTGATCGTCCCCGACCGCTCGACCGCGGCGTTCGAGCGGGCGAGCCCGACCACGCTGGGCGAGGCGACGCTGTTCGCGATGCTGTGGCAGCAGCGCGCGATCGACCGCGGGACGCTGTCGAACGACCCCGGCCCCTACTCCGCGTACAACTACTCCCATCCCGCGACCGCGGGCTGGGGGGGCGACACGCTGGTGCCGTACTTCGGTGAGGAGGGCGACGGCTACGTCCTGAAGACCCGGTGGGAGAGCGAGCGCGACGCCCGGCAGTTCGCCCGCGCCTACCGTGGGCTGCTCACCGAGTCGCTGAACGCCACCGCCGAGGGTGAGGGGGTCTACCGCGTGTCCGAGGGGTCCTTCGCGGACGCGTTCCGCGTGACGCGCGAGGGGCGGACCGTCCGGATCGTGAACGCGCCGACGTTCGACGCGCTCGACGAGGTCCACGACCCCGCTTAGAGCACCGCCCGGACCGCGAGCACGACGCCGAGGCCGCCGGCCATCGCCGCCAACAGGCTCCCCGTCTTCCGGGTGAGCAGCACCACCGCCGCCGCGCCGAGCCACGCGCTCGGCCCGCCGTGCAGTAGCTCCGGCGCGACGATCGAGACGACGACGGCGCCGGGCAGCGCCGACAGCGCGGCGTCGACGCGCTCGGAGGTGTCGACGTGGCCGAGCAGCCAGAAGCCGCCGGCCTTGGTGAGGTAGGTCAGCACCGCCATCGCGGCCACGACGGCGAGTACCGTCGGATCAACGGCCGACACGGATCACCTCCACGAGGCTGCCCGCGATCCCCCCGGCGAGGATGTACCACCGCCCCGGGAGCGCGTCGGCGGCCACGACCGCGACGAGGAACGCGACGCCCCACGGCAGCAGCGTCGACTTCCCCTCCCAGAGGCCGACCGCGATCGCGACGAAGATCGCGGGCAGCACGAAGTCGAGCCCGTACCGGCTGGGGTCGCCGATCGCGGCGCCGGCGCTCGCGCCGACGACCGTCGCGGCGACCCAGAACAGCCAGACGGCGATCCCGCTGCCGAGCATGAACGCCCCGCGACCGCTCCCCTCGCTCAGTTCGCCCATCGTCAGCGCCCACGTCTCGTCGATCAGGAAGAACACGCTCCCGTAGGCGTGGCCGGGCCGGAGCCGGGCGAACCACGGCCGCAGCGCCGCCCCCATCAGCACGTAGCGGGTGTTGACCACGGCGGTCGTCGTCAGCACCGCGGCGATCGGGACCGGGTCGGCCCAGAGCTCGACGGCGATCAGCTGAGCCGCGCCCGCGAACACGGTCGCGCTCATGAGCGCCGCCTCCGCGACACTCAGTCCCGACTGCCGCGCGACGACGCCGAACACGAGGCCGTAGCCGCCGACGCCGGCCGCGACCGGGAGGCAGCGTCGGAACCCCTCCCACGCGCCGTCGAGGGTGAACGTGACCCCCTCCCGTTTCTCCGTCTCGCTGGTCATGGATGACGTACCGTCGGGGGGTTTCTAAACGCTCTGTGACGGCGCGACGCCCGACGGCCCCGCCGCCTCGCTCGCCCGCGACGCAACGCTTAACTACTCGGTAGTACCACGTAGTAATCGCATGTCCTTCGACGGGTTCAGCGACGCGAGCGAGGCACAGGTCACCCGCGCGATCGCCGACGAGTGGCACGACGAGTTCATGGAGTTCACCGACAGCGAGGTGGTGGTCGTCGGCGGCGGCCCCTCGGGGCTGGTGGCGGCGAAGGAGCTCGCCGAGCGGGGCGTCGACGTGACCGTCGTCGAGAAGAACAACTACCTCGGCGGCGGCTTCTGGCTCGGCGGCTTCCTGATGAACAAGCTCACGGTCCGCGAGCCCGCCCACGAGGTGCTCGACGAGCTCGGCGTCCCCTACGAGGAGACCGACGAGGTCGAGGGACTCCACGTCGCGACCGCGCCCCACGCGAGTTCGGCGCTGATCGAGGCGGCCTGCGACGCCGGCGCGCGGATCCAGAACATGACGGAGTTCACCGACGTGGTCGTCCGCGAGGACCACGAGGTGTCGGGCGTCGTGCTCAACTGGACGCCCGTCCACTCCCTCCCCCGAGAACTCACCTGCGTCGACCCCGTCGCGGTCGAGGCCGACCTCGTGATCGACGCTACGGGCCACGAGGCGGTCGTCGTCTCGAAGCTCCACGAGCGCGGCGTGATCGACGCCGAGGGGATCGAGGAGACCGGCGAGGTCGGCATGGACACCTCCGCCGACGGCGAGTACGGCGCCCCCGGCCACGACTCGCCGGGCCACGACTCCATGTGGGTCGGCGAGAGCGAGGACGCGGTGGTCGAGCAGACCGGGAAGGTCCACGACGGCCTGATCACCACGGGGCTCGCGACCGCGACGACCCACGGGCTAACCCGCATGGGGCCGACGTTCGGCGCGATGCTGCTCTCGGGTAAGCAGGCCGCGCAGGTGGCCATCGACGAACTCGGCCACGACGCGCCGAGCGTCGGCATGCCCAGCACACAGCCCGGCCCCGCCGACGACTGATGGGCCGACCCGTCGCGCTCACCGTCGCAGGCTCCGACAGCGGCGGCGG
>NZ_JBHUDH010000092.1:43116-46882 GCF_042678005.1 Halolamina salina | reverse complement strand
ACGTAGTCGCCGACCGCCCCCTCCCGCCCGGCCCCGCCGGGCATCCCGTACACCTCGTCGCCGGGTTCGAAGCGGTCGACACCCTCGCCGACCGCGTCGACGACGCCGGCCACGTCACAGCCCAGCGTCGCCGGGAACTCGGGGGCGAAGTCGGGGATGTGACCCGCGCGGATCTTGTAGTCGACGGGGTTGACGCTCGAGGCGACGACCTCGACCCGGATCTCGCCGGGGTCTGGCTCGGGGACCGGTCGCTCGGTCTCGGTGAAGACGTCGGGGTCGCCGTACTCCTCGATGACGTGTGCGGTCATCTCTGATGGCATCGCCCGAACGTTCGGGCCACCGAGGGGAGAGGTCGGCGGTCGCGGCACGCGGCGCTGATAGGCTGCGGTACGCGAAAAATGGAGGACTGCAGCGGGGTTACTCGTCCGACTCCTCGTCGGACTCGTTCTGCGTGATCTCGTACTGGAACCCGATCGTGTTCTCGGGCATGATCTCCGCGGTCCACTCGCCGGCGACAGGCTCCTCCAGTTCGTAGACGAACTGGGTCTGCCCGCCGTTGGTGGCGTAGGGACCGTCCTGCGAGGCGCCACGCTCGGGCGAGGCGCCGAGATCGACGTAGCCGCTCTGGCTCACCTGCACGCGCTCGGCGTCGATGCGCTCGCCGTCGGGCGAGACGAACGTCACGTCGAAGCTCGCGGCCTCGGCGTTCTCGGCAGTGCGGCGGTTCTGCGGGTTGAGCGTCAGCGTGACGTTGTCGGTCCGCTCGGAGACGTCGAACGTCGCCTCGTAGGGCTGGTCGGGCTGCTCCCAGACGACGAAGCTCAGGCTGATCTCCTGCCAGTAGTTGTTGTCGTCGCGGCGGTTGGGGTCCTGCAGCCCCAGATCGAGCGAGGTGTCGTAGCGACCGCGCTCGGCGTCGGCGTCCGGCGAGATCGTGACCGTCACGGTCGCGGTCTCACCGGGCGCGATCTGGCTCGGCGCGTCGACGTCGATCCAGGACTGGTCGACCTGCTGCGGGCAGTGGGTGCCGTAGCAGTGACCCCGCTGCTCGGCGCGCTCGGGGCTCAGCGGCACCGACTCGTCGCCGGTGTTCTCGATCACGATCTGCTTGCTGACCGAGTCGCCCGCCTCGACCTGCGTGTTGATGTACGTCTCCGAGAGGATCCGAACGGTCGGCTCCTTCCAGACGTTCACGCTCGTGTGGGCCGCGTGGACCGGGCGGTCCGGTCGGCCGGGCGAGGAGACGGTCTCGTCGGTGAACGCGACCGCGCCGGAGTAGCGTGCGATCTCGGCGTCCTCGGGGACCGAGACGCTCACCTCGTACTCGACTTCCTCGCCCGCGTCGATCGTGTCGGGACCGTCGATCTCGACCCACGACTCGTTGATCGGGTTGCGGTCGGTCGGCGACGTGAACAGGTGGGGGTTCACGTCGACCGCCTCGTCCTCGCCGTTCTCGACGACGACGGTGAACGTCCCGCTCTCCCCGGGCTTCAGGTCGAGGTAGCTCTCCCGGGCGTCGACGTAGAGCCGGGTGTAGTTCCCGTCGTCGCTCTGTTCGGTCTGTTGGCTCGAGACGGCGTCGTTCACTGCGGGGGCCGGTGCGTCGGTCGCGCCGTCGATCGGTGCGACTGCCGCCGCGGCTGGCACGCCGGCCAGCGCGACGAGAAGCGTGATCAGTATGACTCGTTTCATGGGTGGCGTACGCCGAAACTCGCCACGGAGGGCGGAGGGCGGCGAACGGGCGGCGTTTCGACGCCGGCCGGCAAATAGCTACTGGAGAGTGAAACGAATTTTTTACAGCCGTCGGTCGATCCGTTCGGCGGTCGTCGGCCCGACGCCCTCCACGTCCAGCAGCGCCGACTCGCCGGCCTCGGGGATGGCGTCGATCGAGCCGAACCGACGGAGCAGGCGCTTCCGGGTCTCGGGGCCGACGCCCTCGACCTCGTCCAGCGCCGTCGCCACCTCGTCGCGCACGCTCTGGTGGTACTGGACCGCGAAGCGGTGGGCCTCGTCGCGCACGCGCTGGAGCAGGTGGAGGTGGGGGGCGTCGTCGTCGAACCGCTCGACGCCGTCGGGCGTGACCACCAACTCCTCGGACTTCGCCAGCGCGATGCAGGGCACGTCCCAGCCCACCTCGTCGAGTGCGTCCATCGCCGCGCCCAACTGCCCCTCGCCGCCGTCGATCAGCAGCAGGTCCGGGTCGGGCCGGTCGTCTGTTCCGTCGACGGCGCGTTCGGCCCGCCAGCGCACCAGTTCGCGCATGTTGGCGTAGTCGTCGTTGCGGTCGGGAAGCTTCTTCCGGCGGTAGTCGGACTTCTCGGCGCTGCCGGCGACGAAACACACGTCGCTGCCCACGACCGCCTTCCCCTGTGCGTGGCTCACGTCGAACCCCTCGATCCGCTCCGGGCGGGGGATGTCGAGCGCCTGCCCGAGCGCGCCGACGGGGTCGTCCGCGCCGCCGACGCCGCTGCGGGCGTTCTTGAGCGCCAACTCTACGAGTTTCCCCTCCCGGCCCGCGCCGGGCACCGACACGTCGACGCCGGCACTTTCGAGCCAGTCGAGCACGTCCTCGTCGTCCGGCCGTTCGGAGAGCAGTATCGCGTCGGGTAGCTCCCGCTCGGCGTAGTACTGGGTCAGGAACGCCGACAGCAGGCTGGCGACGCGGTCCTCGCCATCGGGCGCGTCGAGTCGGTGCCGCGAGCGGTCGACCAACTGGCCGGAGTCGGCGTGGAGCCGCGCGACGGTCGCGTCGCCGCCCTCGACGACCGCCGCGAGCACGTCGACTTCCCGCCGGCTCCCGGGCGAGGAGACGGCCTCGCCGCCCTCGCCGTGGAACGCCTCGACGGCTTCGAGCCGGTCCCGGGCGTTGGCGGCGCGCTCGAACGCCTCGTCGGCGGCGGCCTGCTCCATCTCCCGCCGGAGCGGGTCGGCGAGGATCCCGGTCTCGCCCTCGAAAAAGCGGATCGCGCTCGATACGTCCTCGGCGTAGCGCTCCGCGTCGATGGCGTCGACGCAGGGCGCCGAGCAGATCCCCATCTCGTGGTCGATACACGGCCTGTCGCGGTTCCGGAACTTGTGGTCCGAGCAGCCCCGTAGCCCGTACATCTCACGAATCGCCTTCACGACCGTCTCGACCTCGCCCTTCCGGGTGTACGGGCCGAAGACGGTCGCCGCGTCGTCGGGATCGCGGGTGATCTCGATGCGGGGGTACTCGTGGTCGGTAAGTTGGACCAGCGGGTAGGACTTGTCGTCCTTCAGCCGGACGTTGTACCGCGGCTGGTGGCGCTTGATCAGGTTCGCCTCCAGCAGCAGCGCCTGGGTCTCGGTGTCCGTGACCGCGGTGTCGATGGCGTCGGCGCGCTGGACCATCTTCCGGATACGGTCGCTCCGCGGGTCCGCGTAGGAGCGCACGCGGTCGCGGATGTCGACGGCCTTGCCGACGTAGAGGACGGTGTCGTTGTCGTCGCCGCGTTCGAGGAACTGGTAGACGCCCGGCTCCCGGGGGAGGTCGCCGGCGCGCTCGCGTGCCTCGCTCGCGTCCATCTATCCGGGGTAGGGTGTCGGCGCGTTTGAGCGTGACGCCCTCGGTGTCGCGGGGGCCGAATCCGACCGTCGGCTACAAACCGCGCCCACCACAACCCCGGAGCATGACTCGCGTCTGGCTCCGCGACCGCGACGTCGACAGCCTCAGCGGGGGGCAGAAACAGCTCGTCTGGATCGCGATGGCGCTGGCCCAGGAAACCGACGTGCTGCTGCTCGACGAGCC
>NZ_JBHUDH010000092.1:38394-43093 GCF_042678005.1 Halolamina salina | reverse complement strand
GGCTAACACCGGTCGACGACCCCGAGACGGCCGCGCGCTACGCGGCCGAAGTCGAGCGTGTGGCGGCGGAACACGACCCCGAAGACGTACTCTGAGCGATAGTTACGCCGGCGACGCAGCCGAAACCCTTTATCCGGAACCGGGGCAAGCCGCCCCATGGCCGCCATCGAACTCGACGGGGTGACGAAACGGTTCGGCGACGTGACCGCCGTCGACGGGCTCGATCTGACGGTGGAGGAGGGCGAGGTGTTCGGCTTCCTCGGCCCGAACGGCGCCGGGAAGTCGACGACGATTAACGTCCTGCTCGACTTCGTGCGCCCCACCGCGGGGCGGGTGGAAGTGCTCGGGATGGACCCCCAGCGCGAGAGCGTCGCGGTTCGGGAGCGCACCGGCGTGCTCCCGGAGGGGTTCTCCGTGTACGACCGCCTGACCGGGCGGGAACATCTGGAGTTCGCGATCGAGTCCAAAGATGCCGACGCGGACCCCGACGCCGTGCTCGATCGCGTCGGCCTCGCCGGCGACGGCGACCGCAAGGCCGGCGGCTACTCGAAGGGGATGGCCCAGCGCCTCGCGCTCGGGATGGCGCTGGTGGGCGATCCCGATCTGTTGATCCTCGACGAGCCCTCCTCCGGGCTCGACCCCGCGGGGGCGAAGGAGATGCGCGATATCGTCCGCGAGGAGGCCGACCGGGGGGCGACGGTCTTCTTCTCCAGCCACGTGCTCGGGCAGGTCGAGGCGGTCTGTGACACCGTGGGGATCCTGCGGAACGGCGAACTCGTCGCCAAGGACTCCGTCGAGGGGCTGCGCGAGGCGGTCGGCTCCGGCGCGACGCTTTCGATCACCGCCGACGGCGTCACGGACGAGGATCTCGACGCGGTGCGCGCGCTCGACGGCGTCGACGCCGCCTCGACCGACGGCGCGACCGTGACGGTCCAGTGCGACCCCGAGGCCAAGACCGCGGTCATCGGCGCGCTCGAGGACGCCGGCATCGCCGTCGAGGACTTCTCGACCCGCGAGTCGTCGCTCGAGGACCTGTTCCTCGCGTACACCGAAGGTGACACGCCCGACGATGGCGGGGAGGCCGAGGAGGTGGACGCATGAGCTGGGAGGCCGTCGCCCGGAAGGACTTCCGGGACGCGGTGCGCTCCCGGTGGCTCTGGGTGCTGTCGGCGCTGTCGATTCTGGTGTTCGCCGGCGCCGCGATCGGCCGGCTCTACGTCGGCGGCGGCCCCCAGGGCGGCGGGGGCGGCGTGCTCCGCACGTTCCTCTTCTTCCTCAAACAGGGGACGGCGATCATCATCCCGCTGACGGCGCTCGTCGTCGCCTACGGCTCGATCACGCGCGAGCGGGAGTCGGGCACGATCAAGCTGCTGCTCTCGCTGCCTCACTCGCGTGACGACGTGGTGCTCGGGAAGTTCTTCGGTCGCAGTGCGGTCGTCAGCCTCCCGGTGTTGATCGGCTTCTTCGTCGCGCTGCTCGCGCTGCTGCCGGCGGCGTCGGGGCTGGACATCCTCGTCTACGTCGAGTTCGCGCTGCTGACCGCGCTGCTGGGGGTCGTGTTCGTCGGCATCGCCGTCGGCGTCTCCGCGGCCGCGAACACGAACCAGCAGGCGCTTGTCGGCGCCGGCGGGCTGTTCGCGACGTTCTGGTTCCTCTGGAACTTCTTCGTCACCGGCGTCAACCGCGCGGCGACCGAGTTGTTCGGCCTCTCGACGCCCCAGCAGTTCCAGCTCCGGCTGGCGCTGAAGATCCTCAACCCGATTCAGGCGTACAAGTCGCTGGTCGACAGCCTGTTCATGAGCGATCTGGAGGCCCGCATCCGGATGTTCAGCCTGCTGCTGGGGATGATCCCGAACCAGCAGGCTGCGCAGGCGCTCGGCCCCGAGCTCTCGCCGATGTTCGCCGACGGCGTCGTCCTGCTCGCGATGCTGCTCTGGCTGGCGGTCCCGCTCGCGGTGGGGATCGTCTGGTTCCGCGACGCCGACCTGTAACGGTCGGCTCCCGGCACCCAGTAACGAACGGGGATGTCGGAGGGGTTTTCAGTCAGCGGCGGGGAGTACAGGTGACGGCACGGACAGCGGGAGCCTTTCGCCCTCGTGGTTTCCACGGGGGTTCTCCTGTTGCCCTACCCCGTCGTTCAACGACCCTGAGCGACGGCTCTCCCGACGATAGAACGCGCAGCGGATCACTTTACGATCGTTCCGAGGCTGTTTACCGGCGCGCCGTCGGTGTGCCGTTACCCCGACTTCGCTCCTTGCTCGCGGGTCGTCCCTCCCCGCTCGCTTTCGAGGCTGTTTGCCGGCACACCGTCAGTGTGCCGTTTGCCAGCCTCGCTCGCTTTCGAGGTCGGTTTTCCGCTCGCTCCTCCGTCGCTCGCGTTGCCCCGACCTCGCTACTCTCGCTTCACGTCGTGCCGCCCGAACCCGTAGCGCAGCCGGTTCGCGAGCCGCCGGGAGAACCGCCCCTCATCGGGCGCCCGCGAGCCGAACCGCTCGGCCAGCGCCTGATAGATCAGCGGCACCGGGGTCTCCTGCTCCAGCGCCTCCTGGACGGTCCACGTGCCCGTGGAGCCGCCGGCGACGTGGTCGGCGACGTCGCCGAGGTCGTTCCCCTCCTCGCGGAACGCCTCCTCGCAGAGTTCGAGCAGCCACGAGCGGATCACGGCGCCGTTGTTCCACGTCCGCGCGACGGCTTCGAGATCGAGGTCGTACCGGCCGTTCGCGAGCAGTTCGAACCCCTCGCCGTAGGTCTGCATCAGCGCGTACTCGACGCCGTTGTGGATCATCTTCACGTAGTGGCCCGACCCGGAGGGACCCATGCGCTCGTGGCCGGCGTTCCCGGTCGCGACGGCGTCGAAGACCGGTACCATCGCCTCGTAGGCCCACTCCGGGCCGCCGATCATCAGCGAGAAGCCGAGGTGTGCGCCCGCGGGGCCGCCGGAGGTGCCGCAGTCGAGGTAGGCGGCGTCGACCTCCTCGGCCCGGCGCACCGACGCCTCGAAGTGGGAGTTCCCGCCGTCGACGATCACGTCCTCCTCGCCGACGTGGGGTTCGAGGTCGGCGAGCGTGGCGTCGACGGGGTCGCCCGCCGGCACCATCAGCCAGATCCGCTTCTCCTCGCCCAGTCGGTCACAGAGGTCCGCGGCGCTGTCGGCGGCGGTCGCGCCCGCCTCGGCGGCCTCGGCGGTCGCCTCCGCGCTCAGGTCGAACGCCACCACGTCGTGGCCCGCGTCGAGGGCTCGGTCGACGACGATCTGTCCCATCCGTCCGAGTCCGATGACGCCCAGTTCCATACCCGAGGCTGTGAGGGCACGCGTGTAGCCGTTGCGGTCCCGGGCGGTCGCGGAACTGCCCGATCGCCGCGGGCGGTCGACCGCGTCCCGCGGGTGTTTTCCCGGATGGCACCGATCCGGCAGCCATGGACGAACGCATCCGCGAACACGCGAGGACGCTAGTCGACTGGAGCGCCCGGATCGAGGCGGGCGACGACGTGGTGCTCTCCGTCGCCGAGGGGGCCCACGAACTCGCCGTCGCCGTCGCCGAGGAGCTCGGCGTGCGCGACGCGAACCTCGTCACGCTGTACGGCTCCAGCGAGGTGGATCGGGCGTACACGCGGGCCCACAGCGGCGAGTTCGACGAGGACCCCGAGTACGAGCGCGCGCTGTACGAGCACGCCGACGCGGTGCTCCGCCTCGGCGGCGGCCGGAACACGACGGAGGGCGCCGACGTACCCGCCGAGAAGCGACAGGCGAAGGGCCGTGCCCGGCAGGGGATCCGCGAGGCGCGGATGGACACCGACTGGGTGTCGACGGTCCACCCGACCCGCGCGCTGGCCCAGCAGGCCGGCATGAGCTACGCGGAGTACCAGGAGTTCGTCTACGACGCCGTCCTGCGTGACTGGGAGGAACTGGCCGACGAGATGGCGACGATGAAGGAACTGCTGGACGAGGGGAGCGAGGTCCGGATCGTCAAGGAGGACACGGATCTCACGATGTCGATCGAGGGCCGGACCGCAGTGAACTCCGCCGCGAGCGTCGCCTACGACTCCCACAACCTCCCCTCAGGCGAGGTGTTCACCGCGCCCCACGCCACCGAGGGCGAGGTGTTCTTCGACGTGCCGATGACGATCAACAGCCAGCGCGTCCGGAACGTCCACCTCACCTTCGAGGACGGCGAGGTCGTCGACTTCGCGGCCGAGCAGAACGAGGACGCGATCGCCGAGGTGCTCGACACCGACGAGGGCGCTCGGCGACTCGGCGAACTCGGGATCGGGATGAACCGCGGCATCGACCGCTTCACCGACAGCATCCTCTTCGACGAGAAGATGGGCGATACGGTGCATCTGGCAGTGGGGCGTGCCTACGAGTCGAACTTCCCCGAAGGCAGCGAGGGCGAGGCGAACGACTCGGCGGTCCACGTCGACATGATCACCGACATGAGCGAGGACTCGCGGATGGAGATCGACGGCGAGGTGGTGCAGCGTAACGGGACGTTCCGGTGGGAAGACGGGTTCGAGGGCTGAGTTGGTGTAGTCGGTTCGGGCAGTTTTCTCTGGACCACTGCCACTACTGCGAACGACACCGCGGAGTGAGCATGACCACTTGCGACCGCACCGCCCCGCACAGCCCTCAGGCCTCCCCAGCCGACTCCCTCGTTCACTCCGTTCACTCGGTCGTCCCTCGCGCTCGGTTCGCGCACGG